>JAFLCO010000063.1 GCA_017303535.1 Planctomycetota bacterium
ACCGATACCTCGAACTTAAACGGCACCCCGACGCCGCCGCGGCGCGTGAGCGGCGCTTCGATGGACTTGGTTTCCAACAGCCGCATGGCCGGGCCGGCCGGAACGAAGAACGACGCGTACGTGCCGGCGAGCGTGAAGTTCGAGCGGAGCTGAATCTCGGCCTTGGTGCCGACCTGCACGGCGCAGGGATAGGCCGTCGTAAGTTGGCGGAATCCGACGGCCGCTAAAGCGACGGACGGGACGAACGTGAGCAACGCGCAGAGAAGGAAGCGGCGCATTGGGTACGGCTCCGAGGCGGGATAGAATCGGGCGGGAAGTTCACTATCGGCCAATCGCCGACGGGCGTCAACCGAAACCACAAACCGTATTAAATTCGCCCGCCATGCCGACGCTTCGAGATGCCGCAATTGCGGATGCAGCGACCATCGCAGAATTCAACTGTCGGCTGGCTTGGGAAACCGAGCACAAGCGACTCGATCCGGTGACGATCAACGCGGGCGTTGCCGCAGTGCTCGCGCGACCGGAGCTAGGCCGCTATTTCGTGGCCGCGAGCGAGACCGACGGCGCGATCGTCGGCCAACTCATGATCACGTACGAATGGAGCGATTGGCGCAACGGTCTCTTTTGGTGGATTCAAAGCGTCTACGTGCGCGACGACTGGCGCGGACGCGGCGTCTTTCGCAGCTTGCATGAACATGTGGCCCGACTAGCTCGCGAGACGCCGGGCACCTGCGGACTGAGGCTCTATGTGGAACACGCCAACCAGCGGGCGCAAGCCGTGTATCAAAAGCTCGGCATGGTCCCGAGCGGTCACTTGCTTTATGAGACCGATTGGTCGGGCAAGTGACCGCCTGTTGCACTTCGGGTGCCACTGGTGGCTCGCCCACCAGTGCCCTTCGTTGCGATTACTTCGCGCGACGCTTCACTGCGTAGCCGTACGAAATCGGCCACGTCGGGTCGGCCCCAAGTTCTTGCTGGGCCTTGATCGCCCAATATGGCTCTTGCAAAAGTTCGCGGGCCAGGAACACCATATCGGCATCGCCACCGGTGACGATCTCATTGGCGTGCGCCGTTTCGGTGATGAGCCCGACCGCGCCGGTCGCAATGCCGGCTTCGTCGCGAACTTTGCGGGCCAGCGGAACTTGGTAGCCCTTGCCGACCGGGATGCGGGCCTTCGGAACGAGACCGCCAGAGGAGACGTCGATAAGATCGATGCCGAGTTCCTTCAAACGCTTCGCGTAAACGACCGATTGATCGGCGTCCCAACCACCGTCGGCCCAATCGGTCGCCGAAATCCGGACGAACACCGGAAGTTCGGCGGGAACGATCTTACGGATCGCCTCGGCCACTCGCAGCGGCAACCGCATCCGGTTTTCCAGGCTGCCGCCGTAGTCGTCCGTGCGCTGGTTGCTGAGCGGCGAGAGGAACTCGTGCAGCAGATATCCGTGGGCCGGGTGAATCTCAACGACTTTGAAACCGGCGGCCAGCGCGCGACGCGTGGCGGCTTCGAAGGCCGCGACGATGCCGTCGATGCCGGCCGTGTCGAGGGCCGTCGGCGTCGGGCTGCCTTCGTCAAACGGAATCGCACTCGGTCCGACAACCGGCCAGCCGCCGACGTCGGGCGTAAGCAAACCGGCGCCCCCTTTCCACGGCAGATCGCTGCTGGCCTTGCGGCCGGCGTGGGCGAGTTGAATGCCGGCCACGGCACCCTGCGATTCGACAAATCGGACGATCCGGGCAAGCGGCTCAACGTGGGCATCGCTCCAGATGCCGAGGTCGCCCGCAGTAATGCGACCGTCGGCCGTGACCGCCGTGGCCTCAACGACGACGAGCGCCACTCCGCCCGCGGCTCGGCTGCCAAGATGCACGAGATGCCAATCGTCGGCGAAACCGTCCTTCGCCACATACTGGCACATCGGGGCCATGCCGATGCGATTGCGGAACGTGAGGCCGCGGATCTTGAGCGGGCTCAAGAGATCGATCTCCGGAACCTCGCGATCGTGGTCGGTACCCGAGGGGCAGCCGTGAGCTTGTTTGTCGGCCTGCTTATCCATGTGTTGGTCGGTCGTCGGGGTCGTCATGACAATTCTCCGCGGGCGGAAAGGAAAGGTGCGATTCAGCGGCTTGCACGAGGCTATACCGCCGCAATCGCCGAGCCTTACACGAAGAATTATCTTGCGGCGTCGGCGCACCGCTAGCGCAAGGTTTTCAGGTCGAATTTGCGCCGACCACGGCCCGTCTTGGAGAATACTTGGCAAACAGCATCCGGTGCTCCTATTACGCAGCGCCTACCAGTTAGTCCCACCACCAACCCCGATCGGGAACAATTGCAGGCCGCTGGCTACGGCGAACCTTGGCAAGCTGTTCGCGCGAATCGATTTGTAAAGCGTCCGGTCGGGCGATGCCGGCCACGTCGACGGTGACGCCGCCGCTGGCCGTGGCGATGACGAGCGTCTTGGAGAGTTCTCGGCTCTGGGCGACCGTGTCGACCTTTGTCGGTGCCGCGCCGGTCGACGTTGCGAAAACCTGCGGCGACATCAGACCCGAGCGTCGCCAGCCGATCCGGTCGCAAACGGCGTCTTGCCTTAGCACACTGCAGACCACGGCCAAATCAAAAATGTTTTGCATGTCGGCATAGATCGGGTATTTCTGCCCGAGCGCAGCGTAGTGCTGCGTGAAGTTCGCGGCAAACGCACGGTTGGGGTCGGTTGCTTGGCCCGTCGACACGCGTTGGCCTTGGCCTGCAAGAAATTCATTCTCGCTTAAGAGTTTCACTCCTTGGCCACGGAGTTCGTAAACGTCGTGATCCGGCGAAGTGAGCACGGTGTCATAGTCGACGGTGAACCACCACCGCACAAGATCGAGTCCCGGAGGCTTGCCCGCTTTTGTGTCTGCGACAAGCTTGAGATAGTCGGGCACTGCCGGAATACTTTCTTCTTTGCCGACGCCGAGTAGCTTCATCCGATAATCGGCCTCGACGATGACGCTCGCGGCCCGCGACGTGGGGTCGATTCCGTGCATCGAAACGACCTGCGTGCCGAGCCGGCGTCCTAGCTCTTCGGTCCACTTCGGGCGGCCCCCGACCGGGAGCGGTCGCTTCGCAGATTCGGTCACAAAGGCCGTCAGTTGTTCAAGTCCGGTCGGTGTCGGATCGATCGAACAGCCGAACGAACCGCCGGAGGTGAACTCCCGACGGAGCAAGGTAACAAGATCATCCAGCAGCACGACGGGGCGATCGGTTTCAACGGCCAAGGGGCGATTCTCACGGCCGAAGTACCAATCGCCCGCGGGCCCGGCAAGCACGACGTCGCCCGATTCCGGGTAGACGAACACGTACTGAATCTTTTGCAGGCCGGCCAGTGCGTGAAGTTCCTCTTCGACCGGCAGACCCCGAGCGGCCCGAATTTGCAGCTCGCGTTCGAGCCGCGTGAGAGAAACTTTTCGTAGTGCCGACGAGCGGCGCACGGCTGAAGGTTCAGATGCCGCCCGAGCCGCGTCACGTCGCAGGGCCGCCAAACGCGCGACCTCCGCGGAATTGACGATGGGGCGAACCTCGCCCTGCGCATCGACAAGAACACCGCTGTGATGCGGACGAACCTCGCCTTGTGTTCCGCCGGCGGCGCGCCAAGTTTCGGGAGCGATCGTCGAAGTCATGAGATCCATCAGCGACTCGAAATCCGGTTGGACGCCGCCCCCCAGCGCGCCGGCCAAATTGAGCATTGGGGCGCCGCCGCCGGTCGCGCCCTGTCCGCCGCCGCCGAAAGGATCGGCGCCGCCGCCGAACATTTGGCCGAGTATCTCGCCGCGTAGCGCGTCGTCGCGAATTGTCGCCACGGTGGAAGTCGCCGCTTCGACGGCCCCGGCGCGACGTTGGGCTTCCGCCACTTCGCGTAGTGCGCCGTCGCGGTCGGCTGCGGGGAGTCGCTGCGCGGCATCGACGGCCGATGAGAACTCGCCCGCGGCGATCTGAGCCCGAACGGAGGCGGGAGATTCCGCCGCGTCGGCGTGCGAAAAGCCGACGAAGCCTAACGCGATGCAAACCAACAACAAGGCGGCGGTGCGAATACTCGCGGACATGGCGACATGCTCCCGGCCAAATGAACGTCGGCAGCGGCAAACTCGCCGCCGTTAGCATCACGATGGCGGAAATCGCCGATCGCCGTCAAGATTTTTCCGGCGACATTCCGGCCGCCGCGAAATCGCCGAAACGAAACGGTCGCATTCAAAAATAATCGAGCCTGCGACTATTGGCGCTGCAACGAAGGGCTCGCGCAAAAAAAGAAGCGGCCCGTTCGAACTATGTCGAACGGGCCGCTCTCGTGCTTCCAAAGTCAAACCGGGGCAGGCGGGCTACTGCAGCTCTTCCGCACCTGCTGTAAGTTCAGACGTCGGTCGACTCACAAATCTCAAACTTGAACGAACTCGATCAGATTCAAACTAGCGAGCGCAACCGCAAGCCGGTTCCGCGGCGCAACCGCAGGTGGCTTCGCAGCTCGGTTCGCAGCAGCCGCTATCGCAGCACTTGTTGCGATGGCAGAGGCTGTGGAGTTTGCAGTGCAGGCCGGCGAGGAAATCGCGGACCGGCGTCGGACGGCAGCACTTGTGGCCACAGCCGCTGTCGCAGGCCGGAGCGCAACCGCACGAGGGTTCGGCGGCGCACGACGGTTCAGCGGCACAGGTCGGAGCGGCACAAGCACAGGTCGGTTCGGCGGCGGCGCAGGTCGCTTCACAGCACGTGGGGGCGCAGCAATTGCCGCCCATCATGCGGTCCAGCAGACCGGCTTGGGCGCTCGAGCCACAGAAAAGAGTGGCGACGGCGACCAAAGAAAACAAATACGACTTCATGGGGAGGACTCCTGTTCCTATTGGGAAACGATCACGGACACGGGCCGAAAGCTGATTATCTCGGCTGCAGCTAAGCCAACTATCGGCGCGACTTCACAGCCGGCTTGGCAATCCTTTTAGAGTTCGCGATGCGCCGGATGTGCCGCGCCCGACAGTGAAACGGGTCCTGCGGCGAACGGCATTCCACCGTGATTCTCGGGCTTCGGCTTTGTGCGGTATCGGCACGGAGCGACGCGTCCGGACGTGCGAGAATGCGCGATCAGCCCTCGGCTGACAAACTGTATCGGCGCGTGGGTCACGCGAAAGTAAGCCTCGTTTACCAACTCGTTACAACCGGAAGTTGTGACACGGGGCAAACGGTAGCGGTGAGCCAAGGCGGAGCCGTGAGGTGAATTCCGCTGACGCCAACAGCGGCAACGATTGCACGAAGAAAAGTGCGGGCGTTTTGGCCAAGACGGTCTCAGGCCTCGACGACGGACGATGTCGCCGCAGCGGCCAGGGCCTCCGCCTGTCGGCGCTGGCGCGTGAGATTATGCAGCGCCTGCCACCAATGTTCGATTTTTTGAAACGTCGAATGGAGCGCCGCAATGAGCGGTTCGACGTCGTCCAACGGCTTAAAGAAACAGGCCTCGGCCCCGCCGCGGAACGTCGCCATGGCGTTCGAGAGCGTCACCAAGCCGGTCAGCATAATGACTTGAATGCCGCCGTCGTATTCCTTGATTCGCCGCAGCAGTTGCAGACCGTCGATGCCCGGCATGTCGATGTCGAGCAGCACGATCCGGTAGCCGTGGCGAATGATTTCGCCGAGCGCCGCGGTCGGATCGTTGAGCGAAGCGACCTCGAATCCTTGACGTCGCAAGACGACGCTCATCAATCGGGTGATTTGAGGGTCGTCGTCGACATGCAGAATCGTTCGATTGACGCCTGAAGCGGACATTCGCAAACCTCGAAGTGTGCGGCTGAGGGACTAGGTGATGCGCTGGGACGCAGCAAACCTATTTCTCCCCCGTACTTCGGCAACCAAATGTGAGGTTTGCCGCAGCCGAAACGGCCCCGAATGCGGAATTCCGAAGCAGTTGCGGTTGCACGCCTTGCGACAGGCGCCGGCAAGCTAGGTTTGAGCGTCGCCCACGAGGCGGCGTTCGCCAAGCCACGATCGTCCGGAGGAATTTAAGAATGAACGCTACGACCGATACCATTAGTTCCAAGCTTTCCGTCGACCCCGACTTTCGGGAGATCGTCGAGATGTTCGTTAATGAGATTCCGGATCGCGTCGCGACTTTGATCGGAGCCTACGACGGCCGACAGTGGGCCGACCTGCGCCGCGGGGCTCATCAATTGAAGGGAGCAGGCGGCGGCTACGGCTATCCCGAACTGACGACGGTCGCATCGCAACTCGAGTACGCAGTCGATGCCGCGCAAGGCGAGGAGGCCATCAAGGCCCGCCTCGACGGACTGGTGGAACTCTGCACACGGCTCCGCGTTTAGTCGCGGTCCACGCCGCGTAACGAAAAAGACAAAGGGCTGCGATGCTCCGCGCATCGCAGCCCTTTTCGTTGACCGTCAAATAAACTTCAGGCCGCTTACTTCTTAGCCGCCATGTACAGGGCCTGCAAGTACGGCACCGGGGCGCTGCCCAGCGCGTTGAGCACCGTGCCACCCGCCGTGAAGCAGTGCGTGATCCAATCCGGGCTGCCGTACTTTTCCATCGCCGCGCCCCCTTCGCCGCCGCCGATGTAAACCTCGACGCCGGCGTCCTTGAGCCGCTTCAATTGCGGCATGAAGTTCTTCGTGCCGTTTTCGAAGCGAGGATCTTCGAACATGCCGAGGACGCCGTTGTAGAAGGCCGCGGGCGGCGGGCTGCCCGCCGGTCGTTTTTTTACTTCGTCGATATAACGGCCGATCGCCGCCGCAAAGTGTTCCGATGTGGCAGGCCCGACGTCGAACTGTTGTTGGTCCGGCCCGATAGTCGGCGAAGCGGTACCGTCGCCCAGCGTGAAGTCGACGGGCATGATGAACTGAATGCCCTTGGCGCGGCCGTCGACCAGCAGTTGCTTGGCTTGTTCGACACGGCTCCGTTCGATGTACCACGGTTGCTTGGCGTTTTCCGGCTTCTCGGCCAGGCCCATCGAAAACTCTTTGCCGGCGAGTTCGGCGTCGGCCTTCTTGAGCGCGAGCACGAAATTGCCCGCGACGAAAACCCACTTCACGACGCCGCGGTCCACGACGGCCCGCAAGTCGTCGAGCTTGTCGGTCTTGAGGCCGCTGAAGAACACGAAATCGGCGTTCATGCAACGTTGCATCGGCTTGTCGAACTCGCCGGCGACGTAAGCGCCCAGCGCGACTTGCTTCATACCTGCCGGCACGACCGTGCTCGAAGCATCCATACTGCCCGCCGACAGGGCTTCGTTAACGTAGACGTTTGCAACTTTGGTAGAGAGTTCGTCGACCAGCTTCGCCAGTTGCGGTGCAACCTTTTCGGCGTCATCAGGTCCGGCTTCCCACAGAACGCGTTCGATACCGTACTTGCGGGTGTTTTCCAGCATGATGATCGAGCCGGGAGCGGCTTTGTCGATCGTTTCCTTAACCACCGGAAGCACCGTCGTGGTCGATTCGTCGAGCCAGTCGGTGATCAGCGGTACGTCGCACTTGAGAATTTCGCCGAGGCGCTTGGCGACCTTGTTCAGGCTGCCGTCGGGCTTGCGACCGATGTGGCCGAAGATGATTTGCTTCCAGCCGCGCTTGCGGCCGAATTCGAGAGTCTCGACCATCGAGCGCAGGCGAATGTCCCCTTCGCCCACCGCGGCGCCCGGCTTGGCATCGACGTCGCCGCGAACCAACACGGGCGTGCCCGACGGTACATTAGCCAGCGATTCCAAACGCGGAATTCCGGCCAGATAGTCTTGCAACTTGAGGCCCGACACGGAGGCCGGCGGCGCGGTGAGGAGCGTACGAATCCAAGGGACAAGTTTTTCGGCGGTTGCGGCCATGATCGACGGGTCCAAACAAGAAGTGAAAAACGAAGTAAACGGCCGCCGCGCAACGAGAGCCGAAGAGCCGGGCGACCGGAAAAATACGTGCCGAGCAGGATACATCATTGCCCGACCAGCGACTAGGAGCAGGTGTGCCGCGGGTGACTGGGGCATAGAGAAGGCATAGCGAAACGTTGCCCCGGTTCGACAAACAAAACACTGGGCCTTCGCCTCCGGCTCAGACCCAGCCACCCAGGAGAAGCCTGCTATCTCTGTAAGCGGAAAGCCGTCACACTTTCGGCATCGGAAACCAAGACTGTGGCGCGGCCGTCGATCTTCGTGAGGGCTAGACCATGAATCGGTTTGCCCCAACCGAACTGGTCGATCGGCTTGCCGTCGGCGGCGACGACATGCAGCGTGCCGTCGGCGCCGGCGAAGAGCCATGCGCCGTTGTCTTTACCGGAGGGTGAGCCGTCGTCGAAGAGCGGGCCGCCCACGACCATCTCATTCTGCATCTGCGGCACCGGCTGCACGCCTTGCGGCAGGGAATAGTTCCAAAGTTCGCGGCCGGAACCGTCGAAACCAACGGCCGTGTCGTTGCCCGGCCCTTGCGCGGCGAGCGCACAAAGCTCAGCGCCGCCGTCGCCGTTGAGATCGGCGGCCGCGACCAAACGCACGGCCCGCGCGCCGATCGGCATCTCGCGAAGGGTTTGCCCTTGTTCATCGATGATGGCCACGGTCATCAGCCCCGTCGTGCAAAGGACCAAGCGTTTGCCGCCGGAGTCTTTGCCGGTGATCGCCACACGCAACACGTTTTCAGGCAACTGGCGGTTCGACCATTTGCGCGAGCCGTCAAGCGCCACCGCTTGTAGGCCAACCAGTCCCCAATAGCCGACGCACATCTCGGGCTCCCCGTCGCCGTCGAGGTCGCCGAGTTGAACGTCCGAGATGCCGGCGTGCGAGCCTTCGGGGAAACTGAGAAGCCGCTTGAAGCCGGAATCGAAAACGTGCAATTGCTGTTGCGACGAAAGCGAGCCGACGAAAAAGCGCTTGCCCGCCTTGTCGACGGTCGTGCGCAAGAAGCCGACGACGCCCTCCGGCTCTTTCGGAAGATCGAGTGCGTGCGACTTTACGAGCTTACCTTGCCCATCGAGTTCGGCGACGTTCTTCAAGCCGTCGACGACGAGAACCCGCGGACCGCTTTTGTCGTCGGTCGCCAGTACGTAGCCCGGCTGCTTCACTTCCGTCGACTTCCAAACCTCGCTGAGTTTGAGAGTCTTCGGCGACGACTTGGCCGCAGTTTTTGCTTGCGGAACGGCCGCATCCGTTGCGGCTTGGGCCTGCGACTGTTGCGATTGTTCGTACTTTTTCGCACGGTCCGCGTAGCGATCGCGGCAGGCTTGCACGAGCGGCTTGCCTGCGACGAGGTCGGCCACGCGTTGCGGCAACTGGTCCGCGAGCGTCGGATTGAGCCCGATCTCGTTGTCTTGCACCACCCCGTCACGATCGACGAGGTAGATGCTCGGCACAAAGCGGACGTCGAGCGTTCGAACGGCGGCGTTTTCGACGTCGCGAGCGATCGGTAGGTCGATCTTGCCGTCGCGAAAGACTTTGCGAAGTTCGTCGTCGGTGATGCCGCCTTGGCCCGCAGGGTCGATGCTTACCGCAAGAACTCGAAGAGCGCTTTTGTCGGCCAGTTTTGAATAAGCTTCATTCAGCGCGGCCAGCGCCGGTTGGCATTCGCTGCTGCTGAGCGTCCAAAAAATCAACGCCGTCGGTTTGCCGCGCAGATCGTCGGCAGATTGCGCACGACCGTCGAGTCCTCGCAGCGTGAACGAGCCGATCTTCTCACCCAGCACGCGGGCCGGCGGAACCGGCGGCGGAGCGGCCCAATTGGGGTCGAGCTTGTCGACCACTTTGATTTGCGGCGGCGGATCGAACTGAAACGATTCCGGCGCGATCTGCGAGTTCAGCTGAGCATCGACGAACTCAGCGAACATCGCCAGATCCGTCGGCGGATACGGATCGGCAAGAGCCGGCGCGAGACGCTTGGTCGGAAAGTCCATACGTCGCAACGTGTGCGTGGCCCGATCGATCCAATAGACGAGATCGCCGTCGTCGCGTCGCACACGCACGCGGCGGCACTCATGACCTTCAACATAGTCGTCGCTGAGGAGTTCCGGTCGTTGGCCGCCGGCGCGCACAAGTTCCATCGCGTCGGAGCCGAGCAGAAGTTCGAGCGGGAGCGAACCGCCCGCGAGACCTTCACTCAACACGCCACGCATGACTTCATCAGCGTAGACTTCCCCGAGCGTGATCGCCTTGGGGGCCGGTCGCTTCAGCAAATAGCCGGGAAGATCTTCGGTCCATCCCCAACAGTTCGTGCCGTCGCAAACATAGTTGCCTTGATAGAGCCGGAGGTGCAACTTGTTCGGCCGCACCAGCATCACGGCAAACGGCACTTTCCACTCCGTGGGTTGCCCTTGCTTCTTTCCGGTGATACGCAACTCGCCCCGATCGGCGTAACTGTCGGCCTTCGAGTAGGCCTCGATCATGCGCGCGAGCAGACGTTCGGCTTCGTTGAGCGTTGCCGCACCCCCGCTCGCGCCGGGCGCAAGTTGCGCAGGGGGCGGGTCCGAGCAACCGGCCGCCGACAATAACAACGCCGGCAACAGCGCGCCGAGAAGCAGCGAGCGTGACGAATAACTGCGACAACAAGACATCGACGGCCTTCCTTGACGACGATTGCGCGAACCTGGCAATTCGCTCGATTATGATCGAGAATCGTCCAACGCCTCAAGCTCGGCTCCTTGACCACCGAGGCCTTGAATCGATAATCCAAGTGGACGGAGCACTCTTCGCTCCTCGCTATCTCACACAGGCTTCCCAATGTCCGTTTTGGTTCGCTACGGCAACTCCGCCGAATTGACGATTTCTCTCGATGAGCACCAGCTTATCGGTGTTTGCGGCGGCGAGTTGCATCGGTCATTGAACGCGACGCCGGAACCGTCGTCACCTTTCATCGACATCGATGCGAGCGCCTTCGCCGAGGCAATTCAAGCGGCCCTCGATCAGCCGCTTGAGTTTCCGGATCTCTCGCAAACGGTCGTCGCCGGCGACCATGTGACGATTGTCGTCGAAACGAATGTGCCGCGGGCCGGCGACATCGTAGCGGCGGTGGCCGAGCGGTTGATCGCCGGAGGCGTCGTGCCGGAAGCTGTTACGGTGTTGCACGCCGACGGTTTTGCGACGGCCCCGATTCGCGTACGAGCCTCTGCCGAGCTCGTGGGTGCCGGTGCCCAATCTCCCTCGTCGAAGGCGGGGGCTTCGACAGTCACGTTACGAACGGAACTTCACGACCCGACGGACCGCGGCAAGCTCAGCTTCTTAGCGAACACTCGCTCCGGCCGGCCCGTGTATTTGAACCGCCTCGTGACAGACGCCGACATGGTCGTCTCGATCGGCCAACACTTGGGGCCCGAAACTTGGACCTACCGCGGCGTCTTCGGCGGCATCTATCCGACCTTCTCCGACACCGAAACGCAGCAGCGCTATCGTAACGCGCATCTGATCGACACCGACGACGAAGCGTTCGCCAAGTCGCAGCAAGAAATTGAACTCGTCGGTTGGCAGTGCGGTCTGCAAGCGACGGTGCGAGTGGTGCCGGGCCCGAACGGTAAGGCGGCAATCGTGGCCGGCGAAACCCGTGCGGTCACGCGCCGGGCCACGGAAATCTGGAATGCCGCCTGGCAGTGCCGTTTCGAAGAGCGGGCCGATTTGGTCGTCGCCGCACTTTCGGGCCAGGCCAACCAAACTTGGCAACAAGTCGGTCGAGCGCTCGCCGCCGCCCTGGCCGTGGTCGAGGAAGGAGGCGCGATCGCGCTATGCACCGAACTCGCCGAACCGCCGGGCAAAGCGATGGAGGCCTTGCAGAAGATTGAAGATCGCGACACGGCGGTCGCTGAAATTCGCAAAGCTCGTCCGCTGGATGCCTTCCCCGCGCTACTGCTCGACCGCGCGCAACGGCGGGCCTGCGTCTACTTGCTCAGTAATCTGGAGCCGAGCGTCGTTGAGGAACTAGGCATGGCCCGCATCGAACATGCCGACGAAGTCGAGCGGTTGGCTCAACGGCGCCGCTCCTGCGTCATTCTCTGCCATGCGCAGAACGCGGCTCCGTCTTTGGCGTAGTTTCAAAGCGATAGCGGAGCACGTGAAGTGAGTCAGTTGCAAGAATCGGCCACGACGGTAGTTTGCGGCTTCGTCGAACTCGTAGGCCGCGGCAAGTCGCTCGTGACCGGAGCCGACGCGGTCTCGATCTTGCACAAGTTCTGCACGAACGACGTTCTCAATTTGCCGATCGATCGCGGCTGCGAGGCGTTCGTGCTCGACTCCAAAGGGCAAATCCAGTTCTACGCGCTCATTCACCGCCGTGCGGACGGCCTATTCGTCGAACTTCCCGCCGACCCGACGGTTCCTGAAGTTGCAGCGGGGTTTGCTAAGTTCGTCGGACGGTATGTGATTGTCGAAGAAGTCGAGTTCCACGATCAGACGTCGCACGTCGCCGAGCTTTTCATCGCCGGGGTGGGTGCAGAAGCAATCATTGCGACGGCTCTGGAAATCGTGCCGCCGGCCGATGCGCTGCAATCTGTTGCTTGCCCGAAAATGGGCGATCGAGCATGGCTGGTCCGCGGTTCCCAGGCCCGCGTACCGAATTTCACGCTGTTCGCCGAGCCGGCGTGTTGTGAAACGGCCAAGTCGTTACTAACTGCGGCCGGTGCGATTGCATGCGACGCGAAATGGTACGACTCCTTGCGCATCGCCGCGAAGTTTCCGCTGCTCGGGCGCGACATCTTAGAGAAGGCGCTGCCCCAAGAGATCGACCGCAACGCTCGCACGTTGAACTTTTGCAAAGGCTGCTATCTCGGCCAAGAAACCGTGGCCCGACTCGACGCGATGGGGCACGTGAACAAAGCCCTCACGCTACTAAGGTTGGAGCAGCCCTCCTCGACGCCGAGCGACGTGAACCTTGCACCCGGCGCAGGCCCGGAATTGCGCAGCGGGGAGCAGGTCGTCGGACGATTGATGTCCGTCGCTCAAGCAACTTCAGGAACGGTCGCGGCGCTAGGGCTCGTGAAAACGTCCCATCGTGCGGTCGGCATACGGCTGGAGAGTCCGCTTGGCCCGTGCGTCGTGACGGCGCCTGCCGCGAAATAGCCCGTCGGCTATTTCCACTCGTAGCAGGCCAGCGAAGTCCGCGTTCGCACATAGAGCCGATTTCCGACGACCGCAGGCGATGTCCAACTTGGCTCGTCCCCAAGTCGATACAGGGCGAGTTGGCGATACTCCTTCCGATCGGCGGCGATCACGGCCAGTTGGCTTTGCTCGTTCCACGCCAAGATTTGGTCTCCGCTCAACATCGGCGTGCAGTAGTAACCAAAGTTGCCGCCGCGCCACAGGAGCTTGCCCGTCGCAAGCTCGGCGCAATTCCACTCGCCGCCGTCGTTCATTCCGAACACGTACGCGTCGGTTGCGATCACGCTCGAAAGATAACTCGACAGGTCTTGATTCTGCCAAGCCTCGACCGCTCGCACTTTGTCGCCGTCCGCAATGATCCGCCAAGCCGAAAGCGGCCGGCCGACCGCAGTGAGCAGGACGTAATCGCCGGCGACGACGGGCGTGCCGATCGTTTCGTCGTATTGGTTCTGATACGGCACGCTCCAAAGCTCTCGGCCGGTGGCGATATCAAGTCCGACGAGTTGCGGGCCGGTGGCGACGATGGTCTGCCGCCGCCCCGCGGGCGATCCGACGATCGGCGACGAGTAGGAAACGTTTTCTTCAAGCGCCTTCCAAACCACCGCGCCGGTCTGCTTGTCGAAGGCCATGATGGTGCCGCCGCGCGCACCGCCGACGGCCGTGATGAGAACGTCGTCGACCACGAGCGGCGAACCGGTGTAACCGAACAGCGGCACCGGCGCACCTTCGCCGGCGGCGACGGGAACGACGACGTAATCTTCCTGTTGCACGAAAGCCCGGCCTTCTGGGAGCGGTCGCCGCTCGCCGAATTCGCCGGGAAGCGATTTGCTCCACACCACGGCGCCGGTCCGTGCATCCAGGCATTGCAACCAGCCGGCGATTCCGAGCGTGTAAACCTTGCCGGCGCTATAGACGGGCGTTGCTTTCGGACCGTTGCCGTGCCGTCGGCCGACGGGGTGCGGATCGAAATCGATCGGGTTCGTCCGCTCCCAAACGAGTGCTCCGGTCGCGGCGTCGTAAGCCGCGGCCCGTTCCAAGGCGCCGCGGCGATCGGTGACGAACACCTTTCCGTCGGCAACAATCGGCGACGACCAACCTTCGGCCAGCGGCGCTTTCCACAACGGTCGCGGCGCAGCGGCGGGCCAAACCTTGGGAAGCCGCGCGGCTTCAGCATGCCCGTCATGGCGACTGCCACGCCAAGTCGGCCAGCTTACTCCTTCGTCGATTTCTGCGGCGATAGCCGGCGACGACAACACCAGCAACAGCGCGACAAGTCGCAGGCCTGCGCAGGAGAATCGCAGAGAACTTAAGTGGCGTACGCACCTGTTACGAAGAAAACTCACGAACAACCGCCAAATGTGAGAAATCGAGAGGTCGCCACGCCCGGATTATACCCTTCCGCACATCCCAGGCGGAGATTAGAAAAGTCTCTGCGGCGACATCAACACGATCGGCGAGCTTGCGATAGGGCGGCGGGCACGTGTGGCCTCGATTTCGATTTTTCTCCAAAAAGCGCGGCGACCATCGGACGATGTCCGAACTGGACGGCCGCTTCGCGCTCTCGATGTTCTTCGCCGTGTTGGCGGCCGTCGGCGCCGCGCTGTTGGCGAACGTCGTGCAGGAGATGACGGCTCCCGAGTGGCGAGCGAACCACGAGTTCTTTGAAACTCGCTGTACGATTTTGGCGAAGTACGTCGCCGAGCGGAGCCAAGAGGGTCAGCCCCGCTATCGGCCAGAGTTTAAAGTTCGCTACGACTCCGGCAAAGGCCCGGTAGAAACCATAGCCACGTTTGACGCCGCGGCCGTGTTCATCACCGACCGTGAGCCTTGCGAAGAGAACCTCGCAGAGTTCGAAGTCGGCCAAGAGTATCTCTGTTGGTACGATCCCCACGAGCCGACGACGGTCGTCTTGCGGCGCGGCTACAGTTGGATAGCCTGGGTCGTGCCGCTACTGCCCGCCGCGTTCGTGGCCGTCGGCGTCGGTGGATTGATCTACGTGTTTCTCACCTGGGGTAAATCGGCCGAGCGGCGAGCGATGTTGCAGCAGTCGGCCGGAGCCGACATTTTCGACACTTTCCCCGGCCGCTTCCCGACGGTTCCTTCCGATCGCGACGTCACCAATAGCCCGGGCACCACGCTCAAGTACCGCATCCCCAACGCCGCGCCGGGTTGGAACGTCCTGTTTCTCCTATTCGTCGCCGTCGGTTGGAACACGCTCGTCGGTTGGTTCGTGTTTCGCGCGGTGAATGAATCGCTCGCGGGCAAGGCCGACTTCTTGCTCTGGTTCGGGCTCGTGCCGTTTCTGATCGCCGGCGGCTACTTCGCTTACCTCGCGGGCCGAGCTTTGATGATCGTCGGCGGCATCGAGCCGACGCTCGTGGAGATTTCGTCGCATCCGCTTTATCCAGGCGGGCGCTACGAAGTGTTCTTGTCGCAGCCCGGCCGAAACAATTTTCAAAAGCTCTCGGTCATACTGGTCTGTGACGAAGAGGCCACCTTTCGACAAGGAACGAACTCGCGCACCCACGTGCAACGGGTCGTCGAGGTCGAAGTGTTTCGCCGCGAGGCGTTCAGCGTCCAGCGCGGCGAACCGTTTCAAGTTCGCTTCGAACTGCACGTGCCGGAAGCCGCGATGCACAGCTTTCAATCGCCGCACAATTCGGTGAAGTGGAAGCTGCTGGTCCGCGGCGAACTTGCGAACTGGCCCGACTTCGAACGGGCGTTTATGTTGCTGGTGTACCCCGGTCGCAACGGAGTGCCCTACGCATGAACGACACCGGCATCACGATTACGCTCGAAGGAAATCGCCGGGCTTACGAACCGGGCGACCAACTGACGGCCGAATACCGCATTGACTCGCTGTCCATCGTCGATGCGAAGGCACTCGAGGCTTCGGTCGTGTGGTACACGGTCGGTAAAGGCGACGAGGATCTGGCCGTTCATCACTTTGTGCGGCAAACGACCGACGGTGCGATGATCGACTTGCGACGGCCGCAACGATTGCGGGCCGTCATGCCGGCGAGCCCGCTCAGTTACGACGGCGTCATCGTCAAAATTCGTTGGTGCGTCCGTGTGCGATTGTTTCCGACGCGCGGGCCGGAAATGATGGCCGAGATACCGTTTCAACTCGGTCGCGTACCGGCCGCCGTCGCGCCGACGGTGCCGGAAGTTCCCGTCGAGGAAGATTAAGCCGAGGTTCCGCTTTGTCGAAGCCTGCAACCTCGCGGATCGCTCAGTCGCCGATCGACGACAATCCGTTCGCGTCGCGCTATGTGCGGCCGGGCGCTATGCCATATCGGTTCGAACACGGGCACGACGTGGAGTTCATCCTGCGGCGTTTCGAAGTGGCCGGCCGCCGCGGGCAGATCGTCGGCCCGCACGGCAGCGGTAAGTCGACGCTGCTGGCCGCACTCGTGGCCGCGCTGCAGACTGGCGGCGTACCGACGAAGATCGTCGAACTACACGACGGGTGTCGACAATTGCCCGTCGACGCCGATCCGCCGCCGGGCGGCGTGTTCCTCGTCGACGGCTATGAGCAACTCAGCCGTATCTCCCGATGGCGGCTCACGTATCGTGTGCGCAGTCGGAAGGCCGGTCTGATCGTCACGACGCACACGCCGCAACGACTCCCGACGCTCTACACCACGGCGGTCGGTGAAGACGCGGCCGTGCAACTGACGGAGCAGTTGCTCGCCCGCTCGCAGCGACCAGATTGTATTCGCACCGACGAAGTGCGGGCTCTCTTTCGCACCGAGCGCGGCAACATGCGCGAGGTCTTCTTTCGGTTGTACAACTTGTACGAATCGCGCCGGTCGTAACGGTTGCGTAGAGTTGCGATGGCCGCAAGCCGCGCGATCTTGCCGGCACACGTGTGCTGCATCGTTACGTGTAACCTACGGTTGAGCGGACGCGCAGCCGGCTGCCGGCAGCGCCCTCGCTCCGCTAAAGGTTTCCCCGTCGAAAAAGCTTGCCGACGGTGAACACTTTGCGCGCGAGTAAAGTATTACCAAATGCGCCGTCGTCGGCCGTCGACCGTTGCTACTTGAGGTTTTATTTCGTAGATCGGAAAGACGAGCCGAATTGCAGAGGCCGCCCGGGGGAATAATCGCCATGAACCGAACACTTCGCACCGTCCGCGCCGTCGCCATTGTTCCGGCGATCGCCGCCCTGTTGATGCCGGCTAACGCGCACGCGATCTTCGGTTGCTTGCAACGCCGCAACGATGCGGCCGCCGCTTTGTACGGCAGCAGCGTTTGCACGCCGCAAGGGCAGCAACTCGTCGCCAACTACATCCCGCAAACGTGCTACCGCACGCAACTGGTGCAGGTACCGGTCACAACCTATCGCCCGGTGACAAGCTGCGATCCTTGTACCGGCTGCCAGACGGTATGCATGAAGCCGCAGGTCTATTATCAGCAACAAGTGAAGTACGTACCGTACTCAAGCTATCGCATACAGTACTCGCTGCAACAGCCGACGTGCGGCGCCACGGCGACGACCTACTACGCGCCGACGGCCGCCGCAGCCGTCGCCCCGGCCGGCGGTTGTTCTTCTTGCAGTTCCGGCGCGGTGAACACGACGTACTACGCACCGACGGCGGTCGCCGCACCCGCACCGATTGCAGCGACCGTCGCTCCGTCGCTCACCTACGCGGCTCCCGCAGTCGCACGCCCGGCAACGGCATACAGCTACCCGACGGCTCCGGCCGGCATCGGCGGCTACAACTACGCACCGACTTACGCGTCCGGCGCCGTTGTGGCTCCAAACGCCGTCGTGCAAAGCGCGCCGTCGGGCCAAGCCGTCGTCTCGGCGTACCCCGGCACCGTCGTACAAGCGTACCCGTCGGGCACGCCGGTCTACGGCGGCGCGACCACTACGTACAATGCCCCTGCTTATACGGCCCCGGCCACCGCTACACCGACGTATTCTTACTCCGCGCCCGCGACGACCACGCCAACAATGCCGTCGACCACGACCTACGCCGCTCCGGCGCCGACGCAATCGACGACTGTTCAGCCTTCGCCGACTCCGGCACCGAGCCTGACGACTCCCGTCATCACAAACCCTGCTCCGGCCTTAAGTGGTTCGACAACTTTGAGTGCTCCTTCAACAACTCTTGCCGCACCGTCCACGACATTGAGTGCGCCGTCGACGCCCACGGTGATCTCCGGCGGCAGCTTGACGCCGGTGCCGGAATCGACCTTTGCCTCGCCGTCTCCGACATCAATCATGTCGCTCGGTGCTCCGAGCGGAGGAATGTCGTCGGGCAGCACGACTTCGGCTTATCCGTCGCAGCCGGCCACGAATAATCCGGAGGTGAAGTCGCCGTACTCCAGCGGCATCGCGCCGTCGACGGGAACGCCGACGCCGATCCCAGCCTTACAAGGAACGATCATTCCGGCCGTGCCGACGCCGCTTCCCTCGGCGAGCCCGACGCCGTCATCGAGCCGTCCGCCGGTGATTCCTATGCCGGACGTCGAAATCAGCGGCCCGCGGATCGGCAGCCCGACTTCGACGCCGCGACTCGTTGACCCCGAAGATAAGACGGCGTCCCGCTGGCCTTCGCGCGTCGCCTACGGTTATCGCGTCTTGCCGGCGATGCACGCTTCTTTGAATCGCGAACAAGACCATGCCGTGGCGGCGACGTTCGTCGAAGCCGTTGCACAGCCGGCGGTGGCCGGACGCTCCGAAATCGGGCAGGCTCCTGTCGTGGCGACCCTGGCGCTGCCGACGGCGGCGCCGTCGGCAATGATCATCGAGCCGGCCAAGCCCACGCGCGACATCGATGGCTGGATGTCATCCGGCCGTTGACGATCTAAATTTGCCGCAACCGTATTCCGAAGAAGTTCGGAGACCCACTGACCGCCTCGCGGGAGCAATTCCGCGAGGCGGTTCTGTTTTTTATGCGTGCGATGTTTGCGACGGCGGTTTGATTAAATTTGACGCTCGCGGCCGCGCGGAACATATTGCGACGATTCGTCGTCGCACTGTTTCAACGTTTGCGAGAGTCCGTCATGCAGTTGCCCCAATCGTCTCGTCGGCAGTGGCTTGCTCAATTCGGCGCGGCCGCCGGAGCCGCCGCCGTCGCCCCCTGGTGGAACCTTGCGACTGCCGCGGCCGCCGATGACGGCGTGCCGTTTCTGAATCGCTTTCCGCGCATGCTGCACGAAGGGTTCGTCGACTGCGTGCGGCAGATCATGACGGCCCGCAACGATCGGATCTTCGCCCTCAGTTCGCGTGCCGACGCCGAAGCGTATATCTCCGAAGTTCGTGAGAAAATCGCCCGATCGTTCGGGGACTGGCCGGAACGAACGCCGCTCAATCCGCAAGTCACCGGAGTCGTCCAGCGCGATGCTTACCGCATCGAAAAGGTGATCTTCGAGAGCCGTCCGCAGTTTTTCGTCACGGCGAATTTGTACCTGCCGAAAAAGGTCGCGGGGAAAATCCCCGGCGTCGTCGGCTCCTGCGGCCATTCCGCAAACGGCAAGGCCCACACGGCTTACCAATCGTTCGCTCAAGGCTTGGCTCGACAAGGGTACGCGTGCCTCATCTTCGACCCGATCGGGCAAGGAGAGCGACTGCAGTATGTCGACGAGAATTTGAAGCCCCGCGTCGGCACGGGCACCAGCGAACACATGATGGCCGGCAACCAGCAGGCGATCGTCGGAGAATTCTTCGGCTCGTGGCGAGCGTGGGACGGGATGCGGGCCCTCGACTACTTGCTCTCGCGCGAGGAAATCGATCCAAAGCACGTGGGCATTACCGGCAACTCCGGCGGCGGCACGATGACCACCTGGCTCTGCGGCGTCGAGAGCCGGTGGACGATGGGGGCGCCGAGCTGTTTCGTAACTTCGTTTCTACGCAATCTTGAAAACGAGTTGCCGGCCGACACCGAACAATGCCCGCCGCATGTCTTGGCGCAAGGTCTCGACCACGGTGACTTCATCGCCTGCATGGCGCCGAAGCCGGTCGTGATTTTGACGCAAGAACGTGATTACTTCGACGTGCGGGGCGGGCGGCAGACGTTTGAGCAGTTGCAGCACATCTACAAGTTGCTGGGAAAGCCGGAGAACATTCAGTTTTTCACCGGCCCGGGTCCCCACGGCTATGCCCAAGATGCCCGCGAGGCGATGTATGCGTGCTTCAATCGGGCGACGGGCTTGAACGACCCGGCGACCAAGGAACCTGCGCTGACCTTGGAAGAAGACGCGACACTGCAATGCACGAAGCTCGGGCAGGTCGTGGAACTTAAGGGGCGCACGATCTACTCGTACACGGCGGAGAAGGCCGAGAAGCTTGCCGCGCGGCGCGCGAAGTCGTTATCGCCGCAGCCGATCTCACGATGGTTCGGCACGCGGGCTATAAAGTCGACTTGCGACTACCGCATCTTGCGACCGCGCAGCGGCAAGGGACATCCGCTGCCAAGCGTGAGCACGTTTGTCTTGCAACCCGTCGCGCAGGGCGACGGCGAGAAGCGGGAAGTCGACGTGCCGACGATCGTCTATCGCTGGTACGACGCGCCGAACTTTTCCCGCCCGCCGCAGGGAGAGTCGCAACGTCCGGCGATCCTTTACATTTCGCATGATTCGAGCGACGCCGAAATTCGCGACGACAAACTTGTCGCCGAACTGTTCGCGGCAACCACAGACGCCGCGCTATACGCCTGCGACGTTCGCGGCATCGGCGACACTCGGCCGAATACCTGCGGCGAGAATGCCCATACTTCGTCGTACGGCAGCGACTATTTCTATTCGGCCTATGCGCTCATGCTCGGCGAATCGCTGGTCGCCCAACGCGTACAAGACGTTTGCCGAGCCATTGATTTCGTGCGCGATCACGGCGGCCATCGCGAGATTCATCTCGTGGCCAAAGGCTTCGGTACGATTCCCGCGGCCTTGGCGGCGCTCGTCCGCAGCGAAGTCACGCAGGTCACGCTGAAGAACGGCCTGACGTCGTACGTCGACCTCGCCAAGACCGACGTCTACAAATGGCCGGTCTCTACGCTGCCGACCGGCGTGCTCGAGCACTTCGACCTGCCCGAGGTTTACGCCGCGCTCGAGGCGAAGGGGTTGAAGCAGATCGACCCAATCGGCCCGGCGGACAAAGTGCCGACGAGGGCCTAAGCGTCGTCGCCGGCGAACAACTGCAGGTAGCTTTCGTAACGACGGACGTCGAGGCGGCCATCGGCCACGGCGTCTTTCACGGCGCAGCCGGCTTCGTGCTGATGCGTGCAATCCGGGAAACGGCAGTGATTGACCAGCGGACGCAGGTCGCGAAACTCGCCGCAGACCTCTTCGGGGATGATGTCCCAGAGTTCCATGCTGCGGATGCCCGGCGTGTCGACGACGTAGCCGCCCGAAGCCAGCTTCACCAACTTGGCCGTCGTCGTCGTGTGTTTTCCTTTTTGGGTTTCTTCGCTCACGACTCCGACACGCAAATTGAGTTGCGGCTCAATCGCATTGAGCAGCGAAGATTTTCCGACGCCGCTCTGTCCGACGACGACCGTTTGCCGACCGGCGAGCAGCTTACGCAACGCGTCGATATTGAGGCCTGCCCGGGCACTGAGCGGAAGGACGGCGTAACCGCAGCGGGAATAGGTGCCGATGAGCGGTTGCAACTCGTGCGGCTCAATGAGGTCGATCTTCGTGATACAAATGATCGGGCGAATGCCGGCCCGTTCGGACGACACGATCAACCGATCGATGAGGTGCGGCTTGAGGTACGGCTCCGCGGCGCTGGAAACGACACACATCTGTTCGACGTTGGCGGCGATCACATGCTGCCGGCCGCGGCTCGTACGACTGATGACGCCGCGGCGGGGTTCGACTCGTTCGATCATCCCCTCGCCGGCGTTATCCGGTCGGTAGAAAACTTCATCGCCGGCGACGACCACATGGCGTTCGTCGGTCGTTAAGGTCTTCAAGATGCGCCGTACGGCACATTGCAACGTCGAGCCGTCTTCGGCTTCGACCAGGCAAGTTAATCCGAATACGCTGAGTACGCGGCCGCGACGGCAATCGGCGTCGACGTTGATTTGCATGCCGCCGTCGTCGTCGGTGGCCGCCCCCACGATCGTCCGCTTTTTGGTCAGTTCCCCCTTGCCGCTCAAACGTTCGCCGTGCGCGACGTCGTGCAGTTGCTCGTCGTCGCCGTCGCCGGCACGCTTGGTCCAATCTCGCTCGCGCGTCCGCGGCGCGCGGTTCTTGCGAAACTCGGTGCGGAACTTTTTCTTTTTGTCACGATCGCTCATGCCGTCATTCTATCAGATTCGGCAAACTCCGGCGGCGCGGGTTGCTTCGCGCGCGAAGCGTGTCGATAATCGACCGTCTTTAGTTTCCAGCCGCACACTCCTGCCTCGTATCCCTGCCGTTCCTACCGATTCCTCCATGCCCCATCCCAACGAAGACCCCATCGTCAGCAGTTCCCGGCGCGAAGCCGTGGCGACCGTCGTCATTTGGGCGGCGGCCCTCTGCTGGAGCGTC
>JAFLCO010000064.1 GCA_017303535.1 Planctomycetota bacterium
GGATAGCCGGTTCGGCCTTGCGAACCGGGAACACGTCGAGGAGGCGATGGGCCCTGAAAAAGAAAAGCGCCCGGCCGGGGGGGGTGGCCGGGCGCTACGAAGCTCTTATTCAGAGCCCGGGAGACGTCAGGGGAGCCGCTCCCGAACGACCGACAATGCCGGTCGTTTCGAGCGCCTGATATGGCCCAGTGGTATGCCGAGTCAAGTGTCCCAACGGACGAAACGTCTCAAATCTGAGCGGAGCGGCGTTGGATCAGGCAAGCAGCGTGGTTGAGATCCAATGCAGCACGGCCTCGGGCGCCTCGAATGGCCAGAGATGCCCACGATGCGGGATCACATCGAAACGGGCCTGCGGCAAGCGCTCTGCCACGCTGCCCATCATCATCGAAACCCAGTCGGGGTCGGGCGCAGCGGGGTCGGCGCCGATGAGTTGCACGCGATGCGCGCCCGGGATCTGTGAGAGATACGGGAACAGAACCGGCCGACCCCAGGTTGTGAAAATGGCGGCCTCGGTGGCGGGATCACAGATCAAGGCGACTCCATCGGCGGTGGTCCTCAACGTCGCCGCCGCCGACCGCCACTGCGCCGATGCGTTCGATGGCCTTCGCCTTTTCCGAGTCCAAAAACGCGTTGAGCTCCTTGGGGCTCATGCAGTCAAGGACGCAGATTCCGCCGTGAAAGTTCAGCGCCTTCGTAAGATGCCGAACGACCAGCCGGCTGGAATTGCCGCTGGCCAGGCACTCGTGCTTGTTGCGGAGGACGAAGTCGAGAAACGTCCGCGTCAGCGTCGGCGCTCGACCGAAGTTTCGCTCCAATAGGTTCTTGGCGATGTCCAAGCTCTTGAGAAGCACGTGCGTCAGCTCGTAGGCGTTTGCTCGATCCGGATCGTACGTCAGCCTCGCCGCCCACCAAAGCCGAGCTGCGCCGTTGCGGATCAGCGCGCGGCTCTGCCTCTGCGCAACAAAGTACTGCTCCCGCATCCGGCCGACGGCCTTCTCTTTATTCTCGTAGCGCTCGATCGGCCATCGGAGGCGCATGTAGTTCCACAACTCGACATGGGTTAACCGGGTCCACAGACGCGGATCCTGCGCCTGCACGGGGGTGAGCGTCGGCAGGGCTTTGTGCAGCCGCACTGCGTTTTCGAAGTCGAAGAGGTCCTTCTCGGTGGGCAGCAGCAGCTTCAGCGGCTCGGCGACCTCAATCGAAGTCGGCAGCTCCCAAGGCTCGTCACCGGCCCAATCCTCCAGCCAACTCTCATTTCGCCTATATCTGGCAAGGTTTTTCTCGATGGACTCCTGGAGCTTATGCAGGAACCCCCGGTTCAATACGCTTAATGTCGACATGGCTGCCATTATTCCCCGGGTTGCTCGATCATCGTCCGCGCCGACATGAATGCGCGGCGCAGCGGCAATTCAAGAATCCGCTGCGCATTCTCCAGCGCCTCGGCCTCCGTGCTTAAGCCTAGAGTCTCCACCCGCCGCTTCAGGCTCCGGCACCAGCGGGTGCCTTCGACGTCCGAATGGTCGCCTTTTAGATGCGTCAGGGCCTCGACGAGCGCGGGCAGCACCAGCGTCGCGATGAGGCTTGCCGAGAGCAGCTTGTTTTGCCGGATTAGCTTGTAGTTTTCGAAGTCCCCCTTGCAGAGGCAAATCGTTATCTTTTCGGCGGTCAGGTCGACGGCCATCGGCGCGTCGCCTGGTTCGTCCAGCTCCACGACCTGCATGATCGAGCCGATCTTCTTCAAGTTGTCGAACGTGATATCGGCGTCGAAGGAATAACCTTCCGAGACAGCCAAGATGTCTCCCGCCCGAATAGCGAACGTTGCATCGCCGTAGTCGGGATGCGAGTTTTCAACTTGGTATCTCTTGATGTCGCGCTTTGCGCGGGCCACGACGTTGACCTCAACCGTAGAGTTGAGAAACTCTCCCGGGATCATGACCTCCTCTTCAGGCTTGGAGAATTCGAAGGCT
This sequence comes from Planctomycetota bacterium, assembly GCA_017303535.1. Classification (GTDB taxonomy): domain Bacteria; phylum Planctomycetota; class Planctomycetia; order Pirellulales; family PNKZ01; genus PNKZ01. The sequence continues at coordinate 1,971 of JAFLCO010000064.1, forward strand.
TGTCGATAGAACGTGTTGCCGCATTCCACGTGCATAACGTAGACCGCGTCACCGCGGTCGACGAGCTTTCGCACCGTGCGGCTGCTGCACTGCACCTGCGCCTTCAAATAAAAGTTGGCGACGTCGTTGTGGACCTCGATGGGCGCCTGAAAGGCGGTGTCGACGACATCGTTGGCGTTGCCGACGACCGGATGCGGGAACGCGCGATGGCTAAGCTTCATAAGCGGCGACCTCAATGGCGATCTTGCCTGCGGATTCCAGACTAACTTCGAGCTGCAGCGGCTTGTTGGGCCGCATCGCCAGCGGGCCGATCAAGCCGGCGGCTTTAAACTTGACGGCCTTGTGGCCCTTCACCTTGACGTCCTTTAGGCGCACCGGCTCGCGAGAGTCGTCTCCGACCATTTGGACGCTGAGTATGCCGAGGGTTTTCTGCTTGCATTGCGGGCGCAGTGTAAGCGTGTACTGCTCTCCGAGCTCGTCTCTGGCGAAGGCGCGGTACTCAAGAGGCAGCGGAGTCTTATGGCTGAGCTTGAGCTTCTTCTTTCGACGCCCCTTTTTCCGTTTCCGTCGAGTGCGTCTTCATCGTCGTCATCATCATCATCGCGTGCGTCGAAGATCGCCGGCTTGCGCTTCGACATCTTTGAAATCGGCACGGCTTGGCGGTTCTTCGGCGACGGCTTCTTCGCTGTAAAGCCCTCAACTTTGTCTTCGTGGGACTCTTCCGCGCCGCCCGGCTCGTCCGTGTCCCCGTCGTCCGGGAGGAAGTGGCTCAATTCCGGAATCGCGATCACTTTCGAATCGTCTTTGTCCGCCAGTTCTCGGATGCAGTCGCGGATGTAACCGACGAACTCATGCTCCGTGGACTTGTTGACGCCTTTCTGAGGGAGATCTGGATCCCATTTGTCGTGCTTGGGCGGCTCCATCTTGCGCAGCCGCTCGTTGCCCTTGGCGCTTTCGCAAAGAAACACTCCGCAGAAGTGCACGACTGGATTAAAGCGCTTGTGATAAATGACCATCCCGGACTTTCGAACCATCGCGACTCTTTTGGGAAGGTCTTGCTGCCCGGACTTGAGGCAGACGGAAACCTCGCGCAAGTTCGGAAGCGTCGTTGAAAACTTCTTCGTTGGCGCGACGAACGAGGCGTAATAGTGATGCGCCACGAAGCCCGGCTCCTTCGCCGAGCTTTCAAGCAGATCCGAAAGGTTGTCGGCGGAAATTTGCAGGTCGCCAATTTCCACTTCGAGGTACCCAAAGTGGATCGCCGGCCAGAAATTCTCAAGCACCGAGTGGCGAAGCTGATCCGACCACGTTTTGTCCGGCACCGATCCCAGGATGATGACGTCCGTGCCCCGTTCTTTGCGTCGAAACAGCTCCGGAATGTCGCTGGCGTCTCGTATCGACTGCCCCTCGGGCCCGCCTAAGTACCCGATATGATGGGCCTTGCCGACCGTCGGCGCCTCGTGGGTGGCGAGGCGAGCGACGCCCTGAAACGCGACCTTCCCCTGGCCGGTATTCGTGGAGTACAGGACGGTGCGCAGCTGGCTCGCCGCGAACGGCGCGTTCTTGCCGATCCCGTAGGAGCCACCTTCACCGTGGTTCTTCGAGGACGAGCCGCTGCATCGAATCAGACTGTACCAGTTCTTGTCCTTTTTGCGGTCGTCGTCCTCGCCGACAACGCCCGTGGTATTGAAGTCGCTTATGCGCATGGCCGCGATGCGCGGCGCGGTCGCCACCGCGATCGCGTTCTCGAAAAATTCCTGCGCGTCAGCCTCGCCGGACCAGTACTCGGCGCAGCGCTCGAAAGTCTCGGTCAACTCCTTGATGCCCGGAATCGCAGAGCGGTTGAGCAGCACGGTGTCGAACTTGACGCGCGCCGGCTTGTTGGAATTTCTGGCGTCGAGGCTGTTCTGAATGATCTCCCGAGCCAGATAGCGATAGTAGTCGCCCCTGAACGTTTCGACGCCGGCGTCATGAATGCCGAAGTCCTGCCCGAGCAGATTCTGGGGAAAGAGCCAGCCGAGGGGCGATGCCTCTTTGCGAGCGCGGCGGTGCCGTAGTGGCCCGTTCCGCCGGCCGTTGCCGGACACCGCGGCCGACAGCTTTAGTGCTCGGATCTTCGCCCGACCAGACTTCTTTCGCTTCATGTTGCTTTGCTCCTGGCCTGCTTCCGCAGGCCAGCCTTGTTCAATTCGCGGATGCAGGACTTCGCAAGCTCGACGACGAGGGGGATTGTCACTGAGTTGCCGATTTGCTTGTAAATCTGTGTGTGCGAAAGAGTCTTCGGAATCTTAAACCAACGGTCCTGATACCCCTGCAGCCGGGCGCATTCGCGCGGAGTGAGTTTTCGGATTCCCCAGCGATCCTTCACGACCGGTTGATTGTGGCCTCCCTCACCCATGTTGGCCATCAACGTGAAGCATATGCCCGACATGTTTTCACGAACGTAACTCCGACGCAGCTGATAAATGGCTTTCTTGTCGCCGCTCTCAATTGCATTCTTGAACGGCTTGTAATATTGAGATTCGTCCGTGAAGTAAAAATACGCGTCTTGCTTTCGATCAGTGTCGAGGTAGTCCCAGACCGAATCGACTAGACCGGGCGCAAGAGGCTGGGGAAATGCAAAAGTGTTCATCGGGAAATGGTCGCAGCTCAATGCCACCATAAACACCCGGTCGCGGTTCTGCGGTATTCGGGTATGGGTCGCGGTGTTGAGGACTTGCGCATTTTTTTCACCGAACCAGTAGCCCGCCTTTTGGATCTCGGTTTGAACTCGCTTGAAAGTTCGGCCGTGGTCGTGGCTGCGGAAATTCCTCACGTTTTCCAGCAGCAAGATTTTCGGCTTGTTGCGTCCAAACTCGCGTATCAACCGAATGATATGAAGAAACAGCAACCCGCGCTCGTCTTCGAATCCCAGCTTTTCCCCGGCGACGGAAAACGGCTGGCAGGGGAAGCCGGCCGTTAAAATATCGACGGGGTCTAAGCAATCACCGGCCACCGTCAGCTCTTCCACCGGCTTGTGAATGAAATTCAGATGCGGGTAATTGGCGATGAAAGTTTCGCGGGCGAACTTATCTTTTTCGTTCGCCCAGAGCACCCTGGCCCCGACTTGTTCAAACGCCTTACAAAATCCGCCGATGGCCGCGAACAGGCATCCCACCGTCGGTGTTTTTTTGGGAGAGCCGCTGGATTTTCGGACGACTGATTCCTTCCTCGTTTTAACTGCCGGCTTCGCTTGAGACGCCATTCGGCTGCACCATGTCCGTACGCTTATTTTCCTTGTCTCTGCAAGCCCGTAGGCTACCTAAATTGCCGGCCGAATTCAAGAAACGGACGCAGCAAAGAGGACGGCCGCGAAGTTCGGCCGTCCTCTCGTTGCACGTCCAAGGGCGTGCGGTGGTCCCTGTCGTCCCTACGACTTTCGTCTGCGGTTGCGATTCCGGCGGCGAGCTTCTCGGACTTTGCTTTGCGCCAGGTAGCAGACGAACTGAGCCACCGCGTTGTGCCATTCAACGCCCAAAGCTCGGTCGCCGACGGTAATCGGCGGAGCGCCGTGCTTTCCGAGCCATGCCAGTAGGCCGTCCGCCAACTCTTCCGCGCGGCCCCAATCTCGATTCAACGAAGCGCTCAGCAGTTCGTTCCAGGCGGCTTGCGGATCCATTTGCGTCTCCTGCTTGATGCGTGAATTAGCCAGTGCCCGACGATGACTTGTCGTGAAACAAGGCAAATCGAGCATGCCTCACCGGCAGCTGCTGCGCAAGTCGAACGCAGCCGCCCGCAAGAGGAAGCCGTTCCAAAGCCATTCGAGGCTGGTTGCGCCGCAGGGCCAATCGTTTGTCGCGATTCAGTTACGATCGAGCCGCGCGCGGCGCCCGCTCGGTCGTGCTGAGCGTCTTCGGTAGCGACCGGCGAGTTAGTGACGGCATCAAGTGGGCAGAATGCGAAACGATCAATTCTTTAATCAAAATTGTGCGAAGCGCGCGCACAATTCGCTCAGTTCGCCGCGAGGACTTCGCGCCTCTGCGAAGCATTCCGACGCGCCGCCGATTGTGTGTCACAAATCATCAAATCCGACAGGTTAAAAATAGGAGCCGGGTTCATGTTCGATGTCTTCACACCTCGGGCCTCACTCGTCTCCTGAAAGTGGTCGTGGACCACAATTCAATCCGTAGGCACTGCTTGGAAGCGGGAATCATGTTCGCAGTTGCCCCTCCCTGAGTAAGGCGGCCGCAGTGAGACGGCCGCCCGGCTTGCGCTTTTGAGCACAGCGCCGCGGCTGGCTTGCCGACGTTGTTCCACATTGACAGACATAACTTCATTCGAGCGCATTGCGGAGCCAGACTATGCCTCTCGATCCCAGCGGTTTTCAGCCTCCGGAGCCCGATAAGACCTGCCCCCCGACGAGCGTCAGTTGTCGCGAAACATGCGGGTGCGTCGCCTATGAAGGCGAAAACGACGCCTCGTCCTGCGACGACCCCTGCGGTTGCGAGGAACCCGGCGAGCAGGGCTGTCAGAAAGCCTGCGAGAACGAGTGCGATTGCAGCGGCGGCGGCACCAGCTCCGGCCCGATCAAGTACGCCAACGGCGAGATCGACCTGTCGGTGACGGAGCTGTCGTCCCGGGGCTTTGGGAGTTTCTGGGGTCACACCCGAACGTACAGCAATCGGCTTTCTGCGAGCTTCGACTTCGGCAACGGCTTCAATTGGATCGTCAAGCAGTGGGCCTATTTGACGGAAGGAGACGGCGGCGCCTTCGTGTTCGTGCGCAGCCCTTCGGACGCCGTTTGGTTCGATCCGAGCGGATCTGATTTCATCGCGCGGTACGGCGCGCTGCAGACTTTGACGCATGACCCCCTCGCCGGCACATTCACCGTCTCCACGCCCGACGGCGACCGCTGGCAGTTTCATGATTTTTCGCAAACGACGTTTCCGCCGGGGATGCTTAAAAGCTATCTGACCGCGGGTAATCAGGCCGTCGAAGTGACGGCTTACACGGCCGACGACCGCATCGGGCAGGTTGAACGAAGTCTAGTCGTAGACGGAAGGACGTACCGCGAGGCGTTCGCCTACGCCTACTTCGGCGGCGAACAAGCGGGTCGGTTGGCAACCGTAACTCTGCGGCGCCGCAACGGCGGTGCGCCTTGGTCGGACGTGCGCCGCGTCCGGTACGAATACTACTCGGCGGGCGACGACTTCGGCGGGGAAGGCGATCTACGAACCGCCATCGTGGAAGCCCCCGCCGGATTCCAGTGGGAGCCGGTCGATACTCGATATTATCGGTACTATCGCGAAGGCGATTTAAACGGCATGGCACACGGCTTGAAATACGCTTTCAGCTCAGCAGCCTTTCGCCGGCTGCAACAGGCCGCCGGCGACCCGCTGACGGCCGCGGACTCCCAGGCGGCGGCTTTTGCGGACTTCTACTACGAATACAACGCCGAGCAGCGGGTCTCGTTGGAGCGCACCGCGGCCGGCAGCCGTCAGTTCACGTTCGAATACTTCGACAGCTCGCATCCCGACGCTCCCAACAATTGGAAGCGCAAGACGGTAGAGACCCAGCCCGACCTCACTCAGAACATCGTTTACACCAACCATCTGGGGCAAGTGCTTCTAAAGGAGTTTCGTGCAGGGGCGAGTTCGTGGATCAATTATCGGCGCTACGGTGAGCTGAGCGACGCCGCCAGCCGTTATCGTCTGGTTCTCAAGGCCGAGCCGTCGGCCGTAGTTAGCTACGACGACGCGCAAGCCGACCTGGGCGTCGTCCTTAAGACTAACGCCGGATTGATCGAGCTAAGCGCTTATCACGACGGCACCGGCGGCTCGCCGCTGGGGTTCCCTGCCGGAGCGAGTCTGCAGGAAGGAACTGCAAATGCTCCAATAAAACTCAAGGAGTGGGAGTGGGCCGCGAATACAACGGGCGGCCTCACCGTCTACCACCTGGCCGAAGAGACCGTTTACAAGAGCGCCGCGGGCGGGGGCAGCGAGCCGATCGTCACGGCTTATTCCTACACCTACCATGCCGGCACGAACCAAGTTGCGCAGCAGACGATGACGCTTCCCGCCGTTCCCGTCGGCCAGAACGGCTCCGGCGTCAGCCCTCAGCAGCGTGAATTGTACGATCTGCTCGGCAACATGACCTGGGAGCAGGGTCCGAAGGGGTTTATCGACAATTTCAGCTACGACGTGGCTACTGCCGCGCGCACCCAGATGATCGACGACGTCGATGCGAGCCAGCTTGCCTATCCCTCCGGCTGGACGCGGCCTTCTGATCTGCCGGCGCCGCTGCATCTTGTCACCGACTATCGTAACGACGTTCTTGGACGAAACGAGGAAACGCTCGGCCCTGTCCACGAGATCGAAGGCGTCGCCACGCGGCAAGCGACGTGGACCGTCCGGATGGATGCGAAGCACGAGACGCGGCGCGCGCGAGGGTACGCGACGGCCATAGGACCGAACTACGACTTCAGATTAGTAAATCCTGTGTCAATTGCGCGTCGCAACGAGACTGTCGGCGTGCGCGATTTTATTCAAGCCGCTCGACGCGAGGCCGCAGGTCCCCTTAGCCCGGCGGATGAGTTCTTGCCGCCGTCTTGGACGGCGTGGTCGCAGGAACGGTACGACGATAGAAATCAACTCATCGCTCGGCGCGTCTATCACACGCTACCGACTTCAGGCGAGGGTGCGTCGCATGCCAACTATGATGAGACAACGTTTGAATACGATTTGATGGGGCGGCAGAATCGAGCACGCTCGCCCGGGGGAACGATTACTCAGACCGTGTTCGACCCCCGCGGTTTGGTCGCGGCCGTCTGGGTCGGCACCAACGACGCGCGGGCCACAGACGCCGATCCGTCCGGCGGAGGCGCCGCAGGAAACAACATGGTGGTCGTCACAGCCAACGTGTACGACGGCGGGAGTGACGGCGGCGACGGCAACCTTACGCAAGTCACCCTGTTCGTCGACGGTACCGGTACGAACGATCGGGTCACGAGCTACGGCTACGATTTCCGCGGTCGTAAGACCACGATAGACGGCGAAATCGACTTCTACCAAGTAACGACGTACGATAATCTCGATCGCGCCGTACGGGTCCAACGCTACGATACTTCGGGCCCGCCCGCCGGAACTCTCGTCGCTCAGCGCGAGACGCTCTACGACGATCGCGCCAATGTCTATCAGACAAGAACCTATGCCGTGAATCCGACGACCGGCGCGGTCGGCAACGCGCTCGTCGACAACTTCTGGTACGACGCCGCGGGGAACGGCGTCAAGGAATTGCCGTCCGGGTCGCAGCGCTTCATTAAGCGGATGTTTGACGGCATCGGGCGTGAAACGGCGAGTTATAGGGGATTCTATACCGGCACCGGCACGGAGCCGTACGCCGACGTCGGCAAGGTCACGGCTCAGAACAAAATCTTCGAGCAGACGCTCACGATCTTCGACGCCGCCTCAAATCCCATCCAACTCTCGACGTATCAGCGGTTTCACGATGCGACGGGCCAAGGCCCGTTGAACTTGCCCGACGCCGCACAACCCAAGGCCAGAGTTTCGTATCTCGCCGGCTATTTCGACGGCGTCGGCCGCCAGGTCGCCGCAGCCGATTACGGCACCAACGACAACTTCGCCTTCTCACGTTCCGTCGCGATTCCACCGCGTAGCGACGATGTGCTCATCACTTCGACGGGCTACGATTCGGCGGGGCGAGCATTTCAAGCGATTGATCCGGCCGGCGTCGAAACACGCCGCCAATTCGATGCGGTGGGCCGGGAAACGGCGATCATTCGCAACTTCACTGACGGGGGTCACGCTTGCGGCGACGCCAACGTCACGGTGCGGTTCACCTACACTCCCGACGGCAAGCTCGCGACGCTCGTGGCCGTGAACGCGGACACAGGCGATCAAACGACGACCTACTTGTACGGCACCGCTGTGGACGATTCAGCGATCGCCCGCAGCGACCTACTCCGCGCCATTGTCTATCCCGATGCGGTCGACGTCGCCGATAAGGTTTTGTACCGTTACAATCGACAAGGGGAACGGGTGCGGCTGCAGGATCAAAATGGCACGGTTCACGAGTTTATTTACGACAAGCTCGCGCGGCGCACCGCGGACCGGGCCCAAGTGCTGGGCACGAGCATTGATGGATCCGTGCTACGGGTCGAGACGGCCTATGATGTAAGGGGACTGGTCCGTAGCGTGACGAACTTTGCCGCCGCCATGGCAGGGAGCGTCGTGAACGAGGTTCAAAGGTCCTACAACGACTTCGGCCAACTCACGGTAGAGTACCAAGAGCATTCCGGGGCCGTGAACACTTCGAATACTCCTAGGGTCCAATACTCCTATGCCGACGGTTCGGCCAATACGGTTCGGCCGACGACAATGACGTATCCCAACGGTCGTGTCGTGACTTTCGCTTACGGCACGACTGGAAGCGACGACGATCGCTTGTCGCGTGTCGCGTCGCTCGGCGACGCCGGCCCGGTGCAGCGGGTCGTGTACACGTATCTCGGTCAAGCATCGTTTGTGCAGGCCGATTATCCAGAACCCCAAGTGCGTTGGGACTTGGCCACCGGCTCGGGTGCCAATCCCTACGCCGGTCTCGATCGCTTCGGCCGCACGATCGATTGCTTGTGGCGGCATTACGGCGCTTCGCCCGCCGATCGTGAGCGCGTACAATACGGCTACGACGAGGCGAGCAACCGGGTGTGGCGAATAGACGCGGTCGCCCCCGCCGGCGGCAACGACGAACTTTACGGCTACGATCGATTGCAGCGGCTGGTCGAATCAGCTCGGGGCACGCTCGCGACGGATAGGTCACACGTCGAAGATTTGCAATTTGTACAGGATTGGACGCTCGATCCGACCGGCAATTGGAACCGGATGCAGCAGACGAATCCGACAGTTGAGTTAGATAATCTCGACCAGTCACGCTGGCAGAATCAAGCGAATGAGATCAGAAAGATCGTCCGTCGCTACGGCGCCGACTGGGAGCCGCCGGAGTATGATCGGGCCGGTAACACGACACGGTTTCTACAGCCGAATGCGCCAACGGTCGAGTATGGGGCCGTGTACGACGCTTGGAATCGACTCGTTCGATTATTCGACGGTTCGTCGTTCAACGCCGAGTACGCCTATGACGGATTTATGCGGCGGGTCGAAACTGTATTTTCTGGCACAACGCGCCACACGTACTACTCAGCGCAGTGGCGAGCCTTGGAAGTGCGGCTCGGCAATAGTCCAAACTCGGCTCCGGCCGAGCGCCAACTCTTTTGGGGGCTGCGTTATATCGATGATTTAGTCCTCCGAGACAGGTCGCTCGCCAACAACGGCACCCTTGGCGAGCGATTGTACGCGCTGCAGGACGCGAACTGGAACGTCGTAGCTACTGTCGGCACAAATGGCGAAGTTCAGGAACGCTATCGCTACGCCGCTTACGGAATGCCAACGTTTCTTCAGGCCAACTTTGCGGCTAAAATACCAAATCAGTCCGGGTTCGCTTGGGATGTTTTGTACGCCGGTTATCCCTGGGATGAGGGAAGCGGACTTTATTACGTTAGAATGCGTATCCTCAATAGCAGAATGGGAACCTGGTTAACAAGGGATCCCGAGCGTTATGCAGGCGGCATGAACTTGTATGAGTATGCAGCGAGTAATTCGATTTCTCTCCGCGATCCTTTCGGGCTTGACGTCACTCTTCAAAATACCACGGCGTTGCCAGCCGGAATTCATCAGCGAGTTTGCGTCGACACTTGGGACGACAGCTGCTGTCACAAATCGGGGCGATACTGTATCTCATTCGGGGTAGACAACGACGGCGTGGACAATCCGCCCCCTACTAATGCTTGTGCCGACAAGTACTTTCCTTTTGACGTAGATCCAACCGGCTCCGGAATCGTTTACCCTGACAATGACGACCCGGAATCTAAACGGCCACTAGTCAAACTTTACAACTACGTCTTTGAGACAATATCGCAAGGCTGCGAAGCTGATAAGCTTGTCCTGGAGTACTTTGAGTCGATAGTTAACACAAAGGCCAAATATGCGAATCCGGGCGATGTATTGAATCCTTCTAAAATTCAGAATTGCAGGAAGTTTTCCCGCGCCATCATCGACCATATAAAGCAGGATCCTCGATATGATGAATAGCCGAATCTGCGCTAGCACGTGGCTTGCAGTGATTACATTTGCTGGCATTGTCGCCAGCGGCGAAGAAAAAGGGGAACGGATTCGCATCTCCACATGGGACGGGAAGGCGAGCTTACAATACGATTTAGCCGCCGACTCGACGCTAGGGAAGGCCATATTGAGATGGTACAACGCATTACCGCTCGACTCCGCATTTTCGAGCGACCTAAAAACCTACGCGCCAAGTCGCGTTATTTACCTTCCTAACGGCGCTCGAGTGAATATCGCGGGCAATAAGATCATTGCAAAGGTTCCGGGGTTTGTGCTCGATACTCAGGTTTCTGGCCAGTTCGCTCCCGATGACCCGATAATGTCCGAGATTGTCGAGTTAATTAAATCTGTGGAGGCGAGTATACCGGGGCGTAAGAAGTGACATTGCCTCGGCAATCTTAGTTGACGTCGTTGTACAACATGCGGCGCCAGATTGCGCGATCGAATCGCGGGCTTCCGTTTGGCGCGCCGCGAGCGGTTTTAACTAGCCCTGTTATTTGAATCGTCAGCTGTGACGGGCTTTTTCCGAGGGCTTAACCAATGCAATGAGCGTTCGATCCCATTAGCCTTTGTTTTGTACGACGGGCGTGGGCAGTCATGCAACTTGCTGGTTCTTAGAGGTCGAGAATGCGATTTCAAAGCCGCCGAGTGACACGCGTTCGCAAGAACGAAAACGAAGTTCGTTCAACACCCGTCTCATCGAGGGTGTCTGAAAACCCATTAATTCTCTTAGCAGTTAAGCTCGAGGGCGGTCTAAAGACTCTGAATTCACCCGCTTTGCGCCTGAGTCAAGTTACTTTCGGTATAACGTGCTTTGATCGGCCGGAGCATCTTAAGCGGCTAGTCCAGTCGATACGCATGTTCTATCCGGAGGCACGTGTTGTCGTCGCAGACAACGGATTGCGATCCACACCGGTGCCTTTTGGGGTGCGCTATTTAAGATTGCCTGTCGATTGCGGTTTGTCTGCTGCACGCAACGCACTGATTGATGCGCTCGATACGGACCTGATGCTTTTGCTCGAAGAGGATTTCCAATTTGCCGACGAAACATGTATCGAGAAGTTCTTAGACATTCTCGACCATGACGAGGAAGTTGGGTTCGTCGGAGGGTCGGTTTATCAGGAAGGAAGAAAACTGGAATACGCCGTCGATTTACATCGATTTCGCGACACGCTGCATCTTGAACCGTCGCGACGAGATACTCGCGTAACGCCGACGGGAACCACCTATCGGCACTGCGATATGTGCCTCAATTTCGGCTTGTTTCGTCGTGAGATGCTTCGCGAACACCGGTGGCCGGAGGATCTTAAACTCGGTGAACATGCCGCATATTTTGAGGCCGTTCGCGAAGCGGCCCGCTGGCGGGTGGCCCACACCGATCAGGTTCGCATCCGGCACGATCGGACCGGTCGTTCAGAAACCTATCGAAGGCATCGCGGTCGCTCGTCCTCAATGCTGCAGGAGGGATTGCGCAGACGGGGGCTAAGCCGCATGCGGGCAAACCCGGAGCTTGCAAGTGGCTTGCCGGAAAACGGACTTTCGCCGAAGCCCAATATCGTGGTTCTCGGAGTAGGCCATTCGGGAACTTCGATTTTGTCCAAAATGCTGTTCGCCGCAGGTTGGGAAGCGGGCGATGCCGACGACGAGTTTGGGGAAAGCGTGGGCATTCGATCGATCAATCAAGAGTTTCTCAAAGTCGGCCAGTTCCCGGCGGGTCAAGCGACGGTCGCGATGTTTCGCAAAGAGCCGTGGGTCGTTAAAGACCCGCGCTTTGTGCTGACGCTCGAACGCTGGCGGCACGTTTTCGCGCAGCTACCTCAGCCGCCGTTGCTGATATGGCTCCGTCGCGATTCAAAGGCGGTAGCCGCCAGTTATGTCCGTCGCGGGAGGTTGACACAGGAGCGGGCCGAGGAATTGGTCGGTCGCCGTTACATTCGCGCGGAGGAGCAGTACGCGGCTTGGCCCTGGCGAAAGGTCGCTTTGGATTATGAAAAAATACGCGCCGCAGTCGGGCTTTTCGACACGAGACGATCAGCCTCAATTCAAGAGGATGCAACCAGCGGCCCGATGTTTGAGGTCGTCGCGGCGTTGGCGGGTAAAGAAATGTGATCGTTGCACGAGAAGTTTTGTTTTTGCTAACCGAATAATCTTATCGGGAGAGACGAACATGGCTGGAAAAACGTTAGTAGTGCGGATGTCGGTCGTCGAAAAGGGAGCCGACGGCAAAGGGGAAAGGGTGGTGAGCATTAAGCCGATCGAAGTGTCTGCAGAAACCGCGGCCGCCATGGCGAAGTCGAGTCCGAAGACGCTGCGGTTGTTTATGGTGGAAGGCGCCGAACGGCTGTCACGGGCATTAAGCCGCAAGCTCGTTCCGCCAAAGGCCGCGACAAGCAAGAAATGACGTCGAAACTGAGCCAGGGCGGCGCTTTTCTCAAGCGCTAAGTCTAACGCGAGTTGCTGCAGGCTGTTATTTGGTGGAAGCCCTTCGACGGAAGTCGAAGGGCTTTTTTGTTTTGCGCATCCATGGGAGTAGCGCAGGGGTCCATCGTCACCATACGCGGCCTATTAAAAGACGATTTGCGGCCCCGGGTTTCCCATCGCGACGATGCCACCAACGACGACGTGGGAATTTCGGCTTCGAAGCGGCCCGACCGTCGAGCCTTGTCACGATCATTAGTTGCAATACCACCTCAGCAGTGGAATGACGCAGGGCCTTTGGGTAAGATCGGTTACTACGTAGGCTGAGGGGCAACATGATTGACGAAATTGACCGAGCTCTAGGCGAGCGTCTGCTAGCATCATACGAGGCCGGCGACTCCGACGCTCTGGATAAGCTGTTCGCAAAGCAACGGGGACGTTTAGTGAAGTTTGCGGCGGGACGCATGACGCAGCAGGTTCGGCGTCGCGCTGATGCATCCGATCTGGTCCAAGAAGCGATGCACGACGCCACCCGACGGATCCGCGATTATCTTCGCCGACGGCCGATGCCCTTCGACGTCTGGCTGCGCAAGCTCGTGTACGAACGCGTCATCATGTCGCACCGTCGCCATTGCCTGGCGACAAGCCGCTCGACGGAGCGCGAGGCAATGCTTTCAGAGGAGTCGTCGCTGCTTCTTGCCGAGCGTCTGCTCGCCGACGACTCGACTCCCAGCGCGCGGCTGAAGCGCGGGGAAAAAGTCGCGGCGGTACGCGAGGCCCTGAGTCGGCTCAACGAGCGTGATCGAGAAATCTTGATTTGTCGGGGATTGGAAGAAATGCCCTACGACGAAATCGCCGCCCTCCTGGATTGTGAACTCGCGACGGCGCGTCAATGGTATGGCCGGGCGTTGCGCAAGCTCTATGAACAGCTCTCCGATTTGGGTTGGTCGCGCGATGATTGACGAAGCCGACGAAGGCCAACTTACGGAACTGGTGGATGAGTACCTGCAGCAAGCGGGCCGCGGGACCGCTCCGGACTTCGAAAGGTTCGTGAGCCGGAATCCCAAATTGGCGCCCGCCCTGCGCATCCTGCTGCCTGCGCTGAGCTCGGCCCGCGATGCCGCGACAGTCGCCGAGGAGGAGACGCAGGAATTCCCCGACCGGCTCGGGCAATACCGACTGCTCCGAAAAATCGCCGGTGGCGGAATGGGCACGGTCTATGAAGCTCTGCATCTCGCTTTGAACCGCCATGTCGCGGTCAAAATGTCGAGGAAGCGAGTGTCTCGCCCGCGGGAGGCTCAACTCCATTTCGCGCGCGAAATGCAGTTGCTGGCGCAGACCGGCCATCCTAACGTCGTTGCAGCGTTCGATGGGGGAGTTGTCGACGGGAGGCCGTACCTCGTCATGGAGCGGCTTCGCGGGGAGGACGCTCGCCGTCACGTCGAGCGGGCCGGCCCGATGTCCGTCGCCAGAGCGTGCGATGTAGTACGTCAGGCGGCGGCAGGTTTGCGGCATGTCCACGAATTGGGAATCTTGCACCGCGACATCAAGCCGAGCAATCTGTTCCTCGAAGAATCCGGTCAAGTCAAGGTTCTCGACCTAGGCTTGGCAGCTTCCGCCCGGCTCGAGGCGGAGGATGACGCGAGCGGCGAGGGCAACCCTCTCGGCACGCTCGACTACATGGCTCCGGAGCAGGCCATGAATCCACCGCGCGCCGACGAGCGCACGGACGTGTTCGGCTTGGGCTGCACGCTCTATTATCTCGTCGCCGGCCGAACGCTGTTCCGCCGCGCCGCGTTGCAGGACGTCGCGGGCCCGAACGCAGCGCCGGCCGAATTCGCCGGCGGCCTTCCCGAGCCCTTGCGGGAGCTCATACTGCGAATGACGAATGTCGATCCTGCCGAGCGCCCGCAAACGATGGCAGAAGTGGCGATCGCGTTGGCGGGCGTCGAGGCGACGGGAGACGCTTCGTGGACGGCCGCGGCAAGCACGCGTGCATCTGCGGCGACGCCGACGCGCGCCTCTCGCCCGAAGTGGCGCCTCGCGGTCTTTGCGATGGTGGTTGCGTGCGGCGCTGCTTGGTGGTCGGCCAACAACGGACGCGCCCCCGCATCGTTCGGCCGGATCAAGCCGGCGACCGCCGACCTGCCTGCCGGAAACGAGCCTTCAGCATTTACGGATCAGACGGGAACCAGCCTGGTATTGATTCCGGCCGGATCGTTCCGTATGGGGCTTGAACCGGAGCCGTACGCTCGGTTATCGGCGACGCCCCGGGGGAACCAGCGGCGCGAACTGCTGCTTTCCGAGACGCCGGCGCGCGAAGTATGCATTACCAAGCCGTTTTATCTCGCCGCTCACGAAGCGACCGTCGAGGAATTTCGACGCTTCGTATACGAGACGCAATATTTGACGCAGGCCGAAGCAGGCGCGCCGGGAGGCATGGGCTGGGACCACGAGCGCGGCGCTCCGGCGGTTGGCACGCAGTACCACTGGCGGAACCCGGGTTGGACGCAGTCGCCGCGCGATCCGGTTGTCAACGTTTCTTGGTTCGACGCCGTTCGGTTTTGCGAATGGAAATCGCTGCGCGAAGGGGCGAAGTACCGCCTTCCCACCGAGGCCGAGTGGGAATACGCGTGCTGTCTGACGTCTCTGGACGAACGCCTCCGCCGGCAGGCGCCGACCGCGAATATCGGCGAGGGGAACACGAGCCTCGACGGCGGAGTGCCTCCGGACGGTTTTACCTTCACGTCGCCCGTGGCGTCATTTGCTCCAAACAAGTTCGGACTGCACGACATGATCGGCAACGTTTGGGAATGGTGCCAGGACTGGCACGCCGCGTCCTACGACTCCGAGCAGATCGTCGATCCACAGGGACCTGATGCGGGGATCAAGCGTGCCGCGCGAGGCGGGTCTTGGAACAGCACCGCGATCGAGGCGCGCCCGACGAGTCGAGCCGGCGCCGCTAAGCCGCAAGCTTGCAGCTACGGCTTGGGCTTCCGGGTGCTCCGAGAAATTGCGCGGCCGACTGCCGAAAGGGCGGCCGCGCTGTAACACACCCGTCGAAGTCGCAAGCAATTCTGAGTCGTTCGGAGAACGGTGCGGCGCTGTTTGAAGCGCTGACTTCCGGGGTTCGTCCTTGGGTAGTGCCAAGCCGTATAAGCACGAGTGGGATCACGGCGATTGACAGCGCGGCTTCGCTGTTGCCGAAAGTTTTCCCATAGACTTTGCTGATTGCGGCCGTCTCCGGGCCGACCGGAAGCGCATGCGACGAGCCGCGGCTCGGGCGACGCTCGGAAGCCGGCACGTCCTTGCGGCGGACGATTTCTAAGCACCGCCGCCAGCGAGTTTTTGCCGACCGAACTGCCCCGTCTCTCCCGCCATGGTCGACGTGCGTCCCGGACCGTGCCGCGGCGGCGTTGCAAACTGTCCCAGCTCCGTGCCTGCGGACATCCGTCTGCGCGACGCTGCGCCCAATGTCCGTTCGGAAGAAATCTGAAGAGTGCTTGTCACAGCGCCGTCCGCATCCGCAGGTATGGCGTAGTGCGATGTCACAGTCAGTTTCGACGACGGGGGGTTATCATGACGCGGGACCTCATACGATCGATTGCGATTATCGGCGCTGTGTTATCCGGCTGCGGCATGGCCTGGGCCGAGCCGAGGATTTACTTCGGCAACCTTCATAGCCACACGTCGCTCAGCGACGGCTCGGGCACGCCGGCCCAAGCGTACCGCCATGCCCGCGAGGCCGGCCGCCTCGATTTCTTGGCCATCACCGAACATTCCCATGCCGCGGCCGAAAGCGGCGCCGGCGACCGCCGGGACGGAATTCTGATCGCCAACGATCCGTCGCTATACGACGGCGCGGACGCATTTTCCCTCATCAGCACGGCCAAGGCGTTCACGAAAGCCAACGAATTCGTGGCCCTGTACGGCCAAGAGTTCTCCACCATCAGCAAGAGCAATCATGTCAACGTGTTCGACGCGCCGAAGGTCATTGATGCGCCCAACGGCCGGTTTGACCTGCTGCTGCAGTGGATCAAGGCGAATCCCGACAGTTCGGGGCGGGACTGCGTCATTCAATTCAATCATCCTAAGCTGCTTTCGAGAGCCGAGGTGGAATACGGCCGCGACGACTTCGGCGCCGCCGGGGATTCAGAGCAGCAAAAAACGCAAAAGTGGGTCGCGGCGCTAAGGCCGGTCGCCTGCCTGATGGAAGTCTTAAACGGCCCGGCCATGGTCCGCGACGGAGGCCATCGAGCGCCGGAGGTCGCCGAGAAGGACTACTTGGAGTACCTGCAGCTGGGCTTTCGCTTGGCGCCCACCGCCGATCAGGACAATCACTACTTCACGTGGGGCACCGCCACCGACGCGCGAACCGCCGTCGTCGTCGACGGCGAGTTTACGAAGGCGTCGCTGCTGGAGGCCTTGCGAGCCCGGCACGTGTACGCGACGGAAGACCGAAATCTGCGCCTCTTCTTCACCGTGAACGATAAGCCGTGCGGGGATGAGATCGACTCTCCCACAACGGGCAGCATACTCGACATCGGCTTCGCGATCGCCGACGACGACGAGCCCGCGGCCAGCTACGAGGTGATCGTTTACAGCGGCGTCGTCGGCAGTTCGCCCGCCCGCCCAATTGAGACGTTTACCGTCACAGCTACCGGCAACGCGTCGGACGATCAGTGGACGATAGACAGCGTGCCTTACCAAGGAGGCGCGCAGTATGTTTTCTTCAAGGTCGTCCAACTGCACGAGGACGGGGAGGACGACAGGAGCTGGACCGCGCCGGTTTGGATCATGCCGCCGGGGGCGGCCGGCGGGGCGGCAGTGGTCGCCGGCGCTCCGAGCGGAGGCGCGAGCTATGCGTCCAAGCGCTCCAACGTTTATCACGACCGGGCGGATTGTCGATCGGGCAGGGAAATCACTGCGGCCAACCGCGTGAGCGGCGCTGAAGTCAAAGATGGCCGCCGCTTGTGCCGCAATTGCCAAGCGTTGGCGCAGGCCGGAGTGGCCGCGGCCGATGCCGGCGCAAGCCCGCCCCGGGTGGCAACAGCCCCATAGTCGCGGAGGATTGCTGCTATGCCAAATGCGAATTCGTCAAAGAATAACTTGGAAGCATGGACCGCCCATTTCGTAACGCTCGCGGCCGTCGCAGTGCCGGGCTTTATGGACAAAGGGTCGGCGGCGGCTGACGCCGGACTTGAAAGCCTGCGATCGAATTTGCTGGCGGAGCTTGAGCGCTTGGACGGCACGATCGCGCCGATTTTGCGGCGTCAGCTGACCGTTTCCGGGGGCGTATTGGTGGTGCTGTTCGGCATCTCAGCCGCAATGCTCGTCGGGCTGGGGCTGTCGGCGGCCGGGAGGAATCAAATGCTCGCGGCACTGATCGGCGGCGGAACCTTCGTCGGATTTGCGGGGTGGTGGCTGGGCGCCGTTCGCCGAAGCCGCGAGGACGAGCTTCGAACGGCCGTGGAGCTTGCAGTGCTGGTTCCGCAGTTCCGTTTAGAGATCCGCACGTGCGATTCCATCCCTTGCATGCGAGATGTTGCTCGGAGGCTGCAGGATCGCTTCGCAGAGATCTATCGCAAAAATCCCCCGGCGGCGGAAGCGAGGTGACGCCATGTCTGGGCGACGGGTTGTGACGGGCACGGTAAAGAGCGACAAGACGCTAAAAACGCGAACCGTCGTCGTCGAACAATTCTTCGTCGACGGTCGATTCGGGAAGCGGTTGAAGCGCCAGACGAAATGCTACGTGCACGACGAATTCAACGCGTCGCGTCTGGGTGACCTCGTTGAAATCGTCGAATGCCGCCCGCGGTCGCGGCTGAAGCGCTGGGAGCTGGTGCGGATCGTGAGACGCAGCGGAGACAAGGCCGATTTAGAGCGCCGCGCACACGTCGCTTCGGTCGGCGGGGCGTGCGAGGCGATCATCGACTGGCTGGAAGCCGAATATCTCCGGCCGGCGGAGAAACCGGTTGCGGATGTCGAGCTGCGAAGCGTCTGGGAAAGTCGGCTGCGCGCAAACGTATATCGGGATCCTCGGTCCGCGCAGGTTTTTCAAGCCTTTCTCTGCGACCCCGATCCAAACCGGCGGCGCGACCTCGTCGCTTGCCTATTCGACGCCGTAGAACGTTCCGGCCTTTGGCGAGCGTTGTCCGAACGTCGAGGCTCCGGCGAGGTCCGTCGTCCCGCCCGTCAAACAGGGGCGCTTGGCAGCCGTTTGCCGCTCGCCGTCCGCGTCGAGCCGCCGTCGCAGAGTCGCATTCGCCTCGGAGCAGAATCCGTGTGGAGGCTGGACGTGCTTAGCACGCCCACCCCTCCGCGGCGGCCCGAATTGCGTCGCGACTGCTTGGAATTCACGGTTGAGCAGCGAACGGCGCGGACGTGGCCCGCGACTTTGTTGGTTCCCTTCGGAATATCGCGCCCGCAGCGCCGCGATTTTATGCTTGTTCCGCAAGTCCCCGGCAAGCTTGAACTCCGCGTGGACTGTCGCTATGCAGGGCATATTGTGGCCTACGTCGAACA
Organism: Planctomycetota bacterium; assembly: GCA_017303535.1. Taxonomy (GTDB): domain Bacteria; phylum Planctomycetota; class Planctomycetia; order Pirellulales; family PNKZ01; genus PNKZ01. The sequence goes on from JAFLCO010000064.1 coordinate 21,086, forward strand.
AACGATCGAGGTGGCGGAGTCATGAAGGAATTAATCGCGCACGAGCTACGGCTAAGTTCGGATGAAAACGAATCCATGTTCAGGGCGGTGCGTGACGATCTGATTTGCATCAAACTGACCGCGGACGCCGTTCGGAAGGGCGTGCACCATCTCGACGTTCATCTGCCTATCAGCCGCCAGGACAGGCAAAGTTTGCCGCAGCTGCGCGAGTTTGGCGAGTCCCTGCATATCGCGGGCATCGCGCAAATCGACCTGGAAACAGAACTTGAGTGGTTTTGGAAGCGGTGGCACCAAACGTTTAACGATCCGCAATTCGCGGAGTACTTCGACGTTGATCCGGAGTACCCTTCGGCGCCGAATGCCAAATTCTTGGCGCCCGTACGGGGCTGGGGCTCGATGGTGTTTAAGCGCCTATTTCGAGATTTGGAAATCACGAATCATCCCGGCGCCGTCGCTACGAAAATTCGCGGGCTGCTGTTGAAAACCTTGGCGAGCAGCCGTCGATCAATTCACGTTGCCAGCAACATGAATCAAGTCTTGGGCGCCGCGACGCCCGGCCCGAGGACCTTCCCTTGGAATTTTCTCTATCAGGATCCGGAACCCGGCTCCCGCAACTGGCAGGACGGCTTCTGGGGCTTTCGTCATCACATCGAAGAAGCGTTTACGCCGCCGCCGTCCTTTAAAGGACTGCGCCCGAATCCGACTATCTTGGCCACGATCGACCGACGCAACGATCCGCGCGGGTACCACAGCGACCCGACGCACCCGTTCCACGCCGCCGACAAGTCTTGCGTCGTCGTCGAGGCAAGAGACGCCCAAGATCTTCTGCGGCGGCTTAGCGACACCGATGCGGACGTGATTTACCATTTCGGCCATCACTACGATCGCGGCTCCGTCGTCGACAGACGTTTGAGGTGGGAGGAGAACGAAGTCACCCTGTACGACGTGGAATCGAGCGGCTGTCCTCAATACCGCTCCGACAGCGTACTGGTCTTTCTAAACGCCTGCGAAAGCGGCGCCTGCGATCCGACCATGAGCGACACATTTCTCGGGAGGCTATGCACGCGGCGAAAGACGCATTGCATCGCTACGTGGACCCGCACGCCTTGGAGCGTCGGCGCGCGCTTTTCTAAGAGCTTCTGGCGTCTGTTTCTGAAAGAGCGCCGCAATGCGGGAGAGGCGGTGCTGGAAGCGCGCCGCGAACTGCGGGACGACGCGCATCGCCCCAATCCGCTCGGACTGTTGTACTGCTACTTCGGCAGCTTGCTGCTTGAGGCCGGCAACGCAAGGTAGCGGTGCTCGACGACGTCCAAAACTCGATTGGCGACCATCAGGCTGACGCGGACGATAAATTCTCCCACGCGCCGCGGGATGATTGAGAAATTAGCCTCCGCGGGACGGGCGTCGGGGAAACGAGTTCGCTGCACCCGCGGGAACGCTTCCCCCCCCTCCGCTTAGATCTCC
>JAFLCO010000065.1 GCA_017303535.1 Planctomycetota bacterium
TAATTGATCTCGGCCATGTAGGGCGACTGCGGCGATTCCGCCGCCGCTTGATTGAGCATCGTTTGCGCGTCACCCCATTGCTCAAGCTGGATGGCGGCCTGCGCGCCGTGCAGCAAACGCAGCGTTTTGAAATCGCCTTCGGTCACCCCTTCAGCCGCTTTGTAGGCGGCCAACGCGTCGGCCCATTTCTTTTGCTTGAAGAGCGTTTCGCCGAGCATAAATCGGGCCGAGTTCGCGAGCGAGCCCCCGGCGTATTGTTCGGTTTGAAACCGGAACCATTCCTCGGCCTTGTCGAATCGTTCGCGATGGAAGTATGTCCAGCCGAGGTTGTAGGCGGCCTTTTCGGCCAACTCTTTCGACGTCGCCTTCTCGCGAGCTTCGTAAAACGCGTCGACCGCCGCTTGATAATCCTTGCGGGCATACGCTTCTTCGCCCACGTGGAATAGGGCCTCGGCCGCCGTCGGCGCTTCGGGATAATTCTTGGCCAACCGTGCGAAGGCCGCCGCCGATTCCTTGCTACGGCCGGCCGTCTTGTGCAGCCAGCCGATCTCGTAAAGCACCTTCGGAGCGCCGACGTATTTCGGGTCGCTTGTCAGCAACTCTTCGAACGTCTTCAGCGCCGCAGCTTCGTTCTTCGCGCCGAGTTGCGAACGGCCGAGCCAGTACAAAGCCTCGCTCCGATCAGTCCCGGTCGGCTTCGACTTCAAGTATGCGTTCAAATCGTCGATCGCGCCGGAGTATTCCTTCGATTGTTCGCGGGCCAACGCGCGGGCGTAGTACGCTTTGTTCAGAAGCTCCGCGGGCGGCTTGCCTTTAAGCAGTTCGTCGAGCGAGGCGGAGGCGGTCTTCGCGTCGTTGCGACCCAGCGCGGCCCAGGCCAGCCCGTAACGGGCATATGGAGCGAGTTTGCTGGTCGGGTAATCGTCGAGCACGCGACGATAGGCCGCGCCGGCGGCGTCGTAATTGCCGGCGGCGTAGGCCGATTCGCCGCGGCGGTAAAACGCCGAATCCAAGAGCGGGCTCTGCGGATACTCCTTCGCCAAGCGATCGATGGCCGCATCGGCCGCCGCGGCGTTGCCTGCCGATCGCAAGGCCTCGGAGAGCGCAAGCAGCGAATCGTCGGCGCCGTCGCGCTGCGGGTCGAGCCGGACCGACGCTTCGAGATCGGCTGCCGCGCCCGCGTAGTCTTTTAAAGCCTGACGACTCACACCGAGCAACTGCCGCGCTTCGGCGGCCAGTGATTTGTCGCCCAGGCCTGCCACGTCGTCGGCGAGCGACTTCACCACCTGATCGTGCTTACCCGCTCCGGCGAGGGCATAGGCACGACGAACGATCCACTTCGGGCGATCGGCGTGCTGCGTGTCGGCCGCCAAGAGTTGGTCGTAGGTCGCGGCGGCGTCGGAGTTTTTGCCGTCGCGGAGTTGGGCTTCGGCCTTGATGTAGAGGACGTCCGAAGTCAGTTCGCCGCCGGAATTTGACTTCAGATAAGCATCGGCAAACTTGCGAGCGTCGCCGTTGCGGCCGAGTTCCAAAGCCGTCAGAGCGCAGAGATATCGGCCCTGTGCGGCAAGCTTGTCGTCGGGAAACTTGTCGACCAGCGCTTGGTATGCCTTGAGCGCGTCGTCGCGCCGCTTCGGTTGGTCGTAGAGCGCGTCGCCCAGGTCGAGCGCAAGCTGCGCGGAAAACTTATTCGTCTCTTTTCCGGCCTTCACCGAGGTGAGCAACTGCTCCGCTTCCGCCGGCTTGCCGCTCTTGATCAATGATCGGGCCGCCCAATGGCAGGCCTCTCCTGGGATATCATAGGCCGTCGGGATTGCTGTAACGTTCCCACCCTGCTTTACGGCAGTGGGAGAGAGGTTCTTATCCGGGCGCGCAACAGCTGCTATTGCAGTGTTTTCCTTCGCCTCAATATTTAGTTTTGCAAGTGGCAAAAGCACCTGCACGGCGACGTCGTAATCGCCGGCAAAGTAGCGACTGCGGCCGGCGCCGAGTCGCGCGACTGTGAGACGCGACGACTTGGGAAACCGCGCGAGCACCTGATCGTACACGCCCGCCGCGGCGGCGAACTTTTTTTGGTCGTACAGCGCGCCGGCTTGGCGGACCAGCGCATAGTCGGCGTCGGCGAAATTGGCCGAAGCTGCGGCGGCGGCAAACAGCGGCTCGGCTGCGGCAGCATCACCGGCGGCCATCAGCAAATCGGCCCGACGTAGGTCGACTTCGGCTCGCAGTGCGTGCTGGGGATAGTTTTGGACGAAGCTTTCGTACGCCCCTTGAGCTGCTTCGGCCTTGCCGAGTTCTTCCAAGAGGAAGCCGTACGCATAAAGCGCATCCGGCGCGAGCGGGTCTTTCGCAAACTCTTTGACGAATCGCGCGTAGTGAGGCTCGGCGGCGGCGAACTTCTTTTGCGCGTACAGCGACTCGGCCAGGAAGTACACGGCCTGCGGCACATGCTTTCCCTGCGGATGATCGCGGAGCAGTCCGGCGAAAGTTTTCTCGGCCGCCGCGAATTGGTCGGCCTTGCCGGCTTGCGCCAGGTTGAATTGGGCCATGCCGAGGTTGAGCGTCGCCGAGGCGATCAGTTCGAACTTCGCGTCGGCTGCGACGAGTTGCTGCAGCACGGCCGAGGCGCCGGCGTAGTCTTTTAACTGCATCCGACACATGCCCAGGTAGTGCCGCGCGGCGCTTACGCGCGGATCGTTGGGAAAGTCTTTGATGAACCGGCCCCACTCGTCGGCCGCCAAGTCCCAGGCCTGACGATTGTGCAACGCCACGGCAGCGGCGAATTGTTGATTGGCGGCGGCCGGCGTCGAGATCGGGCCGGCCTCTTGCGCCACGGCCAAGCGTACGGCGAACGGCAACACGTCGACCCCGGCCTGCGACATCGCGACGGCCGAGCCCCCGACAATCAGAGCCGCGCGGGCGGCGCGACGAAGTGCGTGCAACGTCATATCACAAAACCCTGAGGTTCTATTCCCACGTTGGTCGATCGAATGAATGACGACGAACAAAGATTTTCGGCCGTGGCCAGTCCGGCATTATCCCATGCCGCGACGGCCTTCGACAATCGGCGCAGCGTTCATTATTGCACCCGCAGGCACGGGCAGCGAGGGGCCGAAGTCGACAGCGTCCCGTACCCTGCCAGGCGAAAACTTCGCCGTGTCGCGGGAATGTTGCGACCCAGTCGGCTGAGCGATATTCTCTCGACCGTTGCCATTCTTCCGACCGCAGCCGGCCGCAACTGCGTCCACTTGCCTCGCCCCGCCTACGCATTCTCCCCCAAGGTGCTTCCATGCGTGCCTGCTCGCGCCGCCTTACTCTGATTGTCTGCACGCTGCTGGCGGTTACGGCCTGCCGATCGCCGGATGTCGCCGCACAGAATTCGACCACCGCCGTCGCGGCGAATCGCGAAGCTGCCGCGACGGCCGTCGTCGAATCGATCCCCTTCCGTAGCGGCATGGGCATGCCGGGAGTCACCGAGGGATATCGCGCCTTCCGCATCCCGGCGCTCGTCGTCTCGAACCAAGGAACGCTGTTGGCGTTTTGTGAAGGGCGGAAAACCTCGCTCAGCGACGACGGCGATATCGATCTCGTGCTCCGACGCAGCACCGACGCCGGCCGGACTTGGGGGCCATTGCAACTGGTGCATGAAGATGGGGGCGATGCCGACGTGACGATCGGCAACCCCACGGCCGTCGTCGATCGCTCGACGGGCGTCGTCTGGCTCACGTTCAATCGTGAGAATCGTCGCGTGCTCGTAACCTCCAGTGCGGACGACGGGGCGACCTGGGCCAAGCCGCGCGACATCACCGAGGCCGTCGCCCGGCCCGACTGGGGCTGGTACGCGATGGGCCCGGGCTGCGGTATTCAACTGACCGTCGCTGCCGGCAACCATTCGCGGCCGGGCCGGTTAGTTATTCCCGCCAACCATCGGACGACCATCGACCGCAGCGGCCCGAGCAGTTCGCACGTGATCTTTAGCGACGATCATGGGCAGACGTGGCAACTCGGCGGCACCGTCGGCCCGCATACGAATGAGTGCCAAGTCGCGGAACTTAGTGATGGTCGACTCCTGATCAACTGCCGCAACCACTGGGGCAAAAGCGGCGGCCGACCGGAACTGGCGGGCAAGCGCGTGCAGGCCGTCAGCACCGACGCCGGCCAAACATGGCAACCGCCGACGTTCGCGGCAGCCCTGATCGAGCCGACGTGCCAAGCCGGCCTGATCCGCCTTTCGAAGCTTGCCCCCGACGGCCAAGCCCGCCTCGTCTTCACTAACCCGGCTTCGACAACGAAGCGCGAGCGGATGGCGCTCAAGCTCAGCACGGACGACGGCCAATCGTGGCCGGTCGATAAACAACTTGTGCTCCACGAATCGAGCAGCGCTTACAACAGCCCGGCTGAACTGAAAGACGGCACGGTCGCCGTCCTCTACGAACGCAACGGGATGCGCGAGATCGCGTTGCGAGTCGTGGAAGTTTCGGGGTTATAGGATCAGGTCTATCGAATCGGCGGAACGTATGCGCTTGCGTACTTGAGATAATCTTCAAACCGCTCGGCCATCGGCTCGAAACTCGCGCGGCCTTGCACTATTGAATTAGCGCGAACTTCTGCGATCTTCGTTTTCCTATCCATTCGTACAACGACACTTGTTTTCGAAGTCTCTTTGCCACTCGCATTGAAGTACCGAGGGCCCAGAAACTCGATTTGAATGTCTGGGATAAACTCGCCGTCAATCGGTTTACTCCAGTCATAGGAGTCCGCCGCTCCAATCAATTCGGTAAGTCGCGGCACAAGATCGCGAGTGTACATTGGTGGGCCCGGATGCGACGGTCGTGATTGGGAATCGAGAAAATAGAGTTGACTGCTCGACCAAGCGTTGCGGGCCTCTTCGAGGTTCTCCTTTCCACCGAAGAACTTCAACAGTTCCGGCGTCGGAGGCGCGTGCTGAAACGGAGGTGACTCTGCAGTAGGCGGCGCCGACGGGCTGCAACCCAGCGCCGTTGCCGCGACGAGCAACGATAAGAGAAATCGCGACATAGAACGTTTCCACGAGCGAACATCTCGACAAAGTTAATCATACGGACCAGCGATCGGCCAAAGCCACCTCATTTCGCCCCGCGTCGCTCGTAGTGGGTAAGGCACGGCGATTTTGCCTACCACCAGCTCGGTCCGCACGATCGCTACGACGCGTCCAAATGTGGTTTTAGGCAACCGCCGGGGTGTTTACCGTGTGCTAGGTTTGCACGTTCCGCTTTCGGATTCGTGTCGCGAGTGCCGTGATGTTGCAGTTGATCTATTGGAGCCGCGCCGTTCGTCCGTTTTCCGACAAGGAACTGACGAGCCTACTGGCCAAGGCTCGCGCCAACAATGAATCGCTCGGTGTGACGGGGATGCTCGTCCATCATCGGGGCGAGTTTCTGCAGGTGCTCGAGGGGCCGGAAGCGACGGTGCTGACGCTGTTCGAAACGATCTCGGCCGACGCTCGTCATGCCGACGTTTGCGAACTCGTGCGGCTCAACGTCGCCGAGCGCGGCTTCGCCGAGTGGAGCATGGGCTTCTTCAACGCCGATCGACAGGCCCTCGCGAAGACGCCGGGCTTCGCCGATTTCTTCGGCGCAGGCTTCTCGCGCCCGCGCTTCGCCGCCGATCCGTCGCTGGCAGCCCGGCTGTTGAAGCATTTCCGTAGCGGCACGCTGGCCGTCAACGCAGTGTTGGAACCGGCCGCCGTCTAAACTCGCGGCCGACCGATCATCGACTTATTTCGGCGCTTCGGCGGGCTCGGCCAACAGCGCCAAGGCCCCGAGTCCGTAGAACGTGTACTCAACGTCGGTGCCTGAGTCCCAAACTCCGCCGAGGAACCCGCCGGTTTCGAGTTCGGTCGACTGCACGTAGCGGCGGGCCGCGGCCTTGTCGATTTCGTCGAGCGCTCCGAGATCGGTCAAGGTCAGTACGGCGGTGAACGTGCTCAGAACGTCGGCAACCGGAATCCGCGTATTGGCGCGGAAGCCTCCTTCGTCGGTCTGGGCGTCGACAAGAAAGTCGATCAACTCGTCGCGGGTCACGTCGTCGTAACCGTCGAGAATGCGGAGCAGGGCGGCGGCCGCGGCCGAGGGGTTCGTGCCGCTGCGGGTCATCGGGCCGATCTCGACGAAGCCGCCGTCGTCGCGGCGTCGTGAGCGAACGAAGTCGACGATCCGCGCCGGTTCCACGATCGGCCGGCCGATGAGTTCGTTGCAGATGACGACGAGAAACGTGTTGTAAGTGCTCGACGATTGCCCCTCGTCGGTCTTCGCATAACCGCCGTCGGGGCGACGAAACCGCTCCAGGGCCGCGGAGACTTGTTCGCGCCAGCCGACTTGCGACGACGCGAAGATGTCGAGACCGGCCGACATTTCCAACAGCATGCCGCCGTAGACGAGCGACAGGAAATCGACGATGTGCGCACTGCCCGAGAGCCGCGATTGCAGGAATGCCGCGGCTCGCTCGGCGACCGGCCCATGCAATTCGCCGACCATCCCGAGGCCGCGCAGGGCGAAGCCGGTGTAGTAGAGATCGCTCGCCCCTTCACGGCCGGCGAACCCGCCGTCGTCGCGCTGTTGCCGCTTCAAAAATTCGGCGTGACGAGCGCGCGTCGACTCGGGGAGCAGATTTACTCCTTGGGCGAGGCGGATCGTGACGTCTTCGAGAAAAGGGCGAGGCAAGTGGGGAGTGTGGAATGGGGAGTGGGGAGTGGGGAGTGGGGAATGAGGGACGCGTCGCGCAGAAATTCAGCACGCATTTAGCCGCGGAGCTTGTCTCCGCGCTCGGTGGGCGTCGCAAAAAGTTTGGCCCGAATATCTTCCGGAATCGAAATGCTCTTCGGAGCGATGTTCTCCCCGACGCGACAACAGACGGCGGTGATTTCGCCGCGAGCAACTGCACGACTCTCGCAGGAAAACGCAAAGGCGTAGGTCACGCTCTTCTCGCCGACGCGCGTGAGCGAAACATCAACGTCCAGCACGTCTTCAAACTTCACGGGACTCGTGTAATCGCACTTCACCGCGACCCGCGGCCAACTGATCGCGCCGACTTCGTCGTGCATCAAGACGCTTAAGTCCCGGGCACGGAGAAACTCGTGCTCCGCTTCTTCCATGAACAGGAAGAAGGTCGAAAAGTGCGCGATGCCGGCCGCGTCGGTGTCGCGGAATTGGATCCGCCGGCGGTAGCGATCGGGCGGCGGATTGTCGGCGGCCGAATTTTCGGAGGCGGCGGTCATCGGATGTCCGGTGTTTATGGGCGGCGTAGCTTACCGCAACGTGGCGTCGCCGTGAACCACCGTGCCGGTGCTGCGAGCCCGCCGCTCGGCCTGCTCTTCGACCAGCCGACGATAGAGGGCGATCGTCTGCTCAGCCATCCGGCGATCGTCGTAGCGGGCATGAACGGCCGCGTGCCCCCGCTCGCCAAGCGTACGACGGTGATCCGCATCGCGAATTAAGCGTTCGAGCTTATCCGCCAAGTCATCGACGTTTTCCGGCTCGAACAGCAGACCGCCGCCAGTGTCTTCGATCGTTTCGGGATACGAACCGTGCGCCGGTTGCACGACCGGCACGCCGTTGGCCAGCGCTTCCAGGATCGAAAGCCCTTTGCTTTCGCGATACACGGCCGGCACGCTCATCACGTCGAAGGATTGCAGGATGCGAATCTTCTCGTCGCGATCGGGCTCGCCGCGATACTCGAACTTGTCGTGGAGCTTCCAATCTCTCAGCCGCTCTTCGAGCTTCGCTAAGTACGGGCGATCGGCCTTGCCCAGGTAACCGGCGGCGACGAGCTTCAGCGGCGGCAGGCCCGGACGCTCGTGCAACTTCTTAAACGCCTCGACCAGTAGATGCAGGCCCTTCTCGTAACAGATGCGAGCGAAGTAGCCGATCGTCACCGGATCGCCGGCCATGCGATGCTTGCGCTTTACGTGCCCGTGCAACTTCAGGCCGTGCGGGATCACGTGAACCCGCTCCGGATCGATTTGCATGTAATCGATCATGAAGTCGGCGTAGTAACGGTTCAGAGCCGTGTACGCCGCGACGTCATGCGCCTTCTCGCGGAGCAGCTTTCGAGCTTGTTCGTAATACGGCGGGATCAGCTTTTCAAGAAAAATGTCTTCGCCCGAGAGCGAACAAACGACCGGCGCTCCGGTGGCCTGCGCGATCGGCCCGGCCATGCCGACGAGCATCGCGTTGGAGAGATGGACGACGTCGGGCCGTTCGGTCCGCAGCCAAGCCGTGAGCTTGTCGAGTTCGACCTTTTGTCGGCCGTCGGCCCCTTGAATCATCGAGACCGTGAGCGGCGAGAGCTTTTCGGCTTGCACGCTCGAAGCGAACCGGCTGACGAGGTTCAGCAGCCGCTCCGAATCGAGCATCCGTTTGACGAAGCGCGGCAGTTTGCCGAAGAGCGGCGAGATCTGCTGGAGGTAGACGTTGATGCCGCCGTACATCATCGGCGGGACCTTGCTGACGTTGGCCTCGTCCGTACGCAGCGGCGTGTACGTCGGCACGAGCAACACGTCTTCGCCGGCCGCGATCATGGCGGCGGCGAGCGTATTGTCGTGCAGGCACATACCGCAGTACATGCCGGCGGCGCCGGAAGCGATGTAGATGATCTTCATGCGAACGACGTCAAGCGGGGGCGAAACTCACAGTCTGTGCATTATACGGCGAGCGGCCGGCGTAAGCCGGCCGTTAACGCTCCGCCGATTCTGCATCGCGCTACTTACTCGAAACAAGCGGCGCCGAGACTTCCAGTAGTTCGATTGCCGGCTGCGTCTCGAAATCGATCATCGCCGTACGGCCGTAGATCACGCTCGGCGCGGACATTTCCAAGGCCCGGCACATGTCGGGGCCCGGGTCGATGCGCCAGAGCGCCGTCAGCCGCACCTGCATGAGCACGCCGTGGTTGATCAGTACGCGACCCAGCGGCGTGCGCTCGGAGACGACTTCCTCGCGAACGTCGGGTGCGAGATAGTCGAGGTTCAACCGCACGATGCCGAACTGCACGACGCGGCCGGTGCGTTGCGTGCGCAGGCGAATCTTGCGGGAGTAGTGATGGCCGTCGGTACGGCGATCGAGCACCTCGACGTCGACGGGGCTGTCGTGAAACCGCTCCATCGCGACAGTCATGTGCGAGTGATGGGCGAGCAGCTCGCGCTCTCCGGCGGGGAGCGACGCTTCGTCGACGCGCGTGAATCGGCCGAGCTTGTCGACAACCAGCTCGGCGACGTTCAACTCGCGTACGCCGGAGCCGGCCGGAGGCGCGGCGTAGAACAAAGCCGCCAACGTTGCGAGGTCGGGAGATTCGGTCATGGCAACGAGCATGTTTCACCACGGAGGCACGGAGAACACGGAGAGAAGAAGCCTTCGATTACTTCCTTTGCTCCGTGCTCTCCGTGCCTCCGTGGTGACAAACTTTTTAGGAATTTAGGCGGGGCGAACCGGCGTGAGGCCGAGAATTTCTACGGCAACCGGTCCGGTGGTGGGGGAGGTTTCGGCGGCGGGGCGTTCCAGCACGGTGTCGATTAGATAATAGAGCAAGCGGCGCAATTCTTCCGGCTCGACTTCGTCGGCCAGGGCTTCGGCCCGCTCTTGGTACTTGTCGACCAGTTTCTCGGCCTTCGCGAACACGCCGGCTTCTTCGTACAGCGCTCGGACCTGGGCGACGAGTTGCGACGAGGCTTGCTTCTGCTCAGTGAGCGCGAGCAACTCGGCCCGACGCTCTGCGGAAAGGCCTTCCAGCGCGAGTGCCCAGAGTACGGTCGGTCGGCCGCCGAGCACATCGCCGCCGGCGGAGAGCTTGTTGTGGTTGTCGCCGCGCCAGTCGTTGAGGTCGTTCAGGATTTGGAACGCCACGCCGAGGTGCCGCGCGAACTGACCGACCCAAGCGCCGGGCTTCGCATCGGCCTTCGACTTGCCGTTGGCTGCGGCACCGTTGCTTGTCGCCTGCTCGGCGGGTGCGGCTTCTTCCTTCCAGCCGCCGAGACGCAGGCCGGAATAGAGGGCCGCCTCGAACGCCGGTGAGGTCTTTAGCGCGTAGATCTTCAACGCATCCAGCGGAGCGAGTTGCTTTTGCAGCGAGTCGCGCCAGAGAAGCTCGGCCCCTTGGCCTTCGCTGAGCTTCATGTGGGCGTCGGCCAAGCGATCGAGAATGTCTGCGGCAACGTCGGGCCCCATCGCACGGGCGTCGCGCGAGATGAGCCGGTAGCCGAGGCCGATCATGTAATCGCCGACGTTGATCGCGGTCGGGATGCCGTACTTGCGATGAACGGTCTCGTCGCCGTAGCGGAATTGGTCGTCGTCTTCGATGTCGTCGTGCACGAGCGAGGCCTTGTGGAAGGTCTCAATCGACATCGCCGTGCGCTTCACGTAATCCGGAATCTGCGCGAGGTGCGCGGCACCGTCGGCCGCGGCACCTTTCGCTCCCGTCAAAGCGTCGTAAACGGCCAGCGTGATGAACGGCCGCGAGTGCTTGCCCCCTTTGGCGAGGAAGTCGTAGGCGATCGCCTCGGTGCCGGCGACCGGATCGAGCGCGCCGATCCCCTGGCCGTTGACCTCGGCGAGGCGCGGGCCGCCGCGGAGGCGCGGCACCAAGCGTTCGAGTTCGGCCTGTTCAAACATTCCGCTCGCGGCCCGCATCAGGTGCACGTAGCTCTTGGTCTTCACTTCCGGTTCAGGCTGCCGGAGGTTGACCATCTGCATGACGAGGTCTTCGTCGACGCTCGTGTTGCGGCAATCGCTGGAGAGCAGCGGCACGGCGGCGCACGGGATGCCGGCCAAGAGGATCTTATCGATCGCCTTTTCGAGCACGTTCAAGCAAGCGACGCCGCAGATCGCGTCGACATGTCCGCCGACGATGATCTTTAAGACGATCGGCGAGCCTTCGGCCACGAGGACTTTGTAACCGAGGTCTTCGGCGGCCGTGCGGAAGTCGGCGATGCTGCACGCCCCGCACTTGCGGCAATCGAGGCCGAAGTCGTCGTAGTCGGCCGGGCAACCCTCGGCGTGCTTCAAGCAATGCGGCAACAGGAACAGCCGGCGGTTGAACGGCACCGCCGCGACCTGGCTTTCCCAGAATTCGCTGGCGAGTACCACCATCGTCCAGCCGAGGAAACTTTCCGGAAGGCCGGCTTCGTCGAGCGTGCGGCGGCAGATCCCTTCGAGTTCGTCTTTGGTGATCGGCCGCGACTTATCGAGCTTCGCGGCGACTTCGCGGCACCGGGCCCGCAACGAGTCGCGCTCGGCGCGCGTGCCGGGGACTTCTTTGAGCTTGCTGGTGTCGCGACGTTTCGACTTACGCTTGCCGTCACCGTTACCGTTTAAGCCGGCCGTTTCCGCGGCCAGCCTTTCGGCGGGCGAAAGCGTATCGGCAAGATGGACGTGTTCGGTCGGGTTCAGAGGTGCAGTCGCCAAGAGAACCGAACTCCGGAATGTGGGGCAGGGCGGGGGATTCGGCCGGCGCTAGGCGTCAGGAGCTAGGCGCTAGGCCGGAGGCGGGAAGTTGTGTGTCGTGTCCGCCCAGTTCGACGACGGCCCGTAGCGCGCCGACCGTAAAGATGAGCGGATAGAGCTTCTCATAATACCACAACTTGGCGAAGTAGAAACCAATCGGGCTCGGCTCATGTGACCGGCCGGTTTCGACGGCTTCGACCAGCCACAGAGCCCCTCTTTCGACGGCTTTTCGGACCTCGGGATGATCGGCGGCGGCACACAAGGCTTCGACGACGACGGCCGTTTCTTCGACGGACGAGGCGAATGGGGAAGTGGGAATGGGGAATGGGGAATGACCTGTATTTGGCGCGGGTACCCGACATTCCGCCTTCCCCATTCCGCCTTCCCCATTGATGCCGGGGCCTCCCCAACCGCCGTCGGCATTCTGCTTGGTCAGCAGGTAGTCGATGCCGCGCATCGCCGGCACGTCACCCATGCGGCCGAGGTCGCGGTAGGCCAACAGGACCCGGGCCGTGCCGTAGAGCGGGTTCTCATCGTCGTCGCCCCACTGGTTGCCGAACCACAGCGGGAGCCAGGAGCCGTCGGAACGTTGTTGGGATCGCAGAAAGTTAAATCCTCGCTTTGTGGCTTTCCTTATCTCACCTTCCCTCATTTCCACGAAAAATTTGATCGTGGCTGCGGGGTCTTGATCGTATTTAAGATTGTCTTCGAGGAAACCCGGAAACGTACGAATCACATGAGCGGTCAAATCCGTACCGCTTCGATCAAAAGGCAGCTTTCCCCAACCTCGGCAGAAAGTAGGGCACCCGCCATCGGAGTTTTGTAACGCAAGTAACCAGTGGTGGGCCACACGTAGAGTGCCACTTAACGAATCGTTTTCTTCCCAGTCGACGAGCTCTCGAAAACCGTGTAACGCCAACATCGCCCCCGGCGTGTCATCGGCATCCGGCACCGCGCCGCTAAGGTCTGTCCAGCCCCAGCCGCCGGGGTCGGCGCCGGTGAAGGGATGGCGTTCGGTGTGCTGGCACGAGAGGAGCCAATCGAGAAGTTGCGGCGTGAGGTGGTCAGTGCCGTCGCGCGTGCCGAGCGCGTTGATCGAAAGCGTCGTGACCCAGGTGGCGAGGTTCGTGTCGATCGGCCAGCTGCCGTCGGGGCGGACCGAGTCGACGAGGAACTTGAGCCCGAGCTGCGTGACTGGGTGATCGTGCCGGCCGATGCTGGCCAGGCTCATGACGACGAAGCTCGTCAGCGGAGTGGCTTCAAGAAACCCGCCGCTGGCCGGTTGCATCTTTTGCAAAACGCTCAAGCTGCGGTTGATCGAGAGGGCTCGAACGCCGCGGGCGATCGGGTTCCAAGGTTTATCGTGAAAGTATTTCGCCTGTCCGATCGCGACGAGCGCGGGAATCGCGTAGCTGACGACCGGCAGCCGCGCGAAACGATACCACGATTGCGGCAGGCAAGCCGCTTCAAAGGGTAGGGCACTCACTTCGCGCCACGGCACGAGCCCGGCCAATGCGCAATTGGTGAGGATCGGCACGGCGAAGGTTTTGTCGCGCCCGTAACGCCGGCGAAGGCCGGGGATGCCGCCTTGGGCGGCGATGTAATCTTCGGCGCGTTGTAGCGCGGCGGAACCGACGTAAGACTCCGGTCGCTCACGCTCCCGGCTCGCTGTTGACGCGGTTTGTTCGGCGAGGTGCGCGGCCGCTCGCACGAGCATTGTCGTCGAGATGTTCGACAGGCTCTTGTCGGTATCCCCCCAACCGCCGTCGGGGTTTTGGCGGGCGAAGATCCACTGCAAGGCGGCCGCGATCAAAGCTTCGTATTGTGTGCGCGTCGCTACGTCGGCGTGCCGGGCCGCGATGGAGAGGGCGCTCACCGCCGTGGCCGTGCTCAAGGCGCTGGAGGAGAGTTCGCCGACCCAGTGCCCCTCCGGCACGCGCTCCGCCAGCAGCACCTCCCGGGCCTTGGCATACGCGGCAAGTAATCGTGGGCGGTCGATCATGGTCGCCTCAATCGTAGGCGGGGCGACCATTCGTTCAAGGGTCGGCCGACTCATTCAATAGTCGCACGTACATACGTGCGGGAGTCCCGCGGGACGCACGAGCGTTCGTCGTCTATACTAGGAGAACGACGCTTGCCCCCGGCGACTCGCCGGGGGCTAATGCTTTGGTTGAATTTGCTCTTAGCTCCCGGCTCCCGGCTCCCGGCTCCCGTCTCCAAGCTCGCCCATGTATCTCCGCCTCGCCAAACGCGCCCTGCTGGAAACCGACAAGCGTCTGGTTTGGAAGCTCCTGTGGAACATGGGTGCGAAGGGAGCCGTGGCCGTTTGGAAACATAAGCGGCGTCTAAAACGGGGCGAGTTCTTTCCGCCGTTTCTCTACATCTCAATCATCAATAGCTGCAACCTCCGCTGCCAAGGGTGTTGGGTCGACGTCGCCGCGAAGCAGCACACGATCGATCTGCCCGCCATCGATCGGTTGATCGCCGAGTCGAAGCAGATGGGCAACAGCTTCTTCGGCATTCTCGGCGGCGAGCCGTTTATGCATCCCGAGGTGCTCGAGATTTTCGAGCGGCACTCGGACTGCTACTTTCAAGTGTTCACCAACGGCCAGTTGATCGACGACGCCGTCGCCAAGCGTTTGCGGAAGGCCGGCAACGTTACGCCGCTGGTGAGCATTGAAGGAACGGAGATCATCAGCGACGTCCGCCGCGGCCGACCCGAGGTTTACAGCCGCACGATGGAAGGGCTTCACGCCTGCCTGCGAAACAAGCTGCTGACGGGCGTTTGCACCAGCTTGTGCGCCACGAACATCGACGACTTGCTCACCGAGCGCTGGGTCGACCGGCTCATCGAGATGGGGGCGATGTACATGTGGTACCACACGTATCGCGCCGTCGGCCCGGAACCGCATCCGGAGCTTTGCCTCACGCCCGAGCAACAGCGGCGCGTGCGGCAGTTCGTCGTCGACACGCGGGCCACGAAACCGATCGCCGTGATCGACGCCTACTACGACGGCGCGGGCAAGGCTCTTTGCCCGGCCGCGACCGGCTTTACGCACCACGTCAGTCCTTGGGGCGACATCGAGCCGTGCCCGATCGTGCAGTTTGCCAAGGAGTCGATTCACGACGCCCGGCCGCTGCGCGACGTGATCGGCGGTTCGGAATTCTTGCGCGACTTCCGTAAGCTGGCCGCCACGAGCACGCGCGGCTGCATCGTCCTCGAGCGTCCGGACTTGCTCAAAGAGCTCGTGGTGAAGCACGGCGCGAAGGATACGACCGTCCGCGGCACGGCCTTGGCGGAACTCGACGCGATGGAATGCCGCCCGTCGCAATACGACCCGGGCCATGAGATTCCCGAGCGCAGCTGGGCTTACCGGCTCGTGAAGAAGTTCGCCTTCAACGACTTCGGCGCCTACGCCGGCGGGCTGAACTACGTCGTGCCCGCGGAGGCCCAGAAGCAACGCGTGGCCAACACGGCGGGCTCAACCGGCGGCGTGCCGGTGACGATCGAGGCGACGACATCATCGGCGAGCTGACTCGCGAAGCTTTCGCAACGGCTTCCGGCGTCGACCGCGGGGCAGTCGCCGGACGTCACTGTCCGGCGACTTGGCGCATCGGTTATCCGTTGGCCACTTTCTTCTTCAGCTTGGCCAGTTCCGGAATCGTCTCTTTCAAGATCAGCTTAATCGCCTTCTCCTCGACGGCCGGGTCTTTCTTCTTGCTGGCCTTCACCAGCGGGTGGCGTTCGGCTTGAAAGCCGTCCCACGGTTGCCAGGTCTTCCACTCTTCCTTGAACTCGTTGAAGTTGCCGAGCGTGTTGCCGACGCTGCGGAACTTTTGCTTCACGTTGTCGTTCCAAAATTCCAGCGTCGGCGTCTTGGCGACGGCGATGAGCGCCTTTTCGAGATTCACGATATCTTTCGCCAGCGCTTTTAGCTGCATCGCCTTCAGCTGCGTGAAGCGCTGCTTCTTCTCGTCAAAGTCGTCGAGCGTGATGTCGCGGAGCTTGGCTTCCAGATCCAGCAGGCCTTTGGAGATTTCCTGGGCTTTCTTGATGGCGTCTTTTGACAGGTCTTTGTTCATAGACGTGTCACGAGCCGTGCCGGACGCCCGCATCAAGACCTTGCGGGCGACGGCTACGGAATTCTTCAATTCCGCCGTGGCCACGCCCTTGGCGAAATCAAACTCCTCCTCGCCGCGATACTTGCCCCCTTTGTCGACGGCGAACATCGCGTTGTCGGCGATCATGCATTCGAAGTTGATGCTGTTCCAGGCCTTTTCCGCAGCTTCAAGGTCTTCGCCGAGGCCGGTCTTCGTCTTCGACTTCAATTTGTCGGCGACGCTTTTTTCTTTTTGCCAAGCCTTGTTGGTCAGGGTCTTGGGATAATCCGTGAGAAAATTGATCGCCACTCTGCAAATCTCCGTGCCTACTTTGAAAAAGGGAGGTCGACGCCGACCGAGAATCTTAATGATCGCCGGTGATAACAAGCAACATGTGTCTACCCCTTGGCGGCTTCGGGGGCGAAATCTCTTACCGCGACAAGCAGCACCCCAGAAGTCGCCGACAAGAAGAACCCTTCGGCGCGAGCGAGTGATCGGGTCAAACTCGGACTAAGGCCGCAGTGGATTTTGCCGAATTGGAGGCGGCGCGGTATGTTGAGCGCCGGCCACTGGAGCGACGGCCTTCGGCAAGGAGGTGCGGCATGGCGAACGTCATTTATAACACGAGCGTGGAGCGGTTGTTGACCCTGGGCGACGAGCCGATTCGCCGTGAGCCGACGCCCGGCTACTACGCGGAACTCGGGCTCACGCTCGACGACGCCGACGAATTGCGCCGGATGATTCTCGACGACCGGCTGCATGAAGGGCCGTGGGACGACGACCGCTACTTCTTCGCTCCGCTGCACGCTTGGCGAGCGCTTGTCGAGTTCGGCTGCGGCGACGCGCTCGACTTGCTGCTTCGCGCGCTCGACGACGATCCCGAGGATGAATGGCTCAACGAGGAACTCGCTCATACGGCGGCGTTGCTCGGCGAATCGGCGTTGCCGAGGCTCGTCGCGGCAGTGCGCGACGAGCGACGCTGCGATTACGCTCGGCAGTGCGCGGCGAGCGCCTTGGGCAAACTTGGCACGCGGCTTCCCGAACTGCGGGCGGAGTGCGTTGCGCACTTGGCCGCGGCGTTGGAGGCGGGATGCGTCGCCGGCGATCAGGAAGCATCGGAGCAATTCTCTGAGCGGCGGGCGATCAACGGCTGCATCGTCGGGGCGTTGATCGATTTGCGAGCGATCGAAACCGGCGAAACGATTCGGCAGGCGTACGAGGCCGGAGCCGTCGCAGAATTCTTTTGCGGCGACTGGCCGCTGGTGGAAGCAGAACTCCAACTGCCGCCGGGGATAAACGTCTACGGCGCCGAGCTTAACGGCGTCGATTCTCCCGAGCTTCGTCGCTATCGCGAGCAACTGGCGCGGCGCTCAAACGCACGATTCGTCACACCGTTCGCTTACGACATGTCGCCCGAAGAGCGCGAGCGGCTCCGCGAGCAGCGGAAGAAAGAAGCCAAGGCCGCGACGCGGGCCAAGCAGAAGGCGAAGGCCGCAAAGATGCAGAAAAAACGTAATCGCAAGTGACGCGCGATCCGCAAGCTTAAGCCGCTTACAGGTCCAAGTCGTCCAAGCTGTCCATCAGCTTGTCGAGATCGTCCTTGGGCGCCGCGGCTTTCTCGGTCTGCCGCTTCGGAATGCCGACCGCCATACCCACGGCCGCACGACCGGCGTCGACGAGTTCCACGTCGCGTTCGAGCACCGCTTGTTCCAGCGCGTCCGGTGCGCCGAAGAGTTTCGAGAGATCGATCTTGAACGCGCCGGCCGCTCCTTCGGGACTGCCGGCAATGGCCGGCGTTTTGTGCTGCGGGAAGATGATCGCGTTTTCGGGGCAGACGCGGCTGCAAGCAGGGCAACCTTTGCGGCAGTTGTCCGGTTGCTCGACCAGAATCGTATCGACCTTGTCGACGCCGTAGACGCCGAACAAGCAGAAATCGATGCACTCCATGCAATTCGTGCAGCGGGCGTAATCAATCACCGGGTACCAGCGGCGATTCGATTCTTCGGCGATGATCGTGGGGGCCGCAGGAGTTGCATCAGCGGGCGCTTCATTCGATAGCCCCAGGTGAATACCTGGGCCGGCGCCGGCAGGCGACGATCCATCGAGCTTGCCGGCCGCATCGACTCCGCTCGTCGTATTCGTCGGCGCGTCGAAGCGAACTTGTTGCGCAGGAGTCGGCGAGCCGCCGATCCAGTTCATCAGAATGTTCACCGGCTGCGCTTCGGCCAGCTTCTTGATGCGCAGGATCTCTTCGATGAACGGCTGCGCGAGATTGCGGGCCTTGAAGTCGAGGCAGTAGATCACGCGATTCGGCACGTCCCGCGAGGCCAGCACGCGCGGCTTGTCGTCGGCCGCCGCAGCTTCGTCGCCGTCGGAATCTTCGTCCTCGTCCTCTTCGGCCTCGTTGACGAGTTCCACTTTGCCTTCGCGGCCGCGGATGCCGTTGCGGTCGAGAGTCCAGAAGGCGGCCCGGCTGAAGAGCCAACTCACGACGACCATGTCGCCCGAGATGCCTTGCAGGCAGAGCATGCCGGTGCCGTCGGGCGTGAGGTCGTACAAGTTCGGTACGACCGTGACTTCGACGCCCCGCTCGAACAGCAGCCCGGCCACGACGTCCTCTTCCAGCTTGCGCTTAGCCGGATTGGCGCTCTGCCCTTGGGAAATGACGACGGTCAACTTACGCGGCATGGCGGGTTAATTCAAAAGGCGGAATGCAAAACGCAAAACGACGAACGCAAAAAACTTCTGCCTTTTGCATTCTGACTTCTGACTTCCTCCGCGGCTACTCGTTCATCTGTCCTTTGATCGTCTTTTCCGCAATTTTCCAGGCCGCCGCGAGATGATCCTGATATTGCTCGGGCGTCAGCATGCCGGTGTCGTCACACTCCATCGCGAATAGCCGGCCGGCGCCGTAGAGGTCGACGTTGATCGGCGTCGGATCTTTCATCAGCAACATATTGAACTCGGTCAATGTGCCGGCCGCCGGGGCGTAGAGTTCGCTTTCGGCTTTGCTGCTTTCGATGTTGCCGATGGTTTGCTTCTCGCGGAGGCGCGTCGGCGCGTCGACCGACCATTCGAGGAAGTAGACGTCTTGCAGCAGCCGCACCGCGTAGGCGGAGAAACCAAACCACACGACCGAGCCTTCACGCTTGGCCCACATGTGGTTTTTGGCGTACCGGCGGTCGGTCGGAAATTTGGCGGCGAACTTCCCCATCATGAAGACGAGTTCGTCGCCGGCGGTCGGGCCGTCGCTCATGTGTACCGCACGCCTTGCATCTCAGGCTCGAAGAAGGCCGGCAGCAGCCCGTCGACGCAGAGGAGCCCGTCGCGGGAAAGTTGCACTTTGTCCTGGTCGTAGGAAAGCAGCCCTTCGTTGCGGTACTCGTCCCACACGCCGCGCCACTTGTCGAGAACATCAACGCCGAACTTGTCGCGGAAGTACGCCAAGTCGAGCGAACCGGTTTTCGTCTGCAAAATCAGTTCACGGACCATCGCTTGGTGCGACGTGATTTTGAGCCCTCGCATGAGCGGCAGCCGGCCGGCCTCGAGCGCGGCCAGGTATTGTTCCCACTCGGCGAGGTTTTGATAGTGCACGCCGGAGACGTGGCCGAAGCTCGCGACGCCCGTGGCCAGCAGATCGCTGCCGTGCCAGAGGTTGTCGCGGTAGCTGAAGTTGACCTTGTTCTTATCGCGCACCAGCGTGTAGCCGCTGGAGACGTGATAGCCGGCGGCGATCAGTTCGTCGTAAGCGTAGTTGACCCAGGCCCGTTTGGTCGGCCAATCGGCGACGGGGGTCTCGACATGGTTGCCCAAGATGTCTTTGGAGTAGACCGTATTGAACGGCAACTCCATTTGGTAGATCGTGACGCTCTCGGGCTGCAGTTCGATCGTACGGCGAATGTTCTCGCGCCAGTTGTCCCAGGTCTCGCCGACCATGCCGGAGATGAGGTCGATATTGACGTTCGGGAACCCGGCGTCGCGAATCCACTCCCAGGCCTTCAAGATCTCGCCCGAGAGATGGGCGCGGCCGTTTTCCTCGAGCACGGCGTCGGAGAAGTTTTCGACGCCCAGGCTCAGCCGCGTGATGCCGAGTTCGCGGAGCGTGACGACCTTGCTTTGCGACAGCGTGCCCGGCTCACACTCGAACGTGACTTCTTCGGCCTTGTCCCAGTTGATGTTGGCTCGCAAGCGATCGACGAGCGACGTGAGCTGCTTGGCGCTTAAGAAACTCGGCGTGCCGCCGCCGAAGTAAACGAAGCGAAACGGCCGGCCTCCCATGACCGGGAGCTTACTGACGAGCTCGATCTCGCGCGACAGCGCGGCGACGTAACGCTCGACGTCGTTGGCGTGCTTATCCGTGTAGACGCGGAAGTAGCAGAACTTGCAACGTTTGCGACAGAAAGGGATGTGCAAATAGAGCCCGAGCGGCACCTCGCGCGGCGGTGAATGAAGCGCGGCCTCGACGTCTTCCAAGCCCCCTTCGGCCGACCATTGCGAAAACGGCGGGTAGTTGGCAATGAAGTAACTGCCGACTTCGGTTTTCTTCTGTTGCGTGGTCATTGGATCGATCTTTTCGGAATTAGGAGACTGGGGAGACGGGAGAAAGGCGACTGAGGGGACAACAGAAAGAAAGAGACTTGATCGCAACCTCTGTTTTCTTTCCCCGTCTCCAAAGCCCCCGTTTGCCGTCTCCACAGTCTCCTATTGTGTTCTTCAAAACAAGGAACAGTCACTTGCCGCCGAAGCAGTAGAGGTTGCCGTCGATGTCGCCGATGATCATTCGGCCGGCGGCGACGGCCGGGGAGGCGACGACGTCGCTGCCGGTTTCGTATTCCCACTCTTGTTCGCCGGTGGCGAGATTCAAGCCGTAAATCCGGCCGTCGCTCGAGCCGACGTAAACGCGCGAGCCGACCGCGACCGGCGATGATTCGACGTTCCCCTTCGCCGCGAACGTCCAGACTTCGCTGCCGTCGTCGGCTTTGATGCCGCGGATCTGCCGATCGTTGCAGCCGAGCACGACCAGGCCGCCGGCCAACGCCGCCGACGATTTGTATTCCTGCTTGCGGCGGCCGCCGACGTAGGTCCAAGCGATGGCCGGCTTCTTCCAATCGACGGCGAGCACGCCGCCGCCGAGCGTGCCGAAGTAGGCCCTGTCACCGAGTACGGCCGGCGCGTTGCCGGTTTGCGCGCCGATGTCGATCGGATCGGTCACGGCTTTACCGGTTTCCAAGTCGACGACGTGAAACGCCGAGTCGCAGCCGCCGAGGAAGACTTTGCCGTCGACGATCGTCGGGCTGCAGTAGAGCGGCTGGTCGATCGTGTATTGCCAGGCGAGTTTGCCGTCGGCCGCGTTCAAGCAGTAGAGCGCGCCGTCTTCGGAGGTGAAGAGGACTTTGTCGCCGTAGAAATTCGGCCCGCCGTGGACCGTGGTCTTGGCGTCGAATCCCCAGAGGGCTTTGCCGTCCGCCGCATTGAGGCAATAGCAGCGGCCGTCGAAGTTGCCGACGTACACGCGCCCGCCGTGGATGCCGGCGGCGCTGCTGAACCCGGCGTCGCTGTGAAACTTCCAGCGTTCCGCGCCGTCGGCCAAGTTGAGCGCGTAGAAATCGCCGCTGGCGTCGTCGTTGTTCGTGCCGAGGTAGATCACGCCGGCGTCGATCACGGCCGTGGCTTCGATCGCGGCGCGGCCGATCGATTTCTTCCAGACGAGCTCCGGCTGGTCCGGGAGCTTCGAAAGTGCGACGCCTTGAGCCAGGGAATCGCCGCGGAAAATCGCCCAAGCTTCGGCGGAAGGCGCGATCGTCTTGCCCGCGGCGGCCGGCTCGGCGGCACTCAGCACAGAGCAGGAACCACCGATGAACACAGATAGACACAGAAGAGCTACGAACAAAATTGCGAGTCGGCTCATGCTCTGCTCCTTTCCGAGTCGGTGTTCATCTGTGTGCATCGGTGGTTCAACGCCTTATTACTATTAGTAGGCAGCTTGATAGAGTTCGAGCAAGTCGGGCACGGCCAATGGTCGCGGATTGAACGTGCCGGTCCATTGTTTGGCGGCGTCGGCGGCCATGCTTTGCAGCGACTCTTCTTTGACGCCGACGCGCGACAATTGGGTTTCGAGCCCCGCTTTCGCGGCGGTTTCTCGCAGGTAGTCGGCCAATCCGTCGGGGCCGCTCGAGGTTTTCGGCGCACCGTTGACGCCCGACACATAAGCCAAGAGTTCACAGTACCAATCTTTATGCATCGCGCCGTTGAACCGGACGACGTGCGGCAGCATCAGCGCGATGGCCTGACCGTGCGGCACGCCGTAGTGCGCGGTGAGCGGGTTTGCTAAGGCGTGCGTCGCCCCGAGCATCGAGTTTTCGATGGCCGTGCCGGCCAGAAACGCCCCGAGCTGCATGCCGCTACGGGCTTCGAGATCGCCGGGATCTTTGAGAACTCGCGAAAAGTTTCTCTCCAGCAGCCGCCATGCTTCGCGGCTGAAGAGAATCGACATGAAGTTGCGCTTCGTCGTGACGTACGTTTCGAGCGCATGAGCAATGGCGTCGATGCCCGTGAGCGCGGTGACGCGTTGCGGCTGAGTAACGGTAAGCGTCGGATCAAGCAAGGCTACGCGGCACGCGGCTCGCTTGTCGCCGCACGCCATCTTCACGTGCGTCTCGGCGTCGCTGATCAGCGCGTACGATTGGGCTTCGCTGCCGGTGCCCGAGGTCGTCGGCACGGCAATCATCGGCAGCAGCGGACCGGTAGCTTTGCCCGT
>JAFLCO010000066.1 GCA_017303535.1 Planctomycetota bacterium
GGGGCGAAGCTGCCGCCGCTGCAGGAGGGGAAGTGATGATGCGTTGTTTTCAAGCTTCTTTTCCCCTCGTCGTCGGGCTGGCGTGCTTCGTCGCTTTGGTCGGCGACGGCGCCAAGGGCGCACGCGCGCAAAGCTTGGAAGAGCGGGCCAAGGCCGGCGTCGATCAGGCCCATGCGGAACTGTGGCGGCGGTTCGTCGATGAGCACGATACGGTGCTCGACTATGTCGACCAGGACGGGAAGTTTCTGCGGCCGACGCCTGCCGAATGCCGGGAGATGAAGCCGAGCGCGTTGTCGTGGGGCGTGCCGGTGGAAGACGGGCCGATGTTCAACGGCCTTTACCTCGACGCGGCCGTGAATCGTTGGAAGCAAACGCGCGATCCGGCCGATCGTGCGAAGGCTCGGCGGTTGATCGATGGGCTGATGTTCCTCGCGTCGCGCGGGACGACCGCCGGGTTCATCGCCCGCGGCGTGGCCGACGACGGCGTGACGACCTACCCGATGGGTTCGAACGATCAGACGATGCCTTGGCTTTACGGCGTCTGGCGTTACCTGCAGGACGATGTGCCCGCGACCGACGACGAGCGGCGCCTGCTGACCAAGCGGTTCTGCGAAATCGTGGAACTGCTCGAGCATCACGGTTGGCGAATGCCGTGCGAAGGGGGCGCGTCGAAATACCGGGGCGACTTCACGAAGCCGACTTGGGAAGGTGCGCCGCGGATGCTCTTCGTTCTGAAGGCCATGCACGTGTTCACGGGCGAGGCGGCGTGGAACGAGAAGTATCGCGCGGCGCTGACGGAGAAGATTGGCAAGGCGCAAACCACGCGGCTGGCGATTTGCCGAACCGGCATGGTGTTCGATCCCGGCCAGGGCCCGCGGCACTCGTGGACGGGCAGTGTCGGCGTCACCGCACTGCGGGCGTTGTGGGAGATGGAGACAGATTTGAAACTGAAGTCGGCCTACGCGGCCGGCTTGCGCGGCAGCGCGGAGCTTTCGGCGAAGAGCCTAACATTGATCGACAAGTTCGACGTCAACGGGACCGACGTTTTCAACCACGATTGGCATGTGATGATGCCGTCCTGGAAGCCGCAGCGGAGTGAGCAAGACGCCGTGGAAGTGGCAAACTCCGGCCTGCGGCTCCAGCACAAAGCCTCGCCCCGTCTGCATTTGGAGAAGGACTACATGCGCGAGCCCTGCTTCGCGGCGTGGGTCGTTACGCTTTGCCCGGACGAGGCGTATGTTCGCACCGAGCGCGAGGCGATTCTGAAAGTGCTGGCCCACTACCGCTACGACCGGTTGAACCTCTCGCAGTTTTTCCCGGTCGAAGCGGCCTGGTTTCGGTTACCCTCGAAAGAGTAGGGCCTGCTTGCTCGGGACTGGCAATCCGTTTCGCACCGCACCTATAATCAAGGATACGCATCTCATCGCCCAAGTCGGGCACGTCCGTCCTGAAGGATCTTGTATGCCCGTGCAAATGGAGCTGTCGCGGATCGTGATCAGCGAGATCAACGATCAGCAGGTGATCTTCCTCAAGGAGGTCGACGGCGAACGGTCGTTTCCGATTTTGATCGGCATCTTCGAGGCGACGAGCATAGATCGCTGCGTCAAAGGTGTGCAGAAGCCCCGGCCGCTGACGCATGATTTGATCGTCAGCGCCGTGCAAAACCTCGGCGGCGAATTTGAGAGCGTGATGATCACCGAGCTGAAGGATCACACGTATTTCGCACGGCTGCGGATTAAGCAAGACGGTGAAGTCGTGGAACTCGACAGCCGCCCGAGCGACGCGATTGCCGTGGCCGTGACTTGTGACCCGCCGCTGCCGATCTATGTTTCCGAAGACGTGCTGAACGAAGTTTTGGGCGAGAGCTAGGCGGCCGTCGCCGGGGTTTTTCGGCCGGGCTGAAAGATGTCGTCTCGTATCTCTTTTCACGGATGAACTATGCGCGGCTGTCTCGTCGTTGGTTTCGTACTTCTGATCGCGTCGCCGGTGCTGGGCGACGTGCCGTTCGGCGAGAAGTCGACCGTGGTCTTTGCCACGGCGGAGCAAGGCCGCGAGTTGCTCTCGCAGCGCGACGACTATATCCGCCGACTGAGCCCGCTCGACTTGGCCGTACGGTTGCGAACGGCCGATGACGTCGACGTCGATGATTACGTGGCCGTGGTGAAGGCGAGCGTCGTCGAGTGGTCGGCCGAGGAGAAAACGCGGCTGACGAAGCTGCTGACGGCGATGCAGGACCGCGGCCGTCGCTATGCCCGCGCGTTACCGCCGCGTGTGCTGCTGATCAAAACCAACGGCTCCGACGAAAGCGGTGCGGCTTACACCCGAGCCGACGCCGTGGTGCTTCCGCAAGGTCGGCTCGGTGCGGACGACGCCGAGGTCGAGAAGCTCCTCTGGCACGAGTTCTTTCATGTGTTGTCGCGGCACAACCCGACGCTGCGTGACGAGCTTTACGGGCTGATCGGTTTTACGAAGTGCGGCGAAGTCGCTTTGCCCGCGGATGTGGCGGACCGGAAGATTACGAACCCCGACGCGCCGCATCATGAGCACGCGCTGCAGATCAAAGTCGACGGGCAACCGCGGCCGGCGACGCCGATCTTGTTATCGACTCGGGCCCGCGAGCAGGCCGGCGACGGCGGGAGTTTCTTCCAGTTCATTGACGTGCAGCTTCTCGTACTCGAACAAGATGCGAAGACCGGTGCGGCTCGCGCGCTTGTTCAAGACGACAAAGCTCGGCTGGTTCCGCTCAAGGAAGCTCCCGACTTCTTTTCGCAGATCGGCGGCAACACGGGCTACATCATCCATCCGGAAGAGATCGTGGCCGACAACTTTGCTCTGGCGGCGATGGAAACCACGGACGTGCCGAACCCCGAGTTGTTGGCAAAGGTCCGCGAAGTGCTGACGTCGGACGCACCGGCAACGTCGAAGTAGCGGTTTGCGACGGCCGTACAACCGGCACGACCGTTACAGCGTCGACGTTCGGCCGAGCGCAGTCGTTTACGGGCGACGTAGCCTTGCAAGTCCTCTAACCTTGCCAGGCCTACGGCGCGCTTATGGAAACGCTCGTCACCTTCAACCCGATCACCGTCGGTCTCGACGATTCGCTGACGCAAGTCATGCGTTTGATGGACGAATACGAACTGCACCACGTGCCGGTGGTCGACGAGCAGTTTCATCTGCGCGGCATCGTTTCCGATACCGACGTCAGCCGGTGCCTCGCGGCGAGTCCGACCGACGGCGAAGATGACGCGATCCTGACGGCCGGCCAACTGATGACCGTCGACGTGACGTCGGTTCCGCTCGACGCGGCGCCGCTCGTCGTGCTCGAGGCTATGCTCCGTCGAAATATCCATTCCGTGCCGGTCGTGGAAGGCCGCCGGCTGCGAGGAATCGTCACCTCGCGTGATTTCCTGCGGGAGTATTCCGAACTGGGTTGCCGGACCGGGCGGCTTCCGGTCGCTCGGGCCATGCAACCGTGGCGGCCGACCGTCGAGCGGACGGCGTCGCCGGATGAAGCCTTGCAACTCATGCAGGCGACGGGTAGCCGATACATCGGAATAATCGACGGCCTGCGGGCCTGCGGCGTCTTATCGAAACGCCAACTCGGTCGAGCACGACGCTTGCAGTGGCTGGGGGACGAATCCGACTTTACCGTCTTGGAAAGTTCCGCGGCGACGCTGGGCGATCTGTTGCCCGAAGCGGCCGGCATCATCGACCCGCGAACTTCGGCAGGCGAGGCCGCCTCGAAGCTGCATGAACTGCGAGCCGACGGGCTTGCCGTTGTCGACGCCGAGCGGCGAATTCTCGGGATGCTGACACTCACCGGCCTGCTGCAATCGCTCAGCTTGGAATTGGCACGTCGCGCCTAGAGATCGGTTCCGCTCGCACCGGCGTACTCCCGCGGACTTGGTGCGACACGATGTCGCGTCTTCGTTGCTAAATGTTTGCGAAACATTCGGCGCAGATCGGTGTTGAGTGAGATATCGCCGCGCGACTATGCTCGGGTTGTTCGGTGGATGCCGAACAATTCTGAGGCCACGGACGCACGTTTACTCGGGCTTTGTTTCCTGGAGGCGTGTATGCGTTACGCTGGTTTGCCGTGTCTTGCCCTCGTGATCGCCGTCACTTGCGGTTGCGAACCGCCTCCGGTGGCCGAACAGAAATCGGAAGCCAAGCCGGTCGCAAAGCAGGTCGAGCGACCCAGCTTCGCGCCCCGTGTGACGATTAAGCCGACTCCGACGCCCACGGCCAAACCGGCGCCGACGGTCGTCGTGATGGCGGCGCCCGCTCCTCCGCCGCCGAAGCGCCTCGAGTTTAGCGGCATTGAGTTGCCCGGCGGTCGCAGGCTGACGAGCGACATGCTGTTCCTCGACCGCAGACGCGTCGTCACGATGTTTCCGACCGTGAACGTCTTCTACTTTATGGAGGGCGACGCTAAAGAGCAGTTGACCGGCGCATTTGCCTTTTCTCCGCGCGACGGCAAATGGAACGGCTCCGGCATCGTCTTCCGGGAGGATCATGCCTCGCCGAGATTCGTCGCGCAGTTCACCAACGCCGTACGCGACGGCGGGTTTTGGGGGTGGTCGCCGGCCGGCGAACTGGATTACTGGTCGGAGTATCGCAAAGGCCGACGCCAAGGCCTTACGGTTTTGCTCAAGAACCGCGAGCCGGTACTCGTGCAGGACTGGCACGACAACCAACTGAAAGCGCAGTACCTCGTCGAACTGGTCGATAATAAAGAATTCAAAGCCCGTGAAGTGAAGCCTTCCGATGGCGCATTAGATGAAAAAATGGGGCAGTACACGGCCGAACTGAAACTGCTGGACGAAAAGTATCTGGAAGAGGAGAAGGTTCATCGACGCCATTTCGTGGAATGGAACAACACACGAACAAACTTCGAGGAATACGCGCGGATCACGCGCACCGTCGATCCGAACTCGCCGGGTAAACGCGAGGAAACTCGCCGTCGCCAGGAATTCGACAATCGACAACGCCGGCTGTTCGAAACGTGGCAATTTGGGTTCTGGAAAATGCCGCTGTAGTTCGACCTTGCCGCAGGCGTCCGAAATGGGTTGCCTGCTCTTTGCGCCTGGCGCATGATGTGGACGCATCAATCGCGTTTTTACATCGAGTGCCTGCCGCTATGCGTCGAATTTCCGCCGTTTGGGCGATGCCGTTTGTCTTGCTCTGCGTATCATTTTTCATCGTGCCGGCAAGGGCCGCCGAGATCCGCGTTGCCGCGTGGAACGTTCACGAAGGCTTCACTCCGGAGTCGATTCATGCGCGTCAGGAGGTACTGAAAAAGCTCGGCGATGAATTGCGTCCGGATGTCTTGGTCTTGGAGGAAGTTGTGACACCGGCGGTCGCCACGGCAGTGCGCGACGCGATGGGCCTCGCCGGTTATTATGTCGCCTGTTCAAACTTCAATCCGTCCGACGAGCCCGACTTTACGGCCCTGGAAGTCGCCGTACTGAGCCGGTATCCGTTCGCCCAAGTCGTCGAATATGACCCGACGCCCGATAACGATCTCTCCGACGGTGACCCTGACGAATCGCCGATCACGGCCGACTATAAACTGGGAATCCCCGTTCCCAACGACGTTCGCGGCACGCGCGGCTTCCTCTGGGTGCGCATTCCCGAACTTCGTCTGACGGTCTCCGCCGTGCACCTTAAGTCGTCGCGCGGCGTCGACGGCGATGCCGATCGTGAGAATGCCCTGCGTCGCGAATTCGTCACGGCGGCGATCATGCGATCGGTCGCCGGCGATGCGCTGACGTTCCCCGATCACACGGCCGTCATTGCCGGCGATTTTAACGTCGGACACTCCGATCCGAAAAACGGGCGCGATCTGCGCCGCGACGATACGACGACTTCGGAATCGACCGACGGTTACGACGAAACCCACGCCCTTCTCACTGGCCTCGCGGGTATTCGCATGACCAATCTCATGCGGCATATTTCCGAAACGACGTTCCCATCGTTTCCCAGCACCCCGATCGACAATATCTACGTCGGCGGCCCGAATGCCGCGAAGTTTTCGCCGGCGGAAATGTTCGACGACACGTTCGGCTCGGACCATCGCCCGCTCGTGACGACGCTCTCGCTTGATACGACGCCGGCGCAGCCGACTCCCGCGCCGACCGACTATCTCGTGCCGACGCTGGCTCCGCGGCCGGCGAAACCCGCTTCAAGTCCTGCATCGGAGCTTCCGGCACCCGTCGCCATACCGCTAGCCGACGTTGCGCAAAGCGTCGGCAAGAACGCGATCGTCGAATTCACCGTGGTCGGCGGCAACAAGCTGGAGCGAATGGCGTTTCTCAACTCTCAAGCAGACTTTCGGGCGGCAGGCACATTCACCGTCGTCATCAACACCCGCGGTCTGGAGAAATTCGCAGCGGCGGGCATTTCCGATCCACCGGCTCATTTCCGGGGTCGCAAAGTGCGGGCAACCGGAGTGATCGCGCAGCGTGGGGAAACTTATCAGGTTATCGCAAGTGATCCGGACCAGATCGAACTGGTTCCGTGAACCGATAGTTCGCCTAGCTCGCGGTGTTGCCGCTGCACTGTTCCGCTAAGGCAAGCGAAAACCGATGGTTTTTGGTCTAGCCGCACGCCCTGGCCCGGCGGCCTTCGCCAAACCTTCCGTTGTTCGCGGCTTAGCCGTGTCCTAAACTTAGGATATCGGTATTTAGCATGAGGCGGTGTCGGCGGCATCGCGTGCAGGGCGGCATTCGCGCGGGTGTATTGAATGGAAAACAAGGGAGTCTGGGGCGTCACCAATTCGGAACTGGAGTCCGCCGTTGCCGCGGTCGACGCGACCGCTTTTATGGTCCCTGCCCGGATCGTTCGCCGCGTCATTCGTAAAGACCGCGAACTGTCGGATTCCGGCCTGCGTCTTCCGCACCGAAAGACGTACTTTCTTGGCCGTGAGTCGCTGCTGCGATTCGTCGAGCCGGCGGAGATCGGCATTCCGTCGGCCGCCGAGGTTCCGGAAACCGTCATTCTACTCGCCCGGCCGGAACCGGAGCAACTTTCGGCGATCACGCGTCCCCGCGTGCTGCTGAAGTATTGGCGGCTGCTGTTTCATGCTCGGGTACATGTCGAGTTGGAGCGGAGCGTTCTGGAAGGCCGGCTCAACGAGCAAACGGTCGACCAGCGGATCGCCGCGATCGGGCGTTTGCAATTTGAGGAAATTCGCACGGTTCTCAAACAAGAGAACATGCTCCTCCCGCCGGTCGACGACACGTCGATCTACATTGAGTTCGTCGCCGTTTACTTTGAGCTGAAGTTCTTCGCTCCCCGCTTGCTTGCCGACTATTTCCCTTCGATTGACGACTGGTCCGCCGTCGAAGCTTTGCTGGAACAGGATTTCCCCGCCAAGCATTGGTTCGCGGCCACGCGGCTGCCGGGCAGCCCGGAACCGCACGAACAAACAGTTGACGACGAAGAAACGCTGGTCGAACGCCGCGCGGATCCCGCGGCGACGAATCCCCGCAAGCAGTCCGATCGCCTCTATTGCCGCATGATGAACATTGCGGATCGGGCCCGCGTCAACGGCAACGATGTACGCTCTTCGCTCATGCGCTGGTGGGCCGCGCTTCGCATTGGTCCGAAGCTCGCCCGCGCCGCCCGCGAACAAGGCCGCGAAGATTTGCGGCACTTGGCGCAGCGGTTAGCCGACGCCATTGAGGTCGTCGGCACGCAGCAAACCGCCTGGGGCGACTTGCTGGAAGAGATGCTCCCGCTGGCGGCCCGCGGCATTTGGAATTCGGAAGCTCGCTTTCTTTACGATCTGCAAAAGGCCTGCCTCGACCACGAGCGGGGCGTCTTTCATCTTGATGTGATGGGCTGGCTGAAAAGCTTCGCGCGCCGGCCGCTCAAGCGCGAACTCAAGCACCAGCGCGAGGTATTGATCGTCAAGCATTTGCGCGGGGCCCGCGATCGGCTGGCCTCGCTGCGAATACCCGCGATGCGTCGCAAACAGCTCGGCGATTTGCTGGAGGCGGCGGTTGAGCATGCGGAAGAAGAACTGCGGGCCACGTTGCGACCGTACCTCGTGGAAGGGCTCGACGAAGTCGGGCTGCGTGCCGGGAACCGGCCGGAAGAGGTCGCGCGCAAGAAGCTTGTGGAAGAACTGCTCGACCGAGTCGTGAACCGCGGCTTCTTCAACATGGGGGACTTGCGCGACGCCGTATCACGCAACAATCTTAAGCTCCGCGACATCGTCCACTGGCGCGAACTCTGGACGGGCGACGAAGCCCTCCGCGCCGATACGGCTTTGGCCGTGAAGCTGGAAGGCGTTTACCGACGTGGCGAGTTCTATCGTCGCGTGCCGCAATGGCTCAGTTCCGCGGCCTTCGGCACGACGAT
This sequence comes from Planctomycetota bacterium, assembly GCA_017303535.1. Taxonomy (GTDB): domain Bacteria; phylum Planctomycetota; class Planctomycetia; order Pirellulales; family PNKZ01; genus PNKZ01. Next base: position 8,368 of record JAFLCO010000066.1, read on the forward strand.
CGGCCGTCTGCTCACAAAATACGGCGTCATCCCGTTCGGCGGCGCGTACATGGTGCTGGCTTTCGTCCAGCATTCGCTCTCGAAGAAGTTTGTCGAAGAACGAGGCGTGGAACTTCGGAGCGCTCCGCTCATCGGGCTATTAGGCTGTATCGTCATCATGCTCTACGCTCCGACGTTTCGCGCCGGATGTTGGGAGGTGTTGAAGGCGATCGGCAGGCTGTTGCACGACGTCTTCGTCGTCTGGCCAAAGCGGCTGCTCGAAACCGACGTCATGCGCCGCTTCATGGCCACCGGTGCTTATCGCGCGCTGCAGCAATTTGTCTTTAAGCCGCTCGTGTCGACGATCGTGCTTGGCGTACTGCTGATGCTCATGCAATTCCGCACGATCGGTTGGCAGGGTTGGCTCGGCGTATTTGTCGTCGCCAATCTCTTGGTGAACTCCAAATGGGGCCGCGCCGTCGATGAATGGCTGGGAGATCTTGGCCACAGATCGTGGCACCATCTGCGGATCCGCATCTTCACGACCGTCGTCCACGCCATCACCGAGTTCTTTGACGAAGCGCTCGAAGCGATGGAACGAATGCTTTACGCCGTCGATGAGTTTCTCCGCTTTCGCACGGGCGAGAACCGGTGGACGACAGGCGTGAAAGCCGCGGTCGGGTTCGTTTGGTACTTCATCAATTATCTCGTTCGCTTCTGCGTGACGCTCCTGGTCGAGCCGCAGGTCAACCCGATCAAGCACTTTCCCGTCGTCACGGTCTCGCACAAGATCATCCTGCCGCTCGCGCCGATGTTCACCAGTTGGCTTGCTCCGACGCTCGGACAAGCCAACGCTTGGACGGTGGTGATTTCGACGATCTGGCTTATTCCCGGCGTCTTCGGTTACCTCGTTTGGGAACTCAAGGAAAACTGGCGGCTTTACGAAGCTAACCGGTCGACGAACCTGAAGCCCGTAGTGGTCGGCAGCCACGGTGAATCGGTCGTGCGTCTGCTCCGCTGGGGTTTTCATTCCGGCACCATTCCGAAAACCTACTCCAAGTTACGCCGCGCCGATCGTAAAGCGCTGGCCGTCGGCTCGTGGGACGGCTCACGAAAGTACCGCGATCGCCTCGACCACATGGAAGAAGACGTCGAACATTTCATCACCCGTGAGTTCATCGAAATCCTGCGGATGAGCGCTCATTGCGGGCCGCTCGGTTTGGAGCTAAAGCATGTGGTTCTCGGCCTCAATCACCTGCAGATCGATATCGGCAACGACGAAGAAGCGGCGGAACCGCTGACGCTGACTCTGCGAGAGCAAGCCGGTTGGCTCACGGCTCGCATGACGTTGCCCGCCTGGTACGAACGTCTCTCGGTCGAGCAAGCTCGCACGTTTATGTCGGCCGTCTCAGGCTTTTACAAAATGTGCGGCGTCGAATTCGTGCACGAGCAGATCGAGCAATGTTTTGCGCCCGACGTTCCGCGCTACGATTTTTGCGATCAAGGGCTCTTAGTCTGGCCGCTCGGCGCCGACCTTCCGGTGCTTTACGACATGACGCGGCCGACGGAGCCTTCGCAGCTCGTGTCGCCCGCGGAGCCGTGTAGTTTGCCGACTCTCGATCGCCAGCGGCTCTTCTTCGCCGCCGCGCCGATTCGCTGGGCGCAATGGGTCGATATGTGGGAACGGGAGAGCCGCCGTCTTGACGACGACGCTCAACTGCGCGGCCCGGCTCGGCCCTGGGGTACGACGTTGGAGGCGTCGTAGACACGCGGCTCAGGCGGACAGTCTCGCCACGTCGCGCTATTGCCGGACGTTACTATCTTCCGGCCGCTGGCCGATCGTTATCGTCAGCTTCTGCGGTCCGGATACTCGCAAGATCGCGGCTTCGACCTTCGTCCCGACCGGCGTCCGTGCGATCTGCAGCGTCAGTTCCATGGCGTCTGCGATCGGCTTGCCGTCCCATTGCAGAATCACGTCGCCGACGCGCAGTCCGCCCAGCGCCGCCGGCGAGTTTGGCAAGACCCGCTTCACGAGCACGCCGCCGGTCTGTTCGACGCCGAGTTCCTTCATCTGTTCGGCCGTTAGGTTGTCGAGCCCAACGCCGAGCCAGCCGCGCACGACGCGCCCGCCCGCGATCAGTTGTTCGTAAACTTTCTTGGCTTCCTTGCTGGGGATGGCGAAGCTGATGCCTCGGAACGCCTCGCCGATGATCGCGGTGTTGATGCCGATCACCTTGCCGGTCACGTCGACCAGCGGTCCGCCGCTGTTGCCGGGATTCACCGCAGCGTCGGTCTGGAGAAAGTCCTGATAAGGCGAGCGTGCCGCTAACCCGCGGCGTTCCTTGGCGCTCAAGATGCCCGAAGTCACCGAGCCGTCGAGCCCGTACGGATTGCCGACGGCCAGCACCCAATCGCCGACTTCGAGTTCGTCGCTGTCGCCCCACTGGGCGGCCATCAAGTTCGCGGCGTTGAGCTTTAGCACGGCCAGGTCCATCAGCACGTCGTAGCCGATGAGCCGCACGTCGCTGATCGTGCGACCGTCCGCTAATTTCACTTCTAGCGCCGCCGCGTCCTGCACGACATGGAAGTTCGTCACGACGTAACCTTCCTTTGCATCGACGATTACGCCCGAACCCTGCCCGCGCATCCTTTGGCCGCGTCCGTACGGCACGCGCAAGCCCCATTCGTCCTGCATTTCCTGACGTACGACCTTGATCGACTCCGTATTGATGTGCACGACGCTCGGTTCCACGAGCTGCGCTACGCTGCGAAAAGCCCGCGACGTGTCGGAAAGTTTCACCAGCTCGGCGTTCTTGCCGAGTTCGGCGATTTCCGCGGCAGCCGCCTCGGCTCGGGCCTTTAACTCGCCACGCTTCAGCGCGTATTGCACCTGCTCGGCCGCGTAAGGGAGCACGACGACGAACGCCAGCGCCGCGAGCAAGCAGAGCAAAATCGGCAATCGGCTCGGCGGTTGCGGCACGGGCTGCGGCGGTGGATACGCCCCCATGGCGGAAAATGGCGGAACTTCGCTCATCGCATATAATCTCGGCGTGGTTCGTCGCGGCGACGTCGTCAGTGCGGTCGTCGTGCGATTATATCGCGGTCGTTGTCTATGGGCAGCCGACCGGACGAGGGTTTCGCGAATCGTTGCGTTAGAAAGGTTTCGGCGTTGTCACGTCCGCGGTACTTTCCGCCGCCGCATTCCGCCGGAAGCGACGGCTTTCTCGGCGTCGGCGGCTTGCTCAATCCGCAGTGGCTACTCGACGCCTACCGTCACGGAATCTTCCCCTGGCCGCTGGGCGACGGCACGCTCGCCTGGTTCTCTCCCGATCCCCGCGCCATCTTCGAGTTCACCGGGTTCCACGTCTCACGCCGCCTGCGCGACACGCTACGCAGCGGCAAGTTTCGCGTGACGTTCGACCAATGTTTCGCCGACGTCATCGACGGCTGCGCCACCGCGGGCGACCGGCGCTCCGGCACTTGGATTACCCGCGACATGCGCGCGGCCTACATCAAGATGCATCGCCTCGGCTATGCCCATAGCGTCGAGGCTTGGCTCGGCGACGAACTTGCCGGCGGCGTCTACGGCATGGCGGTCGGCGGTTACTTCGCGGCCGAATCGATGTTCTACCGCGTGAGCGACGCTTCGAAGGTCGCGCTGGCGACGCTCGTCGAGCATCTCAAGTGCCGGGGCTTCGGCCTGCTCGACATTCAACAGATGACGCCGAACTCGCGCCGCTTGGGGGCCGTCGAAATTCCGCGCCGCGACTTCCTGCGGCGCGTCGCCGCGGCCGTCGAATTGCCCGCGTCGTTTCGCGACTGATCCGACGGACTTACTTCGGCGCTGCGGCCGGAGCTTGGCGTCGAGCCGTCGAATAGGGTTCGCCCGCGGCGGTGGCTCCGATCGCCGGGCTCATCCCCATCACGTCGCGATAGATGCGGTCTGAGATGGAGACGAACTCGCGCTTGACCTCCGGCTGTACGTTCTTGCATTTTCCGGCGATCCGGTGCAGGTTTTCCGGCGCCGCTTCCGCCGCGCCGCTCACGCTTTGCACGAAGCCGGTCGTTTCGCGGAAGTTGTGGTCGGCGATGCCTCCGATCATCGTTTGAAACGTCTTGGCGAAGATCTCGATGCCGAGGTTATCAAGTTGCACGAACGAGTCGAGCCGGCATTGCACGAGGTTGTGATCGTCGGCGTCGCGGAAGTGCGCGCTGCGGAGCGAGAGGATGCAGCGTCCCTTGATCGGACGCGGCAGCATCGTGCCGGTGTATGTTCCTTCGCAATACACGATGTGCTGCGACGGGGACCGGTACAAGAAGTGAATATCGCCGGAAGTCCCCTGCCCGTCGTCGATGTGGTAAGAAGTCGGTCCGAGTTTTTTGATCGTCACTTTCGTGACGCCCATCACTTCCCACATGTTGATGACCATTTCGGGATTCTCCACCAAGAATTGGTAGAGCTGCGAATCGGCCTCGATCACCTGCTGCGGTAGTCGGCGAAAGATCGTCGTGTCGTTGATGATCTTCGTCGCCAAGTTACGACCTTGCGGCGTGAGCTTTTGCAGCGGCAAGCTGCGTAGCGCATCGGCCTGCAACTCGCGCGACCCGCCGGTCGCCGGCTCGGCGGCCTTTGACGACGTCGTGGTCGTCGAACAGGCGGCGAACAGGCAGACGGCGACGATCGTCGACGTCCATGCGCGTGCCGTAGGCGACGTCCTCAGCATGGTGAACTTTCGCAAACCGTCCCCCTTCCACGTTCCTCGCAATGCCGCTGCCGGCATCGCTGAGCTTCCCTGCCTTCAGGCCGACAAAATGTCTTGTGACTTTTCCGGCCTTACTGGTAATTCGGCTTGCGAAAAGGGAACCGCCACTGTTTTTGTCGGCAAACCGCCCCGTTGCGGAAGTTCGTTACCGCGATTGATCTTGCGACGATCGCCGCCTCGCGCGCATCATGCCCGCCGATGGTCCCCAACTCTCCTAAAACGCGCGGCATCACCGCATCGCAGCCCGGTCGCGGGGTTGTGAAGCAACCGCCGACGGCCGCTTCGCCGCGATCGTCCCCTTCGCGCGACCCCGGGCCGCCGCGTCGGCGTTCAACTTGGCGTTGGTGGCTCCTGTTGCCGGCGGCGCTGCTGCCGGCGATCGGGGTTTACGCGTACCTCGAACTTTGGCCGCGCGAAGTTTGCCGCAGGCTCGAAGTTCGCTTGGCCGACTGTCGCGTTGAAGAAGTCTCGCCGCTCGTGGCGCAATTGGAATCGTGCCGCGCCGTCGGCGTGCCGGCACGCGTTCGCTTGCTCGGTTCCGCCAGGGCCGAGGTTGCGGAAGCCGCCCGCTTATCGCTCAACGCAAGCATTGCCAGGCTCACGGCTCCCGACTGGCCGCAGAACGACGCCGAACTCGAAGCCATCGCCGAAGAGTTAGAACGGCTCGTCGCGTTCACATCCGCCGGCGTGCCGCAACCCGTCGTCGCTTGGGCCTGGGACTTGCTCGAAGTCACGGGCCGACTCAGCCTCGACGCCCGACTGCCCGCCAAAATCCGCGGCCGCTTTATCGCCGCCTGCAACGAACTCTTGCAGCGACCGGAACTCGCGCGGCCGGCCGCCGTGGCCGCCGCGGCCAAACCGCAACCGGTGCAGGCCGCTGTCGCCCCGAAGACTTCGATCGATTGGGATGCCTTGATTCGGCAAGAAGCCTTGGAACCAGGCCCCACGGGGGCACCGTCGTCGGCGGTCGCTGAGGTCGCAAGAGTCCCTGCCCCTGCAGTGCCGCCGGCGTTGCCCATCTCCGTTGCTTCAAAAAGTGCTCCGAACATGCCGGCTCGCGTTAATCCGATTCGCGATCCGGCTTCGGAATCGGCTGTCCAGCCCGCGTCGCTCACGTTGCCCACGCCCGTCCTTTCCAATGACGCTCCTGCTTCGCGCCCCGTCCTTCCGCCTGCAGGCTATTCGACACGCACCGCGTGGTCGCTGTTCGCCGAACTGGCCGACTCGGAACACGGCCCGTCCGCACGCGGTGAACTCCTGCGTCGCGGCTTCACGGAAGCCGAACTGGAACTCGGCCGGCATCTCACGAGCCCCGACGCCGCCGAGCGGCTACACTACGTTCAACGGCTGCCGTCGCTGGCCGGCAGTTCGCTGAAGCCTTGGCTGTTGCATCTGGCCGGCGACAGCGACTCCGGCGTGCGACAGGCTTGCCTCTCGATCATGGCCACGAACGCCGACCCGGAGATTCAGGCCCGCGTCCGCGAACTGGCTTTCACCGACGGCGACGAGGCGGTTCGCCAAACAGCCGAGCGGGTCCTCGGCGGCAAGTCGCAACGCCGCTAGACCGGCGGCAAGCTTCGCGACTCGAAAATCGACGTAAGTCCCGATTCGCTTGCGCGACTTACGACGACGACAATTCCTAAATCTTGCCGCGCACTGCGCACTGATCCTTCGAATGAGTGCGCACCCCTGTTGGTAAGCGCTCCGACGCGCACTAAGTACCCGAATTAGTGCGCACTTTGGCCCGAGTGCGCACAAGGAATAATCGACGTAAGTGCCGATTCGCTTGCGCGACTTACGTCGATTCTGAAGAACCCTTCTCCCTTCGGGAGAAGGTGGCCCGAAGGGCGAGGGCATTCAAATCACACCAAATTGTCAAAGAACCAACCCCGTATTTTCCATTTTTACGAGGTCGATTCCAGGGTGTTTTTGGCCACTTGCGATTTTCTCGGCCTTGGCAAAAAGGCCGCGAAAATAGGTCAAATATCGCTACCGCAGTACGTCGATGCGCTTCGCCGTGAGTTGCACCGTTTGCTTGTCTGGCAGATAGCCGCGGATGCCGTTGATGCCGACGTCCTGGTCGAGATACGGCCGCAGATTCACGCCGGGCGCCGCGGCCACATAGGCCGTGATCCGCCCTTGGCCGTCGACCAGCGCATAGGCCGTCGCCGTGCCGCCGCCGGCCACTTGCTGCAAGCGCCCGCTCGCATCATAGCGGGCCGTATCGATCCGGGCCTGTTCCACCAGCGGCTTTTCCGGCGCCGCAGCCAGGGCGACGGGTGCCGCGGGAGTTGGCGACGGCATGAGGTTCGGTTGGGCCGGCGTTTCGACGACGGGCTCCGTCGCCGAAGCCTGCACCACGGCGTAGCTAGGCGACGTACCGCCGAGTTGGCGGTCGACTTCCGCCGTCTCGTTGCGCAAATGAGCGATCTCCGCATAGCGGGCTTGTATGTCTTGAAAGCGGGCCAGCTTACCGAGGAACATCCGCGCTTGGCCGCGCTGGCCGGCGTCGGCGGCCGTTTCCAAAGCCGCTTCACCCCGACGTTGCAACTCGGCGAAGCTCCAGGCCGTCGGTTCGGCCGCAACCATTCGCGAGAGCGTGGTTTCCAATTGCGACAAGACTTCCTCGGTCGGCGCGTCGCTCGGCAACGTCTCTAAATCGGCGAGCAAATCGTTGGGCTTGCGCAGCGGCAGCAGGCCTTCACCGGTCATGGCAGCTTCATCGCCGAACGAAGCTTGTTGAACTTCACGAGTCGTCGAAGCATCGCCATTGACGACGTCGCCGGGCCTCGGCAACTCGTCCGGGTGCCGCACGAGTTGGCGGATATGAATCCAGCGGAATTCGCCGGCGGGCGGATGAATCTTAAACCACGTCGTCGCTTGACCGGCGCTGGTGAGCGTGCGGCGTTCGATCAGGTCGACGGTTTCACCTTCGTCGAGTTTCACTTGCACGGCGTCGCGCATGTCGCTGAAGTGCGTGCCGACGCGGACGTTCACTTGATTGCCGCGAATCACGCCGGTCCGTTCTCCGACCACTTCGACGAACTCGGCCGCGATCCAACTGAAGGCGCCCTCGGGGGGACGAATCGCGCACCAGCCGCCGGGATCGTGCCGCCACACTTCGACGGCGTCGCCCTGCCGCAACGTCAGCACCGGGTAGAACGCTTCGCTTGGTCCGCTCCTCACCGAAGCCTCGTCCGAGGCGACGAAGCCGGAGTACGGAAACCGCTCGGCCGGTTCGTCGGCGCGGGCCGTGGAAACGATGGCGAGCAAGAAGCTGAGGGCGATCGACGCCGAGCCGCGCATGGTGAACCTCACGTTGCACCGAAGTGTCTATCAAGTCGGAAGATACGAGCCGCCGAGGGGCGACTCAAAATCGCGCGGACTTGTAGCGAAATCGGCGGTTGCCGGCAATTGCAATGAAGCGCGGAGACGAGCTCCGCGGCTAAATGGCCGGAGATGCCGGCATTCCCCATTTTCGTCGGCGGCAGTAGAATCGCGATTTTTCGTCGTCCGCCGTAGTCCAAAGTCGATACGCCGCAAACGCTTATGCCTCGCTACAACCCCGCCGTCGTCGAACCCAAGTGGCAGCAATTCTGGGAGCGGAACAAAACGTTCGCCGCTCCGCGTCTGCCCGCCGGCGAGAAGCTCTACGTCCTCGACATGTTCCCGTACCCGAGCGGCAACGGCCTCCACGTCGGCCATCCGGAAGGGTACACGGCGACCGATATCGTCTGCCGCTTCGAGCGGATGAACGGCAAGAGCGTCGTGCATCCGATGGGCTGGGACGCCTTCGGCCTGCCCGCCGAACAGCACGCGATCAAAACGCAGCAGCCGCCGCGCGTGACGACGGAAAAGAACATCGCGACGTTCCGCCGGCAACTCAAGATGCTCGGCTTCAGCTACGACTGGGACCGCGAAGTCTCGACGACCGACGTCGATTACTTCCGCTGGACGCAGTGGATCTTCTTGCAACTCTTCGACACCTGGTACGACTCGGCCGCTAAGCGTGGCCGGCCTATTGCCGAACTGCCGATTCCCGACGATGTGCAGGCGCAAGGTGACTTGGCCGTCGACAAATATCGCGACGAACATCGCTTGGCCTACCAGCTTGAAGCGCCCGTCAATTGGTGCCCTGCCTTGGGGACGGTGCTCGCCAATGAAGAAGTGATCGGCGGCTTGAGCGAGCGCGGGCAGCATCCGGTCGTGCGGATTCCGCTCCGCCAATGGATGCTCCGCATCACGGCCTACGCCGACCGTTTGGAAAGCGATCTCGAAGGCCTTGATTGGTCGGAAGGGATCAAGGCGCTGCAGCGCAACTGGATCGGTCGCAGCACCGGCGCGGAGGTTGATTTCTTCATCGGCAAAGAGCCGAGTAAAAACGGCAAGCCGGTCCCCGCGGAGTTTAAGCAATGGCGCGAAACGCGCGGCTCAAGCGGCTTCCCGCGCACGCCGGGCCCGGAAGTCTTGCGCGTGTTCACCACGCGGCCCGACACGCTTTACGGCGCGACGTACATGGTGATTGCGCCTGAGCATCCGCTGGTCGCTCGGCTCACGACGGCCGACCGCCAAGCCGAAGTGCAGGCCTACTGTGAACAGGCCGCGCGCAAGAGCGACCTCGATCGCACGGACCTCGCCAAGCACAAGACCGGCGTCTTTACCGGTTCGTTTGCGGCGAACCCGGCCAACAATCGCCCGGTGCCGATCTGGATCGCCGATTACGTGCTTGCCGGTTACGGAACCGGCGCGATCATGGCCGTGCCGGCGCACGACGAGCGCGATTACGAATTCGCGAAGCAATTCGATTTGCCGATCGTCGCCGTGGTCGACCCCGGCGAAGGGGCCAAAAATCGCGACGACGTCCTCGCGGGCAAGGCCTGCTTCGGCGAACATGGCACGGCTATCAACTCCAGCGAGTACGACGGCACGCCGACCGCGGAATTTAAGGCAAAAATTACGGCCGAACTTGCGAAACGGGGCGCAGCCCGCGAGGCTGTGAATTACAAGCTTCGCGACTGGCTCTTCAGTCGGCAGCATTTCTGGGGCGAGCCGTTCCCGATCTTGCACGAACTCGACGCCGCCGGGAACCCGACAGGCCGGCTCCGCGCGATCGCGGCGGAAGACCTGCCGGTGAACTTGCCGCCGATGACGGAGTTCAAACCACACGGCCGCCCGGAACCGCCGCTTGAAGAGGCCTCGCACGACTGGCTCTACGTCACGCTCGACGGCAAGCGGTACAAACGCGAAACCAACACCATGCCGCAATGGGCGGGCTCGTGCTGGTACTTCTTGCGATTTCTCGATCCGAAAAACAATCAAGCTCTCATCGATCCTGCCATTGAAAAGGCCTGGATGCCGGTCGATCTCTACATCGGCGGCGCCGAACACGCCGTGCTTCATTTGCTCTACGCCCGCTTCTGGCACAAGGTGCTTTACGACCGCGGGGTCGTAACGACAAAGGAGCCTTTTCAGAAACTCGTGAACCAAGGGATGATCCTCGGCGAACTCGAGATCACCGGCTATCAAAAGGCCGACGGCTCGTGGGTCAGTGCGAAGGATGTGAAAGAAGGAGACGACGAGAAGCCGCTCGATCGCCGCACCGGCGAGGAATTAAAAGCCGTGCGCGTCGCGACGTCGGACGCCAAGAAGGAAGGCGACTCGCTCGTGTTGGTCGCCGATTCGTCAATTCGCCTCGACTCGCGGGCGTTCAAAATGTCGAAATCGCGCGGCAACGTCATTAACCCGGACGATGTCGTCAAAGAGTATGGCGCCGATTCGCTCCGGCTTTACGAAATGTTCATGGGGCCGCTCGAGGCGACCAAGCCGTGGAGTACGACCGGCGTCAACGGCGTCCGCGGATTTTTGGACCGCGTCTGGCGGATGATCGTCAACGATCGGGCCGAGCATTTGGAACTGAGCGCCGCCGTGCAAGACGTGCCGCTCAATGAAGAGCAGGCTCGCGTGGTGCATCGGACGATTCGCGACGTCACGCAAGACATCCGCCGGCTGTCGTTCAATACGGCCATTGCGAAGATGATGGAGTTCACGAACTTCTTCACCGGCGTCGAAGTCCGCCCGCGCGAAGCGATGGAGACGATCGTCTTGTTGCTCTCGCCGCTGGCGCCGCACATCGCGGAAGAACTGTGGGGGTTACTCGGGCACAAAACGACCTTGGCCTATGAGCCGTGGCCGAAATTCGACGAAGCGAAGATCAAAGAATCGTCGATCGAGATTCCCGTGCAGATTCTCGGCAAGGTGCGCGGCCGGGTCGTCGTGCCGGCCGACGCCGACGAGAAGGCGATCGAAGCGGCAGCCCGGGCCGATGAGAAGGTCGCCGCGCTCTTGGAAGGGAAGACGATCGTCAAAACGATCATCGCCAAAGGTCGATTGGTTAATTTTGTCGTGAAATAGCCGCTGTTGTGTCGTCGAGGGTCGGCTCGATACACCTTGAGCGCCGACGCGCGACGGCATACCATCGGGCCTTCCGTCATGGTCTCGAACGCCCTGTTGCGATAGGTCTGATGCAAGCAATCATACTCTGCGGCGGTCTTGGTACCCGGATGCGCGAAGAGACCGAGTATCGCCCTAAGCCGATGGTCGAAGTCGGCGGGCGTCCGGTGCTGTGGCACATCATGAAGACCTACGCGCACTTCGGCCACAAAGACTTCGTGCTCTGCCTCGGCTACAAAGGCCAGGTGATCAAGGAATATTTCCTCAATTACGAAGCGCTCAACAACAACTTCTCGATCTGCCTGGGGAAGTCGCACGAGATCGAATATCACAACGGCCACGAAGAACAGGATTTCAAGGTCACGCTGGTCGACACCGGCCCAGAGACGATGACCGGCGGGCGAATTAAGCGCGTCGAGCAGTTCGTCGCCGGCGACGAGTTTCTGGTCACGTACGGCGACGGCTTGGCGAACGTCGACGTCAACAAACTCTTGGCATTCCACCGCAGCCACGGCAAGATCGCCACGCTCACGACCGTGAAACCGCAGTCGCGATTCGGCGTGCTCGACGTCAGCGACGCCGGCCGAGTCGAGGCGTTTGCTGAAAAGCCGACGCTCGAAGGTTGGATCGCCGCGGGCTACTTCGTGTTCAATCGTGGATTGTTCAAGTATCTTGACGGCGGCGACTCTTGTATTTTGGAGCGTGCCCCGCTCGAACGCCTCGTGGCCGACGGTCAACTCATGGCCTACCGTCATGACGGTTTCTTTTTCGCGATGGACACCTACCGCGATTACTTGGCCGTGAACGAAATGTGGGACACCGGCCGAGCAGCATGGAAGGTTTGGAAATGAGTTTACTGTCACAGGAGGCGTGGCGCGGGCGGCGTGTGTTCGTTACAGGGCACACGGGGTTCAAAGGGAGTTGGCTCGTCGCTTGGCTACATCGCGCCGGGGCAGAAGTCTTCGGCTATGCACTCGCGCCGGACACTACGCCGAACTTGTTTACGGCCGCCGGTATCGAGGGGCTTTGCAAACGGAGCACGATTGCCGACGTGCGCGACCCTGCGGCGCTTGAAGCGGCCCTCGATGACGCCGCGCCGGAAGTCGTGCTGCATCTCGCCGCGCAGCCGCTGGTACGAAAGTCTTACGCCGAGCCGGTCGCTACGTTCGAGACAAACGTCGGCGGCACGGTCAACCTCTTAGAAGCCGTGCGAAAGCGTGCGCGGCCGTGCGTCGTCGTCGTGGTCACCAGCGATAAGGTCTACGCCAACGACGGCCGTATCTGGGGCTATCGCGAGTGCGATCCGCTCGGCGGGCACGATCCGTACAGCGCCAGCAAAGCGGCGGCCGAGGTCATCGTGTCGTCGTACCGTTCCTCGTTTTTTCATCCTGCGAAAGCGCCCCAGCACGGCGTATGGCTGGCCTCCGGCAGGGCCGGCAACGTGATCGGCGGCGGCGATTGGTCGGCCGACCGCATCGTTTGCGACGCAGCGCGGGCCTTCTCGAAAGGCGAACCGCTCCGGCTGCGCAATCCCGGTGCCGTGCGACCGTGGCAACATGTGCTCGACCCGCTGCATGGGTACCTCGTGCTCGCCGAGCAAATGCTCCGCACGCCGCAGCCGCTCTGGTGCGACGGTTGGAACTTCGGCCCGGCGCCCGGCACCGAAGCAACGGTTGGTGAACTCTCCAAGCGGCTCGCAAGTCATTGGCCTGGCGCGAAGGTCGTCGACGCTCACGACCCCAATCAACCGGTCGAGGCAGGCCTGCTGCGAATCAGCATCGACAAAGCCTTGGCCCTGCTGCCGTGGCGTCCGGTGTGGAACGTCGATCGGGCCATTGAACGCACGAGCCGCTGGTATCGCCGCTATTATGAAGCCCCCGACCGCTCGATGCTCGAAGCTTGCCTCGAAGATATCGCGGTGTTCGAACAAGACGCGAAATCGTCCGGCGGCGTGAAGTGACGCGAGGTCCGGCGATGAACGACTTCGGGGTACCGCGCGACGATCTGGAAGCGGTCGGCCGCCGCATAGGTGACCGCTGGCTGATGTTGCGTGACCAGCGCATCTTCATCACCGGCGGCACCGGCTTCGTCGGCACGTGGTTGCTTGAAACGCTGGCGTGGGCCAACCGCGAGTTCGACCTTCGCGCGACGGCCGTTGTGCTAACCCGTAATGCCGCGTCCTTCGCCAAGAAAGCGCCGAACCTCGCCGCCGATCCGCTGTTTCAGTGGCAAGCCGGCGATGTGCGCTCGTTCGAGTTTCCCCAAGGCTCTTACTGGGGAGTGATCCACGCCGCCTTTGATTCCGGTGTTGCGGCCGGTGCGGTTTCTGCTCGGCAGACTGTGGATACGATCTTCGACGGGACCCGCCGAGTGCTGGATTTCGCACGCGGCTGCGGCGCCCAACGCCTGCACTTCGTCAGCTCCGGGGCCGTCTACGGTCGGCAGCCGCCGGAACTTTCGCATGTGCCCGAGACTTACCTCGGCGCGCCGGTCATCGATTTCGCGGCGGCCGGATCGTCGTACGGCGAGGCGAAGCGGCTGGCCGAAGTCATGGTGCTCAACGAAGCTCGCGAGTCGGGCCTGCAAGCGTCGATCGCCCGTTGTTTTGCTTTCGTCGGTCCGCATCTGCCGCTCGACGGCAGTTTCGCGGCCGGCAATTTTTTGGCCGACGTATTAGCCCGCGGGCC
>JAFLCO010000067.1 GCA_017303535.1 Planctomycetota bacterium
ACACGATGCCGTCGCCCGGTTTGACGATCGTCGCGTCGTGCCCGTCGTCGAGGCGAACAAAAACTCCGCGACTGCTGATGCGCTCCACCGTGCCGACGCGCACGCCCCGGGCTTTCGGGAACCTTCCCGGTACGAGCACCTGATGATTGTTGCCGCCGAGGAATCCGGCCGAGAAGCCGCGCGAGAAGCTTTGTTGCAAGTCGAGTTGCTTCTGGCGTTCCAGTTCAAACGCTTCGCCGGCCAGCGCCGCATCCAGCGCGGCGCGATACGTCTGCGTCGTCGCGGCCACGTAGTGCGCGCTCTTCAAGCGGCCTTCAATCTTGAGGCTGCAAATACCGGCCTCAACGAGATCGTCGACCAAGTCATACGCCGCCAAATCCTGAGGGCTCAACAAGTACGCCACGTCGCCGAGATCGCGGGCCGTGCCATCGACGACCAGCTCATACGGCAACCGACAGGCCTGCGCACATTGCCCGCGATTCGCGCTGCGGCCCCCTAAGGCTTCGCTCGTCAGGCACTGGCCGCTATACGCCACGCACAGCGCCCCGTGTACAAACACCTCGACCGGCATGTCGGTCGCCGCGCGAATCTTCTTGAGTTCGGCGATCGACAACTCCCGCGCGGCGATCACGCGCTCGACGCCGAGCCGGCGTACGAACTCGATGCCGCGCGGCTCGGTGAGCGTCATCTGCGTGCTGCCGTGGATCGGCAAACCCGGCGCGAGTCGACGAATCAACCGCGCCAGCCCCAAGTCCTGCACGATCACGGCATCAGCGCCGGCCGCGGCGATCGCGCCGACGAGCTTTGCGATCTCCGGCAACTCTGCCGAGAAGATCAGTGTGTTGAGCGTGACGTAGCCGCGAACGTTGTGTCGGTGCAAATAGTCGATGACTTGCGGCAGTTCTTCGGTCGTGAAGTTGTGAGCCCGATGGCGAGCGTTGAAGTCGGCGAGCCCGAAGTAGACGGCATCGGCGCCGTTGGCGGCGGCCGCGCGGAGCGCATCCCAATCGCCGGCCGGAGCCAAAAGCTCGCAGCGATCGGCGGCATGAGCGGCGGTCGTGTTTTCAGTACTGGTCAGGCTCATCGCATCTTTCAGCTCAAAAACTTCGCCGGCATGCAGTCTGCCGGCACGGTACGCGGCGAGCGATCTTGTCGCCGGACGCCGGTTTTAGGTACTTACCTCAGTCTACCGCCCTCGCGCGACGTGGATAGGACATGTTTCGCCGCCGACTCAAGCATTTGTCGCTGACCCTGCTGCTTTGCGCAGCGTCGGCCGGCGGTTGCGCGAAGGTTCGTCCTTCCAACAATCGCGATTGGTCCCCCGATCAGGCCGTGCTTGCGACCGCCGAGTACTCCAAAGACGATCGTCACGTCACCATTCGCAACGTCCGCTTCTGCAACTATCGCACGTCCGACGACTACGACGTTCGGCACGAAGACCGCACGTACGACTTGGCGGATCTCCGCACCGTCGATTTCATCCGCTGCCCGTTTCCGGAAATGCCCGAGCTGGCCCACACCATGCTCAGTTTCGGGTTCGCCGATCGCGACTACCTGGGCGTGAGCGTCGAGATTCGCAAGGAGAAAGGCGAGACGTACAACCCGCTGCTGGCCACGGCCAATCAATTTGAAATCATGTATGTCGTCGGCGACGAGCGCGACTTGATCGGCCTGCGAACCAATTACCGGCTGAACGACGTCTACCTCTACCCGACGAACGCGACCTCGACCGACGTGCGGCGGTTGTTCGATCACGTGATGGCCCGCGTCAACAAGCTCGCGAAGAAACCGGAGTTCTACAACACGCTCACCAACAACTGCACGACGAACATCGTGGCCCACGTCAATCAGTTGACCCCGAATCGCATCCCGTACGACTACCGCGTGTTGCTGCCCGGCTACAGCGATCGCCTCGCCTACGACCTGGGCCTGCTGAAGTCCCGGCTTTCGTTCGAAGAGACGCGACAGGCGGCCCGCGTCACCGACGTGGCCTATCAGGCCCGCGAAGCGCCGGACTTTTCGACGGCGATTCGGCGACGATAGCCGGCGATGACTCACATTTGAATTCGACGTAAGTGCCACAACGCTTGCGCGACTTACGACGACGCTGTTTTTCAAATCGCGCCGCGCACTGCGCACGGATTCGTTGAAAGTGTGCGCGCCCCTGTTGGTAAGCGCTCCGACGCGCACTAATCGCGCGAATGTGTGCGCACTTTCGTCCGAGTGCGCACACCGGAAAATCGACGTAAGTCCCGATTCGCTTGCGCGACTTACGACGATTGCCGAGGGCGACGTCGTATTCTTCGGCGTTGTAAGAATCCGGTCGCTCATGCTCCCGGCTTGCTGTTGGTGTCGCTGGTGATTCATAGTCGTGGCCCTTAGCCCCCGGCACTTTATGCCGCGGGCAGTGCGGGTGGGGCTGATTGTCGGGACAGGTGTTTAAAAAACGGCCGTCGAAATGCTCCCTCGCTGGCGCTTCGGGGCTGGTAGGTGTTGGTTGCGTCTTGCGGCGATTTCGCGTCGATCGCCCTCGGTTGGAAGAACCGGGGGCTAAGGTCGACGCTGATTGCGCGCGGCGGCGCATCGCGTAGTTTCCCAAATCCAGGCCGGTGAATCCAATCAACTTTTGGCCGGCCGACATTTTGTCCGCAACGAGCAAACTGTCGTGAAAATCGCGACGCCGGCGAACTGCATTCATTCCGCTGGTGGCCAAAAACCGCGTGTCTTTGAGCTGGGGCGTCGGGTATGATCAGGGCCTCCCCGCTACGTTTGTTCCCGCCTCGCTTTCGGCCGCTTTCTCGGAGCGGTCGTTTCCTGGAAATTTGCGTCGTTGGCCCTCGGCCGCTCGCCGGGGGCTCATGTTTGCCGACGTTGTCCGCCGATGCATTCGCCCACCATGCCGCGAACTTGTCTCTTCGTCGCTCCGCTTTGTTTCCTTGCGCTCGTCGCACACCCGCCGGCTGCCGGCGCCGCAGACTCTCCTGGGCCGCAGAATTTCCCGGCTCCGCTGGGTCCGTACTTGCAGAAGCACTGTTTGAAGTGCCACGGCGAAAAGTCGGACGAAAGTGATTTCCAGCTCGATAACCTTTCGGCCCGGATCGGCTTCGAAAACACGCCACAATGGCTCGAGGTCATGGAGCGGATCAGCTCGGGCGAGATGCCGCCTGAGAATGCGCCGAGCCAACCGACGCCCGCGGAGAGTGCGTCGCTCATCGGTTGGATGGCCGAGTGGATGAAGGAAGGAGAAACGGCGCGGCTCGCGGCTCGCGGTCGCGTTTCCTACAACCGACTGACGCGCGACGAATACGTGAATACGGTCCGCGACCTGATCGGCGTGCAGTTCGACGCCACCGATCCCGGCGGCTTCTTGGAAGATCCCGAGTGGCACGGCTTCGAGCGGATCGGCAGCGTGTTCACGCTCTCGCCTGCGAACATCGAAAAGTATTTGGCCGCGGCCGAGACGATCTTGGCCGAGGCCTATCCGCCGGTGAAGCCTGCGTTTCTCGACTTCAAGAAACGGGCTGTCGAAGAGAAACAAATCGACGAGCCGCACCTGACGCGGCTCCGCGAACTCGGCCTGCTCGATAAAGTCCGCTTCGAAATGTGGGCCGGCGACATCTATCGCTACACCGGCAGCGAGCCGCTTCCCGAAGCCGGCATTTACGAAATCAGCTACACCCTCAGCGGCCTGAAGCCGAAGCTCGACCCGGCGGATGCATCGCGCCTTAGTCGCAAGCTCGACATGACGGCGGTCGCCGAATATCACCAACTGTTCTTCGACCTGATGCTGATGGCCTTCCGCACGGACTCGACCCGCGTGATCACGTGTATGATCTGCAGCGAGTCCAGCGGCGGCGCGATACCGGATATCGGCATTTCGCAAACACGGCACGGGCTCTCGCACCACAACGGCGACCCGGAACAGCTTCGCCGCTTGACGCAAACCGACACGTTCCTGATCGAGCAACTGGCCGTGTTCCTCGACAAGCTGAAGAGCGTTAAGGAAGCCGACGGCAGCACGCTGCTAGAGACGACGCAAGTGCTTTGGGGCTCGGGCATGGCGTACGGCCACAGCCACGGCAACGCGAACCTGCCGACGATTCTCGCAGGCGGCCGCGGCCGCGGGCACAAGCACGGCCAACACGTCGACTTCAACCTGCCGACGATCGGCAAGTACGATGTGAAGGACGCCGGCGGGCATTACAAGATTTGCTCACGCCCGGTCGACGGCAACGCCCGGCTGAGCAACTTGCTGCTGACGATGCTGCATCAAGCGGACATGCAAGCCGACGCGTTCCAAGACAGCGTCCGGCCGCTGACGGAACTCTGCGTTTAAAAGGAGGTGTTCCGTCATGCGCTCGCTGTTCGCCACGCTCGCCGCCCTTGCCTTTCTGGTCGCCCCGTCGCAAGGCGAGGAACTCAAACCGTTCCGCACCGACGCGGACGGCGCGGTGAACGTCGTCGTCAAGATTCCCGGCGCTCCGCCGAGCAAGAAGGGCGAAGACGTTTTGAAGTGGTATCAAGTCGAAGCGGGCGTCTTCCCGCCCGAGGGTTCGGCCCATGCGATCTCCGGCGAGTTGGTCTGGATCGACCATCTCGAGCGCCGCTTTCACTTGCGGGTCGATCGTAACGATAGCCAGGATCGGGGCGTTTGGGATCTGTGCGTCGACGCGACGATGCTGCCGTACGGTTCCATTTATTACCACGGCTCGCCCGCCGCGCTGCAAGACATTCCCGTCGGCACGCACTTGCACGGGCTCTTCTACCAACGGCCCGCCGACGACAAGACGCAACCGCCGGCGGCGAACAACAATCGCAAGACGCCCGAGTTCGAATTCGGCCGCTGCTTCCGCTTGGAAGACGATTTTTCGTTTCGCGCTCGGCAGCAACAGCTTTGGAAGATCGAGAGCGTCGACCTCGCCGCGAAGAAGCTCACGGCCGTGTTGCTCGACCAGGGCAAGTCGCCCGGCGACAAAGCCGTCGGCAAACCGCAGTTGTTCGATCTAACGAGCGCGACGGTCGTCTACGACGGTCAAGGTTTCGCCGATCACGCGGCGCTGAAGCCCGGGCAGACGGTGCTCTTCAATCTCACCTGGGTCACGCTCTACGGGCCCGGCCGCATCACTGATATCTGGCTCGATGCGAAGGCCCGCGATTTGGCGACGGCTCGGCAGTTAGAGAAACACCGCAATCACATTCGCGAGCGTGGGCTGGCCGGCTGGGTCGACGAGGTCGACGACGAGCGACAGATCGTCACGATCACATTCTTCGGCGGAGTCGATCCGTCGCTCTTCGACGACCTGGTCGGCATCCCGCTCGATTCGCTGCTGGTGAACAGCGTTGCGCCGCTGGACAAAGTGAAAGATGCCCGCGGCGGGCTGGCCGTGGCGCGCGAGAGCCTGATGACTTACGATCCCGTGAACGATCGCAAGAGCGGCCCGGTCGTCGGCGTGGAACGCGTGCCGGTGCAGCCCGGCTCCAGCGGCGTGCGGATTCGCGTGCAGCCCGACATGCTGCTGGAAGGGTACCGGCCGAAGAAGATCGTCCGCTACTATCCGGCGTTCCCGACAGTGTGGCCGGTCGTGGCCCTGTCGCGGGAAGAACAATACTTCGGCCGCGAGTAACGCCGGTCATGACGCGTTTGCTTTTCGTGACGTGCTGGTGGGGCTTGGCGTGCATCGCGCCGTGCGCGGCCGCCGAGCTGCGGCCGGTCGGGAAAGTCGTCGATTTTGCAGATGCGACAGTCGGGCCGTATCAGCGGGGTTACCTCGAGCACTTTCGCTGGCCGGAGGAAATTCGTCAGCGCGCGCAGGAATTGAGCCGCATCGAAGTAACAGCCGACTCGGAACTCGCCCGCAACGTGTTGCGTGTGAATGTCGGCGCGGCGGTACCGTTTGAATTTGGTCCGCTCATCGCGCTGCGGCTCGCGCCGTTTTATCCGCCCGAGGCCGACGTGCTGCGACTCCGCGTAAGGGCCGTTTCCGGCAAGGTAAGGCTGTACGTCGGCGGCCCCACGGCGTACTTCGCCAACAGCGACGTATTCTCCGCCGTGCAAGAACTTCCGGCTCGCGACGGCGACAACACTTGGCGGAATCTCGACTTCTCGCTGAATCATCCGCTCAGGCGGAACGACCGCCGCGCAGGCTTCAGCGCCGGCGCGCCGCGCAATTATTACAACCGCTGGGCTCAGGAACCGCTGGGCCTGTACGTCGATGCGGGGAGCCGCGGCGAGTTTCTTTTGGAAGCCGTGGAACTGCTGAACGCCGGCGAGGGGCGGCCGTTTCCGCAATTCAACGCCGACGACGTGAAGAGCGTGCGACCGATCGCTGACTTCGCCGCCGACGGGCTTCGCTCCGCCTTCACGCTCTACATGGCCGACCGCGAGACGGAGTGGTTCGCACATTCCTGGACGCGCGACCGGCCGCTCCGTTTCACGCCGGCGAAGTTGTCGCTTGAGCCGGCTTCCGGCGGCGGCGGCAAGGCGCTGGTCGCCGTCGGCCCGAGCGCCGAAGAAGTGCATTGTTTCGGCGTACGCACGACCGGCGCCGCGGAAGCCGACGCGTTGCGCATGACCGTCACGCACGACGCGCCGGGCTACCGCAACACGGTCGTCGGCCTCGGACGGGCCGAAGCGATCGACGTGCTGCTGTTCGTCGCGCCGCCTGATCAAGAGTTTCCTTGGCAATCGCTTGGCCCCAGCGAGGAACTGCGCAAACACGCCGGGCCCGGGTTCGACTATCAACTCTCTTACTCGCAAATCCGCGATCGCGACGACCTACACTTTGCGATCTACCATGCTCGGCGATATGTAAAGCCGCGCGAGCCGACGACGCTCTTCGTGCCGACGGCCGATTTCACGTGCATCTACGGCAGCGGCAGTTACCGCCGGCACTTCACCGAGCACCTGCCCGCAAGTTGCGGCGATGTGATCGCCGTCGCTTGGCTCAATCCCTGGTGTCGCACCGGCGACGGCCGAAGCGAAGTGCGACTCACGATCGAGCGCCCCGAGTTCGTCGACATACCGGGCGAGCCGCGCGACCAGCGCTCGTTTTGGCAACTCGATCGAGCGGCGGATGCGCGAATGATCGACGAGCCTGAGGCCGGCGGTCGTCGTTGGCGCACGATGCGGCTGCCGGGCGATATGTGAACGTCGGCTTATGTCGCCGCTCGGACGCCGCCACAACCCGTGGCCCGCGCGGAGTGCAGGTCGCTATACTGCACTCGGTTTGTCATTTGGATTCGATCCGTCCGTTGTCCCCGCAATAGTCGAGTTGACGCTATGTCTACGACCGCTTTGGTCGCCGTTTTGTCCGCGGCCCTGTTGTTGCCCAATTCTCCCCCGACGAACATCAACGCCGGCAAAGGTTGGCCGACGTTCCGCGGCGCCGATCGCACGGGCGTTTCCAAGGAAACGGGCCTGTTGCAGGCCTGGCCCGAGGGTGGCCCGAAGCTGGTGAAAGAATACGTCGGCGCGGGGCGGGGTTATTCGAGCTTGGCGATCGCCGACGGTCGGATGATCACGCTGGGCGACGGCCTCAGCACGGCCGAAGAAGGAGACGCGTCGGAGTATTTGTCGGCGTTCGACGTGGCGAGCGGCAAGCAGATTTGGAAGCTCAAGACCGGCGAGCCGTGGACGTCGGGCTCGCCGTCGTGGCAAAGCTCGCGCGGCACGCCGACGATCGACGGCAACCGCGTGTACGTCGTCACGGCCTTCGGCGACTTGTACTGCGCCGACGTCGCGACGGGCAAAGAGATTTGGAAGAAGAACCTGAAGGACGACTTCAGCGGCAAAAAGGGTGACGGCTGGGGCTACAGCGAATCGCCGACGGTCGACGGCGACCGCTTGATCGTCACGCCCGGCGGCGAGAAGTCGACGATGGTCGCGCTCAATAAACTGACGGGCAAGCTCCTCTGGACGGCCGTCCGCGAAGGGGACCGCGGCGCAGGTCATGCGTCGGTGGTGATCGCCGAGGTCGGCGGCGTCCGGGTCTACGTGAACACCACGGCCAGCGGTTGCCTCGCGGTTCGCGCGAAAGACGGCAAGCTGATGTGGTCGTTCGAAATCGAGAAGACGACCGCCGTGATTCCGACGCCGATTGTGCGTGACGACCTCGTATTCTTCGCGGCCGGCTATAAGCGCGGCGGCGCGTTGGTTCGCCAAGTTCCCGACGGTAAGGGCGGGCTGGAGATGAAAGAGATTTACGGCATCAAGCCGGAACTGGCGAACAAGCACGGCGGCATCGTGCTCGTCGGCGACTATCTCTACGGCGATTCCGACGACCAAGGCATTCCCTTCTGCGCCGACCTGATGACGGGCGAGATCAAGTGGAAGGGTCGCATCTCCGGTAAGAAGTCGGCCGCCGTGTGCGCCGCCGATGGTTGCCTCTATTACCATTCCGACGACGGGACGGTCACGCTGGTCAAAGCCGATCCGAAAGAGTTGCAGGAAGCCGGCACGTTTCAGACGCCCGGCGACTCCGAACGGCCGGGCTGGGCGCACCCGCTGGTGTTCGACGGCAAGCTCTGGGTGCGCGAACAAGACAAGATTTTTGTTTACGACGTGAAGAAGTAGGGCAACGGACTCTTCGCACCGACGCAAAGCCAACACCGTCTTAGCCCCCGGCGAGTCGCCGGGGGCGGCGTGGAATTACATTCGGCGTCGATGACGACAGAACGTTATTAGATAGCGCGACGCTGCCCCGGGCGACTCGCCCGGGGCTAAGACAACTCTCGCTACTTCTCGCCTTTCGCTTCCGCGCGGCGTTTGGCGTTCGCCGGTTTCACTTCCAGGAAATCCGGCGCGGCTTGCAGCTTCTCGGCGAGCCACGTCTCGTAGCCCTTCTTGCGGCTGCCGAGATACTTGTACGTGTCGAAAATCTCCGCCTTGCCGAGCACGCGGGGATCTTCATCGGCCGTGAGCAACTCCAGCATCCGGTTGCGGAGTTCCTCGGCCTTCGCACGATGCACGACGTCTTCGGCCAAGTTGTTCACGCACTCCGGATCGCGCCCGAGGTCGTAAAGTTCTTCCGCGGCCCGCTTGCCGAAGCTCAGGTCGTAAAAGTGCCCGCCGAGATACTTGAGCAGCTCCTTCGAAGGGCTCGGGTCGCAATTGCCGAAGTCCGTCTCGGGGTTACCGGCCGGCCAGCGGTCGGGATGGAAGTTGTGCACGTAGAGAAACTCCTTCGTGCGCAGCGCCCGTACCGGATAGCCGAGGTCGTTCGGGCGACCGATGTCATGCCGCTCCTTGCC
This sequence comes from Planctomycetota bacterium, assembly GCA_017303535.1. Lineage (GTDB taxonomy): Bacteria > Planctomycetota > Planctomycetia > Pirellulales > PNKZ01 > PNKZ01. The sequence goes on from JAFLCO010000067.1 coordinate 9,250, forward strand.
GACGAGCATTTCATGTCGGTCTTCGATCCAGCCGGATTGTTCCGCGCGGAGGATGTTGACGAGGCTCTTGCCGGTCATTTGCTTGTGCGGTTCGATGCCGGCGAGTTCGAGATAAGTCGGCGCAAGATCGCGGACGTTGATGAAATCGTTCACCACGCGGCCGGCTTTGATCGCCGCCGGCCAACGCGCGGCCATCGGCAAGTGGAAGCCGTCTTCATGGATCTGCCCTTTGACAAACGGAAACGGCATCCCGTGATCGCTTGTGACGATGACGAGCGTGTTCTCGGCGAGCTTCGCTTTGTCGAGAATTTCCAGCGTGCGGACGATCTGCGCGTCGGCGTATTCGACCTCGACGGCATAGTCGGCCAAGTCGTGGCGCACGACTTCGCAATCGGGCAGGTACGCCGGCACTTGAATGTCTTCGAGCTTCTTGCCGAGCCGGACGCCGGAGCGCGGTTCGTAGGCCCGATGCGGTTCTTGAAAGCCCATCCAAAAGCAGAACGGCTTGTTCGCATCGCGCTGCTCTAGAAACGCCTCAAAATTCTTCGGGTAGTCGAGCTGCCCCATGCCCGAGGCCGGCGGCTGCTGCTTGTGTTGATCAAAGCTCGGGCCCGCCGGGTTGCGCGTCCGTCCGCCGATTTTGAAATCACCGGGGCCCCAACCTTTGCCGGTCAGGCCGACCTGATAGCCGGAACCTTCGAGCAGGTCAGGGTAAACCGCGAACTTCGACGGAAACAAACCACCGTGGCTCACCGCTTCTTCGAGTTGCCACGAATTGCGCCCGGTGAGGATGCTCGCGCGGCACGGACTGCACTTAGGGTTCGACGTGAAGGCGTTGCGAAACAGCACTCCTTCCTTGGCGACGCGATCGAAGCCGGGCGTGTTGATCCACTTGCAACCGTAAGCGCCCGCGTGATTGCCGGACCAGTCGTCGAAGATGATGAAGAGAATGTTGGGACGCGGCGATTCGGCGGCGCGCGTCGCACTTGCGCTCGACACAAAGAAAACAAGCGAAGCAAGTGAGCAGATCAGACGTCGAAAACTCATGAGCGATATCTCTTAAAGTGATTGCATCAATCCAAGTCATTTAGCCGCGGAGCTAGCCTCCGCGCTCAAACCGCGTTACTTTGCAACACGCGGCCGCGCCGGCTTCGGCGGATCGATCGGCACCGGCACGTCGTTCGGTTGCGGTTCTCCCGGCGTGCTGCGGCCGGCATCGATCTGCTTCTGCAAGCGTTGCGTAAGGTCCGCCACCATCTCCGGCCGGTCCGCGTACAGGTTCTTGGCTTCAATCAAGTCGTCGCGCAGGTTATACAGTTCCCCCGGCTGGTCGTGGTCCGTGTAGCCTCGCTCTTTCTTCAACCACTCCGGTTCACCGAGCGTCGGTCCGTTGGCTTCGCCACTCCGTGCGGCGATCAGCACCCAATCGCCGCGGCGAATCGCCAAATGGCCGGAGCCCCCCTGGTGAACGAGCGACTCCCGCGGCGGCTGATTGCTCGAGCCCAGGAGCGCGGGCAGGAAGCTGACGCTGTCCTCCCCGGCATTATTCGGAATTTTCCCGCCGGTGATTTCGGCGACCGTCGCCAAGAGGTCGACATGACAAATCGTCCGGTCGCAGACGGCTCCGGCCGTGATCTTCGCGGGCCAGCGAGCCACGAACGGCACGCGGTGCCCGGCCTCCCACAAGTCGCGCTTAGCGCCGCGGAGGCCGTCAAGGCTATGGTGGCCGTATTGCTTAATGCGGTCGTACACGCCCGGCTTCACTTCGTTCGAGACCTCCGGCCCGTTGTCGCTGGTGAAGATGACGAGCGTATCGTCGGCGACGCCGGCCTTCTCCAGCGCCGCGAGCACCTGTCCGACGCACCAATCGGTCTGATGGACGAAATCGCCGTAGTCGCCGACCGTCGTCTTACTGCGAAACTCGGCGGCGGGCACGACCGGATAATGGGGCGACGTCAGCGGCAGGTAGAGAAAAAACGGCTGCTTCTTCGCCGCCGTTTGTTCGATGTAGCCGACAGCCCGCCGCGTCACTTCCGGGAGAATGTCGACGAGTTTCCAACCCCGCAGCATCGGCCCGCGACGATTGAAGCCCTCGGCCTCGCCGGCGTCGGGCACATCGGGCAGGCCAACGGTGCGGTCGTTCTCGACGAAGCAGTACGGCGGGAAGTTCGGCAGGTCGACGCCGAAGTAATAGTCGAATCCGCGCGTGGTCGGAGCGTCACCGATCGGCCGCGTGAAATCGACGTTTGTCGCGCCGTCGGGCTTCGAGAAGGCCGCAGCGCCGTCGACCGTCGGCCAAGTCAGCCCCAGGTGCCATTTGCCGATCGCGGCCGTCGCATAGCCCTGCCCTTTCAAATAGCTCGCGACCGTAAGCCGCTCAGCCGCGATGAGCGGCGGACCATAAATGCCGACGACTCCCGCGCGCAACCGCGTACGCCACGCATAGCGCCCGGTCAGCAAAGCGTAGCGGGTCGGCGAACAAACGCTGCTCGGCGAATGCGCATCGGTGAACCGCACGCCTTCACGGGCAATACGATCAACGTTCGGCGTGGGAATCTTCGACGGCTTCTTCTTATAAGCCCCGACGTCGCCGTAGCCGAGGTCATCGGCGAGAATGAAAACGATGTTGGGTCTACACTCCGTTTTGCCTAAATCTTCGGCAAAACAGGGGCATAATCCTAGGCCGCAGATAGCTATGGCCATGATGAGTGTAGTCACACCGTGTAGTAAATGACCTTGAACGGTTCGGTCGAAACGGCCAGTTTCAAGCGGCAACTGCATGTCGATCTCGGGGCAGAAGGATACAGAATTCTCGCAGGAAAGACGCGCGACAGGCCTCGAATATCCGCCGGCCGAATGACCGGGTCAATGAAGGAGCATGATGGTACGCATTCGTAAACAACGTCGCGGGGCACACGGCTCCGGCGCCTACTTCGCGATCGTGGTCTACCCGGACTCTTTCGACGATCTTCAATTGTTAAAGAAAATCTGCGTCGAAGCGGGCTATGAGTATCGGCTCATGCCCGTGATCCCCGGCGAAACGATTAACGACCACGGCGGCCGCGGCGGACTGGTGCAGTAGACACGATCGGCGAAAACGGACCCGACGACTTACGAGCTGCTCAACTGCGTGACGCGGGCGATCGCGTCGATGGCTTCTTTGACGACGCCGTCGAGCGTCGTCGGGCCGACCATCTCCATGAGCCAGGCGGCCAGCCGATTCATTTCGGAGGTGATCTCCAGCAAGTCTGCGGCCGTAAAATCAAGCGACATAAAGACGCGCTCGACGACGGCGTCGCTCTCATTCACGGCGGCCAAGATCGCCAAGTGATGTTCGTCGCCGGATGCGGCATCGCGCTCGAGCAACTGCCGGGCGACTTCAAATTCGCGACCGAGGATGCTCGCGCGAATCGTGTTGAGTGCGGCGAGCGAAATAAACGGCCGGTCGTCTTGTTGACGCTTCACGAGCACGAGCATCGACGCGGCATAGGCGCGGAGGCAGAATCGTAAACCGTTGCGACCGATAAAATCCTCGCCGTCGTCGCTCCCGCCGGTCAGCGCGACGGCCGGCGTCACGGAATCGAGCAGTTGCAACAGTGCGCCGGAGGCGGTATTGGATTGGCGATACTTCATCCTTCCATCGTAGACGCGCCGGGCCGCGGAGCCTCCGGCAAACGGCGACGGAAAGCCGCTGAAGCGGCCGTTTTGCGGGAAAGCGACGACGTGCGGTTTCGCCGCGACTGAGGCGACTCCACGAGAAAAACGCGAGCGTCGCTTTCAGAGCCTATCCGAGAATCCTGCCCCCTCACCCCCGGCCCCTCTCCCGCAAGGGGAGAGGGGAGTAGTCGGATAGGCGATCAAGCGACGAACCGCACTTCGGCCTCGGTCGCCGGCACTGCGCACGCGCGGCGGTTGCGGCGACGTCGCCAAGCCCATGCGCCGGCGGCAAGAGAAGTGAGCAACAAGCTGCTCGGCTCGGGCACCGTGGCGTAGGAGTCGTACATAAGGTACAGGGCCGTCGGCGTGGCGGAGACGAAGAAGCCGCGGCCCGGCTGGAGCGTGTAAGGGTTTCCGGCGCCGAACACGCCGGCGTTGAACTGCGTCGCATCGACGGAGAAGACGTCGCTTGAGCCGGAGGTGAAAGAAATGCCGCCGTTGGCCTCGAGGAACTTCCAAGAGTATTGACCGAGCGGATCGAAGTCGGCCGCCGCGCCGTGGCCGGAGCCGTCGGCGAGCCAGGAATCGACGTAGAGCGTGAACCGGTTGTCGGCCGTGGCCGTGATCTCCAGCGCCCCGCTCATGAGGTCGAGGTAGTCCCAATGTGTGCCGGGCGTTCCTTGGGTGCCCGGCGTACCTACGTCGAAGTCGGCCGTCTTGAATTGGAACTCGAAAGAGCCGCCGCCGTGCAGCGCGTTGCCGAGCGTGGTGGCGACTTCGAGCGTGCCGATGCCGTAGCCCGGCGAAACTTTTCCCCCTGCCCCGATATCCACGCCGCCGACTCGCCCGTCGCCGGTGAGCACGCCGCCGGTCGTGACGTTGGCATAGCCGGCGACGTTACCGGAGATCTGCGCGGCGCCGGCGATCTGGACGTCGGCCGGCGAGGTGATGGCGGCGTTTTCGGCGACGAAGAGCGTCGCGCCCGCGGCGATGCGCACTTCGGCGGTTGCGGTAAGTTGCGAGTTGCCCGTCAGCGCGAGCGTCCCGGCGTCGATGCGCGTGCCGCCGGTGAAGTTGTTGGCGACGTTTTGGAGCGAGAGCGTGCCGAGGCCCGCCTTGACGAAACCGCCGACGCCGGCGACGGCCGTCGGGATCGCAAGCGTTTTGCCGTCGGCAACCTCGAAAGTCCCGTAGCCCGCGCCGAGCGAAACGCCGCGGTCTGCGTGCATGACGAATGAGTCGGTGGCCAGGAGCGTGCCGCCGTTGAAGCGAATGGAGGAACCGCTCGTACCGCCGAGCCCCCCATCGACGGCGACGCTGAGCTTGCCGCCGTTGAGACTCAAGACGCCCGTGACGTCGTTCGCGCCGCTGATGACCAAGGTCTGGTCGCCGAACTTCGTGAGCCCGCCGGTGCCGGTGATGGTCGCGGCAATGCCGCTGGGCATGGTACCGCCGGCGTAGAGCATGCCTTCCCGCGCGGCGAAGGCAAGCGTACCGACGTTCAACTCCGCGCCATTGAGAATGACGCCGGCCTGCGCGATGGTCGCGCCGACGGTGAGCGCGAAGTTGCCGATGAGTTGCGTGCCGGCGTCGAGGCGGATCGCGTAAACCTCTTTCGCCCCGGTAAGCATTCCGCTGTTTTGCAGGCGAAACACGGTCGTCGAAGTGACGGCATTGGGATCGGTGAGCGCCGAGTAGGCGGCACGTTGCACAAACGTGCCGGTAAGCGTGAGGAAGTCGCCGGTGGAGTCCGTGGCCGATTCTTGTCGCACGGCCCACGGCGCGATGATCGTGTTCGTGAGCGTCGGCGCGGTGCTGAAGCCGAGAAAGTCGCCGCCGGTGAGGCTCGCGTCGGTGTTGTTCAAGTTGCCCGACCAGGGGACGACGACGAGCGTACCGCTTCCGGCGCCGCGGGCCAACGATCCGAAGGTTAGCGCCGTGCGGAAGCCGGCCGAGGTATCGAGCAGGATCGTACCGCCGCCGCCGACCGTCAGCGCGCCCGCAACGCCGGTCATCGTCTGCTGCGTCGCGCCGACGAGTTGTAGCGTGCCGTTATTGAGCGTGAGGCTCGCCGACTGGCCCAGCGGTCCCTTCGACGGACCGATGGCCGTCGCTTGCAGCGTGCCGTAGTCGATCGTTGTCGCTCCCGTGTATTGATTCCAACCGGCGAGCCGCAGGGTACCGCCGGCAACGGTCGTCGAGCCGGCGTAGGTGGTGTTGGCGGCGACGACCAGCGTACCGTCGCCGGTCTTCGTCAGGCCGCCGGAGCCGGTGAGTGAGCCGGTGTACGTTAGGGTTTTGGTTGCGGCGACGTCGAACGTGCCGCCGGCCGCGCCGAGCGACACGGCGCGGGCCGTGGTAAACGTGCCGGTCGCGGCGAGCGTGCCGCCGTCGAGCTTGAGCCAAGAACTCGCGTCGCCCAAAGCGGCATCGGCGGCGACCGCCAGTTTGCCGGCGCTGACGACGAGGTCGCCGGTGAACGTATTGACGCCGCCGAGCGAGAGCGTGCCCGTGCCGATCTTCGTGAGTGAGGCGCCGCTGACGATGCCGTTGAGTGCGAACTTACCCGAACCGATGACGTTGACGACGGCCCCGGCGGCATCGATTTGCAAGTTGCGCGCGGCGGTGAAGCGACCGGAGGTTTCAAGCGTTCCACCGCCGATGATGAGACCGCCGCCTGCCGCGCCGAGGTTGGCGTCTTGCGAAACGACGAGCGCACCGCCGTAGATCGCCGTACCGCCGGCGTAAGTGTTGCGGCCGGTGAGCGTCAGCGTCTGCGGGCCGAACTTGGTGACGCCGGCGGTTCCGGAAATCGCCGCGCCAATCGAACTGCCGGCCGCGCCGCCGGCGTAGATCAATCCTTCCGCGCCGCCGAAGGCGAGCCCCGCGGTTTGTATCGAGCCGGCGTTGAGGATGAGACCGGCCTGGCCCGTGCCGTCGCCGATGGTGAGCGTGAAGCCGCCGTCGACGACTTGATTCGTCTTGAGGGCGTAGGTGATGCGGTCACCGGTCAGCGTACTCGGCATGTCGGCATTGAAGACGGACGTCGAGGCCGCATTGTCGACGGAGCCGGCATTCGTGTAAGTGGCACGCGAGAACAAGTAGTTCTCAAACCCGAGGAAGTCGCCGGAAGAGTCGCCGCCGGACGTCTGCACGACCGCCCACGGCGCGACGATTCCGTTGGTCGTCGAAGTGAGAAAGCCAAGGGCCAGTTGCTCAGTCGATGCGAAGGCTCCGATTTGTGGAATCACTTGCAACGTCCCGCGTCCCGCGCGGGCGAATGACAAGAAGCCGACGGCCATCTGGCTTGAAGTTCCGTTGATGACGAGCGTTCCGGATCCCGACGCGATGAGGCCGGGGAAGATTTGGGCGAGCGGAGTTACGCCTTCGTTAGCCACGATCACACGTCCGCCGAACAGACGAATATCGGAGGCCCCCAGGTTCGTACTTGCTCCGGCAACGATCGCCAGCGTGCCCGCGACAATGTCGGTCGTGCCCGCGTAGCCGCCGGTCGATTGGTAACGCACCGTGCCGAGGCCGTCGAAGCGCAAGCCGCCCGGGCCGGTGATGCTCGACGTGACGGTGACCGTCTTACCGCTTTCGGCTTGTAGGGTGCCCGTGCCGGTGAGCGTGACGGGGCGCGTGAGGGAACCGTCGGCCGTGAAACGAAGCGCGCCGCCGTTGAAGGTGAGGCCCGTGCCTGCGGCGCCGAGGAACGACTCGCCGGAAATGCCGAGGACGCCGCCGGCGAGCGTGGTGCCGCCGCTATAGGTGTTGGCGCCGAGGAGCGTGAGCACGTTGTTCGGGCCGCCGGTCTTCGTGAGAGCGATGTTGCCGTGGAGGATGCCGCCGTAGGTGTAGGCTTGAATCGCGGACGTGCCGACGCTGAGCGTGCTCGTGGTGGTCGCGGAGTTGTAGATCCAGCCGCCGTCGACCGCGACGCCCGCCAACAGGCCGTGGGCCGAAGCGAGCGAGCCGATTTGCTGATTGAAGCCGTTGAGGTCGAGCACGCCGCCGACCGACGTGACAACGCGTCCGGCGACGGGGAGGCGATCATTGCCGCCGGCGATCTGCACGATGCCCGCGGTGATGTTGAGGCCGCCGGTGAAGGTGCTTTGACCGGAGAGGATAACGGTGTCGTAGCTGATTTTTGTGAGGCTGCCGGAGCCGGTGATGGCGCCTTTGAGTTCCAACAAAGCCCCGGTCAGAGAATTGGCGAAGGGCGAATTGAACGTGGGGGCCTTGCCGTTGTCGACGCCGTTGGTGCCGTGCAGCACGTTCTGGCCGAGGTAGGAATCGCCGTCGAGTTGGAAGCCGACGCCCGCGCCGACCGTGCGATAGACGGCCGGCAGTTGGTCGTCGTTGCGGAGGAAACCTTCGATCGAGCCGCCATTCAAACGGACCGTCAACGTACCGGCGACGCCGCTCGTTTGATCCGCGCCGATTTGCAACGTGCCTTTGCCGAGATTGATCACCGCCGGTACTCCGGGTCCGATGCGGGCATTGTCGACCGCCCATCGTTCGGCCGAGCCTTCGGCGTACGTCAAGTTCCAATCGCGCGTGTACCCTGCGATGCCGATCTCAAGCACGCCGTTCTTCATCACGTTGACGACGCTGTTGCCGCCGCCGAGCGCGTTTTGACTGAGAACATGGACCGCGCCTTGCTCAATGCTCAGCGTGCTATTCCATGAGGACGCACTATCGCCGGCGACGTAAAGTGTGCCGCTGCCCCACTTTCGCAAATTCGTATATTGGTCGACGCCGCTGAGCCCGGTAATGTGCAGGCCGGAGCTTGAGCTGATCGGCGGGTTAGCGGACGACGGTCCCGAGATGACGATCTGCGCGTTGGAATTGCCGCCGGTTTGCAAGGCTTCGAGCCGGAGCACGCCCGCCTGGAGAATGGCCCGATTGCGATCGAATGCGACGGTGAACCGCGCCGGCTGGGCGCTTTCCCACGGGGCCGTGTTTTGCACGACGATGTCGCCGATCGTCGCGGTGCGATCGTCGGCGCCGGGGCGGTAGTTGATCGTGCCGTCGTCGACGGAGTACACCGTGCCGATGCTGTAGGCGGTGTTCAGCGGATTGCCCGAGTTGACGCTCAAATTGAGCGCAACGGGCCCGTTAAGCGTAATGCGGTTCGACGCGCCGGCTTGGCCTGCCGCGCCGAGCGTATTGAGCTGAAGCGCGCCTTGATTAACGATCCAACCTCCGGAGTAGTTCGTCTGGTCGCGGTTGATGATCAGCGTGCCGAGGCCGAACTTGGTGACCGAGCCGGCCTGAATAAGACCATTGAGCGTGAGCGTGCTGGTAGAACTCGCAGCGCCGGTCGCGCCGGCGGCACCGTTGAAAATGAGAGCTTCGCCCGCTCCGTTGCCGAAGTTGAGATTGGGGTCGATCGTGACGGCGGCCCCCGCTCCGATGAGTCCGCCGAAGCGACCGCTCGGAGCATCGCTGGTGAAATAGATCGTGCTGACGCGACCTGCGTTCGTGATGTTGGCCGCGGCCCGCAACCCGAACAGGCTCGGATCGTAGGCCAGCCCCGCGGCCGTTTCGACGGCGAGAGTCGCGGTACCGCCGGTAATGCCGAGAGGGATGTTCGAATTGGCGACGTTGACGACGTACTGGTAGGCCGTTTGCCCGGCGGCGGGCGAAGTAATCGGCAGCAGGTTCTTGAAGCCGTCGACTTCGTCGTAGGTGACGAACGTTAGATCGGACGCGTTGACGATGTAGGCGGGCGCCATGCCGGTCGGTGCGCCGCTGCCGGCGTTGACCGTGCCGTAGAGCGCATGAGGCAGCGATGCCGCACCGCCGATTCTTACCTTCATTGTGGCGCTGCCCAGCGAGTGGGTGAAAAAGGCGGGGCCGCCCGCGGCAAACTCGGTTTGAATCGTCAACGTGCCGTTGTGGAACTTGCCGACGTCGTTCGTGCGCTGGAGCGCACCATTGAAAATCAGCTGGGTGTTGCCTCCCGTGCCGTCGACCAAGAGGCGGAACGACGTGCCGCGGGCGAACGACGCGCCTGCGATGGTTTCCGAGCTGGTCGCCCGGGCGCTACTGCTCTGAATTCCGTAGCGGTTGCCGTCGAAATTTAGGAACGTATTGTCGCCGAGGCGGTTGGAATTGACGTTGGAAGTATCCGGCGTCATGTGAAAAATGCTGCCCGGGTGGAAATTGATGGCCGTCAGCGTGTCGAGCCCGTCGGCGGTTGCTTGAGTGCCGAACTGGTACATGGTCCAACTGCCGTAGAGTTCGATCGCTCCGGAGCCGAAGATCGAGATCCCCAGCGGCTTACCGAAGTCGGGGCTGCCCGTGGTTTCGCTAGCTCCGTTGACCTGACCCGTCGATTGGCCGCGCATCATGTCGGTGCCGCCGGTGTAGTTGTTACCGCTGTTGTAGATGCTCACCGTGCTGCCGATGGTGTTCGAAGCCAAGCCGCCGAAGATCGCGCGGGCGTCGCCGGTGAGAATATTGTCGGCCCCGGGCTGAAGCTGGCTGGTGACCGAGCCGAAGCGATAAGCGGGCAAACCGCCGGGCGTGGCCGGAGCGCCGGGCAGCAGACGAATCACACTCGTGCCGATCGTCGTGGAGCCTTGGCCCGTAGCGATGTACCAGGTGCCGTCGCCGAGCAGCGCCATGTTGATCGTGTTGCCGGAGTAGGCGGCCGCGCCGTCGAACATCAGCACGCCGGTCGTGCTGTCGGGCGTGAGCATGTTTTGCAGCAGTGCCATGCTGATCGTGTTGCCGACCGTCCCACCTTGCAGGCGAACACCCGCGACTTGAAAGGCGGCGCTCGAGGCCTTGATTTGTTGGCCGGCGGAGAGCGTAGCGCCGGTGTCGATTTTGATCGAGCCGCCCGGATTGACGATGATCGTGCCGGTGCCGTAGCGGACCGACGTATTGGGGTACATGACGGAGCTCGACGCGGTGCCCCCGTGATTAAAGTTCCAGGGCTGTCCGGTGCGAACGTTGCCGGCGTTGATCACGAGACCGTTGTTGAGATCGACCGCGCCGTTGAAATAGAGGTCGCCCGCGCCGAGCTTCGTGAGGGCGGCGGCCGTACCGGCCGGGACGCCCAGCGACCATGCCAAGGCCGAGGCGCCGTTGTCGGTGGTCGCGCCGTTGATCATCATCGGCGTCGTGGTCGACAGCGTCGGCGTGCCGCGAACGTTGAGCGACGAGAACGATAGGGCGTAGGAGTTGCCGCCGGCCGAGGTGAGGGTTTGCGAACCGATCGTGAGGCTTCCCAGAGCGATGCGGTTGTAGGTGCCGCCGGTCGTCGTGAGTTGGTTGGGGGCGATCGTCGCGTTGCCGGCCACGATGACGTTGTTTCCCAGCGGCAGGATTTCCGTAAGGTTCGAGTTCGCGGAACCGTCGGCAAAAATGCGCAACTCGCCGCCGTACAGCGTAATCGGCCCCGTGCCCAGCGAGCTGCTGGTGACGGTCATGGTGGAATTGTTGAACGGATGCGCGACCGTCTGACCGGTGGCCGGAAACGCAATCGGGTTGGTGCCCGCGGCGTAGGCCGTGAGCAAGCCGCTATGGAGTTGAACGCCGCCGCTGAAGTTGTTGGGAGTCGACGTCGAAAGGTTGCTGAGAATAAAGTTGGTGCCGATTCCCGTACGGCCGAAAGAGCCCGTGCCCGTGATCTGGCCGGAGAGGGTCACCGTCGAGGCCGTGAGCAGATTGAAAACCGACGAGCCGTTGAGAGTGATGAGCCCGCCGATTTCCAGGTTATGGGCGCTGGCGCCGGTGAGGTTAAGAACTTGTTGCTGCCCGGCCGCGCCTTGAAACGTGATCCCGCCGTTGAGCTTCATGAGCAAAGTCGAGCCGGACACGGCGGCTTGAAACGTAAGGTTCGTGGTCGCCACGTCCTGCGCCATCACGACGGAGTTGAGAAACGTGGTCGCGACGTCGCCCCGCAGGCTGAGCGTCACACCGTTGGCGTTCAAGAAAATCGATCCGCCGTTGCCCGCTTGCCGACCGCCGCCGGAGCCTGCCGCGATGTTGTTGCGAAGAATCAAGCTGCCGGCGTTCAGATGGATGTTGCCGACGAAAGTTTGCTGCACGGCATCGAGTTGCAACGTGCCGGGCCCGAACTTCGTGATGTGATCGGCCGTGATCTGGCCGTTCAAGCCGGTCGCGACATCGCCGAAGGCCAGGATGTTTCCGGCGGCGTTGTAAATGACGGCCTCGCGCTCGCCGACGGCCAGGCTTTGTGCGAAGAGCGTATCCGGCTGGATGACGTGCGTGACCGCACCGACGCCGATCAGGCCGCCGCTGCCGATGTTGATGGTCGGCGTTCCGGTGCCTTTGGTGATCGTCAAAGCCGATGTCGCGGTGATTCGCATTGCCAAGGCGTTGATGTTGGCGCCGTTGAGCGTGAGTGCTCCGGTGACGCTTATGACGTCGGACGTGACGTTGCCGATCGACGACGCCAGCGTCGCGGCCGCTTGAGTCAAGGTAAACGGAGCGTTGCCGTAGCCCGTCGCTTCGGCGTACGTCAAGAAGGTGTTGTCGGTCGCATTCACCAGCCAGCCGCCCCCAAATCCGACCGCGGCCGTGGAGTTGAACAACCGTTCGTCGACGCCGAGCCGCGTGGTAGTCGACGTCACGGCAAGCGTCTGTCCGAGCGATCGAGCGATGCCTGCCAAATTGAGCGTCGTATTGACGCTCGTCGCGCCGCGGAGCAGCGTGATGCCCGCACCGCCCCCCAGCGTGACGAGGCCGACGTCTTGCGAACTCGCGACGGCGGCGTTGCCGACCATGCTTAACGTGGCCGAGTTGAGCGTAATGCCCAGCGGCACGGGCGTGACGTCGTTGCTCAGCATCCAGCGCGACGACGACGTGGCCACGGTGTTGTCGAATCGTAGCGTGGACCCGGGGTACAAATTGATTGCGCCGGCGAATCCGTTCACCGTGCCGCCGGCCCCGCCCAGCGCGAGCGAACCGAAGACGTAGCCCGACGTCGCTCCCGCCGTGCCGCGCAGCTCCAGCGAACTGTTGCGATGGATCGTCGTTGCGCCGGTGTAGTTTTGCGACTCCCGCAAAACGATGTTGCCCTGCGCGTTTTGGATGTTGAACAAGTACGGCGCGCCGACTTGCAGCGCGGCCGTGCCCGTCAGCACGTTGGTCGCCGTGAGATGCAGCGCGGCCGTTGCGACCGGCGAGCCGACGTAGGCCGCACCGCCGCCGAGTCGATACGTATTGCCGAGGCCGACGCCGAGCGTGGCGGCCGTGTAGACGCCGTCTTGTCCGGCACCGTCCTGCGTCGAACCAAGGAACCATGAGCCGTCGCCGATCTTCCCGAGGTCGAGCGCGTGTGAGTAACCGCCCG
>JAFLCO010000068.1 GCA_017303535.1 Planctomycetota bacterium
ACGACGCCGCGCCTAACGTCGAGCGGCGCTTGGCCGCGGCGTCGGCCTTGGGCGCGGCGAGCGCCGAGCAATGTTGGGCCTTGCCGCTGCGGCAGTTGGCCCTGCAACCGCCGGCCGAAGCGATGCTCACGGCTTGGGGCGCCGGCGACGCCGACGAAGGTCTGCAGTTCGCGCAGGCCCGACTTGTACGAACGCTCCGCATGTGGCGGCCGGAAGTCGTGCTGACGCACGCTCCTTCGCCGCGCGGGACCGCCCCGGCAACGCACTTCTTGCATCAACTGATCCTCGAAGCGGTCGAGGCCGCCGGCGATCCGGAGAAGTTTCCCGAGCAGATCGAGTTGCTCGGCCTGCAACCGTGGCTGCCGCGCAAAGTGTTCGGCTACGACGCCGATGGGATGACCGGTTCGGTGTCGCTTGATCGTGAGCAGGTCATGTTTCGTACGGCCCAATCGCTCGACGATTTCTGCGAGCGCTATCGAGGGCTGATCTACGCGGATCGCCGGCCTTCCATCGAGAGCACGGCGTGCCGATTGGTCTGGAACCGCACGGCTTCGGGCAGCGCGCCGCGGGAACTATTTGCAGGCCTTGATATTGCGATCGGCGGTGATGCCCGCCGCCCGAGCGCCGGTGACAACGGCGAACTTCGCGTGCGGATGCGCCGCGCGGCGGAGCGTCGCCGCCACATGGAAGCCGTCGTGCTGCAACGTAGCGGCATCGTCGGCGCGGGTCTTATCGATCAGGTGCGAACCGTCGCCGGCGGGCTGGAACCGGAACCGGCCGGCGACGTCGTCTTCCAACTCGCCGAAGCGTTTCGGTTTCGCGGACGCTGGGAAGCGGCTCGCGAGACGTATGAGTTTTTGGCGACGAGCGCGCCGCAGCATCCTGCGACCGATGCTGCCTTGCGACGGGCGATTCAGTATCTCGCTTCGGCCGAGGCCGATCATCGGCTGCGGCGGACGATGGAAGACTTGGGACCGGCGGCCGGTGCGGCGGGCGTTTCGCTTGCGGAACCTCCGCAGGCCTTCATCACCGAGTCGCTTGTGGGGAACAGCTCCGTAAGCACGATTCGTGAGCCGAATAATGTGACGCTGGGCCAACAGATGACGCAGCCGACTCCGCAACTCGCGCCGCAGTCGGCCGCCTTCGACAGGTTGCACATCACGATGGCCCCGTCGTCGCCCGTGCTTCCCACCGCGCCGATCATCGCTACGCCAGCGGCTCGACTGTTAGGAGCGGAACCAAGTGCTTCGACATTGCAGAATTCAACTCTACCGAACTTGGCAACCAACGCCCCGACCCCGACCAGCAAAGTACTCGAAGCCACGCTCGTCGGCGCGACGGCTCCGGCCGATCGTCGTCGTCGTGCGTTGGGGCTCGGTCAGCAGTTGAGCCGGCGCGATCCGGCGGCCCACGCCGTGTCTGAGACGGCGTTCCCCCTGGCGGCCGCGCGGCGTTTGCTCGGTCAAACGGCCGAGGCGGAGGCCTTCTATCAGCACTTCGCCGCCGCGCAAGCGGACGGCCCTTGGCAACTCGTGGCGCTTGACGAACTGGCGCTGGCTCGCCGCACGCCGCCGCAGCGCCGCATGTACACGGCCGCGCAAGCCACGGAACGACCGCTGCTCGACGGCAAGCTCGACGACGCCGTCTGGCGCTCGGCCGAACCGCTCGCACTGCGCAGCCAACTCGGCGACGATGCCGCCTGGCCGACGGCCGTGTGGATCGCCGCCGATGCCGATCATCTTTACGTCGCCATCCGCGCCAAGCGCACGGGCCCGGCGCCGGCGCTCGGTTCCGAAGTACGGCAGCGCGACGCCGATTTGCGGACCTTCGATCGCGTGGAGTTGTTGCTCGACGTCGATCGCGACTATGCGACGCACTACAAGCTGGCGATCGATTGCCGCGGCTGGACCCACGAATCTTGCTGGGGTGATGCGACTTGGGATCCGAAATGGTTTGTCGCGGCCGGCGGCGACGACGAGCACTGGGTTGCCGAAGCCGCGATTCCGTGGCGGGAACTTGTCGCGCAGAAGCCGGCGAGCGGCGAGGTCTGGGCCGTCGGCGTGCAGCGGGTTTCACCGCTGGTCGGCTTTCAAAGTTGGACGACGCCCGCGGCGGCGGAAGCCCGCCCCGAGGGGTTCGGCTACTTGACGTTGCCGTAACGCGCGCGTCATGCTGGCGGCCGGGATTGAGCTTTTTCCGGCAGGCAAGGACGCGGGCGTGGCGTACATCATCGGAACCGACGAAGCCGGCTACGGCCCGAGCTTGGGGCCGCTCGTGATCAGTGCGACGCTCTGGCGCGTGCCCGACGGCGCGGTCGATGGTTGCCTCTATCAGTTGCTTAAGAAGTCGGTCACCGCCCTGCCGCGAAAATCGAAGCGGCCCGACCGTCGCGTGTGGCTGGCCGATTCAAAAGTCGTCTACTCGACGGCAACGGGTCTCGGCGCGCTGGAGCGCAACGTCCGCGCGGCGCTGGCTTGCTGTAACGTCGAAGCTCACACGTTGCACGGCCTGCTCGAAGCCCTCGATGCAGGCTGCTGCGAACATACGACGACGCTCCCTTGGCACGCCGGGGCCGACTTCGATCTCCCGCTGGCCTGCGCGCTCGACGAGATCGACGAAACCACGGCGACTTTGCGCAACGGACTCGCCGCCGCAGGCGTGGAACTCTTGGCGATTCGTTCCCGCGTGGTGTTTCCGGAAGAGTTCAATTCTTCGGTCGAGCGACTCGACAACAAAAGCACGCTGTTGACGCAAGAGTCGCTCCGGCTGGTGCGGCGGATGCTCGACCAATGCGAGGCGGGCGAAGTTCGCGTCTTCTGCGATAAGCACGGCGGCCGCAATACGTACGCCCCGGCCTTGAGCGAGCACGTGTTCGACGGGCTGGTGCAGGTCGTGCGCGAGGCGAAGGCCGAGAGCGTGTATCGCATCAGCGATGCGGACCGCCGGGTAGAAATCGGCTTCCGCGTCGGCGGCGAGAGCAGCTTGGCCGTGGCCTTAGCTTCTATGACGTGTAAGTACGTGCGCGAAACGTCGATGCATGCCTGGAACACGTTCTGGCAAAGCCAACTTCCCGGCATCACGCCGACGGCCGGCTACACGACCGACGCAGCCCGCTTCCGACGCGACATCGCCGATAAGGTGGCGGCGCTGGCCTGGCCGGAAACGTTGTGGTGGCGGCGCCGGTAGAGACGACTTCGCAACCTCGAATTGCAGTCGTCGCCGCCGCTATCCCGCCGTCACGCGCCGCGGACGATACACCGTCCGCACGTCGACCGCATCCATGCCCGCTCGCCGGGCCGCTTCCAGTCCCAAGTCGGCGTCTTCGTAGACCCGGCAGTACCGCGGCTCGACGCCGATCCGACGCGCCGATTCCAGAAAAATTTCAGGGTCCGGCTTGTGTCGCGTCACGTCGTTGCTGGTCACGAGCGCGTCGAACCAGTCGCGAATGCCGATCAAGTCCATCGTTCGCTCCGCCACGTCGCGCAGAGCGCCGGTCGCCACGGCCATCGGAACTTTGCCGCGAGCCGCACGGGCCACCTTCAAGATCGGCTCGATCGGCGGCACTTCCGCGAGCCGCTCCAAGTACCGGGCTTCTTTGATGAGCGTCAGTTCCATCGCGTCGTGCTTCAGCCCGGCTTCGTCGATGAGCAGTTGGGCAACGACCACGGTCGGTTTGCCGCCCAGCGCGTAGAAGCGATCTTCGTCGAGCGTGAGGCCCAGCGGCACGAGCGTATCGATCCAGCTTTCGTAATGCACCGGCATCGTGTCGGCCAGCGTGCCGTCGAGGTCGAAAATCAATCCGCGCGGTTCCATCGTTCTACATACTTGGAGTGACGAACAGGCCGACTTTCGCAGCCGCAAGCATTTCAGTTTATCGCCGCCGGCGAAACTTTGCCGGCCCGCACGACGCCGGGTATAACAACCGCGCACGGTTTTGCGCACGGATGCAACACCGAGTTTTACTTGTTGTCCGAGGATGCCCGTCATGGACGAAGCCGACGATTCGGAAATGGAACAATTCTGCTGGCGCGACACCTACTTCGTGTGGTTCGCCGCCGCGCGTCGGCCTTCGCTTGAGCAAGTGCGGCAAACGTTGCAGGCCTTGCCCGAGCACTACCAACTGGAGTCGCCCGAGACCGACGACGCCGGCCGTTTCGAATCGATCACCGTGCGTTCGCCCGGCGACCACGTCGCTTTGGAAATCTCATTTCTGGGCGGCGACGATATTCGCTTGCAGGCCGAGACGCTGGCCGAAGAAATGAAGTCGACCGGCGACAACGACAATCGCCGCTTGGCCAAGCTCGCGGCCTGCGACGCCCGGTTCGACGTCATGCAGTTCGAACAACTCGATGAAGACGCCGGCGAGCCCGATCCCGACGGCGGCTTCGACCCCAGCACGCTTTTGGTCGTCCTGAATGCGCTCGTAAAACTGGTCGACGGCATCGGCGTCGACCCGCAATCGGGCCTCATCGTCTAGCTTGCTGCCGTGGGCTTTCACCACGGAGGCACGGAGTTCACGGAGAAGAAAGAAACATCATGAACCATCGCCGCGCCCGCTTTCCGTTCCAAATTCTGTCGCTGCTCTTTGTCGTCTCCCTTTCTCCGTGCCTCCGTGGTGAATTAGCATTCGCGGAAGAGCCGCGGACGAAGACGCTCCTGCTGCTTGGGCAAAAGCCCGACGGTCACCCGCCCGGCACGCATGAGTACATGGCGGGCCAGCGGATCTTGCGGCACCTGCTCGGCGACGTGCCGGGCTGGAAGATCGAGATCGTGCAGGCCGACAATCCTTGGC
This sequence comes from Planctomycetota bacterium, assembly GCA_017303535.1. GTDB lineage: Bacteria > Planctomycetota > Planctomycetia > Pirellulales > PNKZ01 > PNKZ01. The sequence continues at coordinate 4,793 of JAFLCO010000068.1, forward strand.
CCGAGGGACCGGACCTCATTGCGAAAGCCGACGCCGTCGTGATCTTCGCTTCGCAGGGCGGAGCTTGGGTCACGGAAGACGAGCGGCGTTACGACGCCTACGTCCAACTCGCGGCCCGGGGCGGAGGCTTGTCCGCGCTGCACTGGGGCCTCGGCGTCAAGGACCCTAAGAAAATCGCTCCGTTCGTGCGCCTGCTCGGAGCGTGCCACGGCGGCAAAGATCGCAAGTTCAAGTTCTTCGAGTCGATCACCTACACGCCGAACAAAGACCACCCGGTGACGACGGGCGTCGCCGGAACCACGCTCCGCGAAGAATTCTACTTCGCGCTCAAGCGCGAACCGACCGCAAGCGACGCCCTGATTCCGCTGATCACGATTCCGGTCGAAGGGGAAGACGGTAAAACCCATGACGACTTGGTGAGTTGGGCCTGGACGCGCCCCGACGGCGGCCGCTCCTTCGGCTTCACCGGCCTCCACTTCCACGAAAACTGGCAACAACCCGACTACCGCCGCCTCATCACCCAAGGCGTCCTCTGGACAATGGGCCGCGAGATTCCGGAAGAAGGAATGAAGATTGAAGTCCCGACGGATTTGCTGAATCTCAAGTAGGTCCTACGACACCGTGCTTCGCAGCTTCGTGACCACGTCTCCGATGCGTATTTTCCCCGGCTGCACGACCCGGGCGTTGAGGCCGCGGAGTCGGAGTTGTTTGCCGGTCGGGGAGTTGACGAATTTCACGGCGTCTTGGCCGAAGCGCCGGGCGAACTTCTTACAGCCGTTGTGCGGTTCGGCCGTCACTTCCACGACGGCCTGGCCGATGCGCAGTTGTGTCCCCGGCGGCAGGTGTTCGACGCTGATGTCGAAGTCGACGTAGAGCTGGTCGCCGGCCTCCGGTCGTCGCGGCGCGTGCGGGCAGACGGCCGCGATGGCCCGGGCGTTCATAATGGTTAGCTGTACGTTCGGGTCGGCCGGAGCGCCGTGATAGCCGCCGCGGGCCAGCCAATCGTCGCCGACGAGCCCGAGCGTGAGGTCGAGTTCCCCCTCGGTCAGTGCCTCGCGCCGGTCGGTCTTCGGCCGACGGACGATCAACTCCAGCGTGCCGCATTCGCGCGGAGCGGCCCGAATGTGATCGAGGTGCGTTTCGAGTTCCGCGAGCGGGACAAATAACCAGTCGTCCATGCGATTTCTCCTGGCCCGCATTCTACCGCGAATTCCGCCGTGGGAATTCGATTGCGACGTCCGGCAGGCCGCCGTACAATTTCACCTGTGAAAAACATTTCACCAGTGAAATATACGCTCGCCTCCGTCGGAGATTCTTGAGATGAAGCGCACGCTGGACAAACGCTCGTTGCAGGTGCCGATGCTCGAGCGCGGCTTGGCCGTGCTGGAGTATTTGGCCGCTCGCGAGCAGGGGGCGACGATCGCCGAACTCAGCGCCGCCTTGGGCCTCGCCGGGGCCAGCGTCTTTCGCATCACCCGGGCCTTGGTGAAGCTCGGCTACTTGGCCCGGCACGCCGAAACGAAACGGTTCACCGCCACGCGCAAGCTCTTGGCGATGGGCTCCCCGCGCGGCGGCGGCGGCGATCGAACGCTCGCCGAATGTGCGCGCGAGCCGATGCGGCAACTCCGCAATCTCACGGGCGAGACGACCCAGCTCTGTTGTCTCGTCGATACGGAGATGGTCATCTTGGAACAACTGCTGGCCACGCATCCATTCAAGTATTCGGCCGACCTCGGGGCGCGTTGCCCGTCGTATAGCTGTGCCCCGGGCAAGGCGATACTCGCGCACCTGCCCGACGACGAACTGGAAGCGCTGCTCGGGCGGATTCGCTTCAAGCGGTTCACGCCGACGACCGTGGCCTCGCGGACGGCGATGTTGCGCGAGGTCGCACAGATTCGCGAGTCGGGCTATGCCGTCGATCGGGCCGAAGGGTTGACCGGCGTCCATTGCGTGGCCGCGGCGGTGCTCGATCGTCACGGCTACCCGATCGGCGCGATCACGATCAGCGGGCCGGAATCGCGGGTGCCGGAGAGCGAGTTCCCGCGCGTCGCCCAGAGGGTGATGGCCGCAGCGCGGGCGACTGCTGAATGTTTCAACGCCTAGTGGAAGCATCGTTATGAAAAACGCCGTTGCGCTTACGATCGTCGTCGGGATGTCGCTTGCGGTTACGCCCACGCGAACCATCGCCGCGGAAGCCGCTCCGCCGTTGCCTCAAGCTCTGGAGCAATTCGAGCGCGAAGTGCGGCCGGTTTTGGTCAAGCATTGCTTTGAATGTCACGGACCCAAGAAGGAACACAACGGCCTGCGGCTCGACTCGCGGGCCGCCGTGCTCAAAGGGGGCGACAGCGGACCGGCCGTGATGCCCGGCAAACCGGACGAGAGCTTGCTGATCGGTGCGGTGAAGCACGAGAGTTTTGAAATGCCGCCGGAGCCGTCGCCGCCGCTTTCCGCGAAAGAAATCGCGTCGCTGGAGACCTGGGTCCGCAACGGCGCGCCTTGGCCGGCCGAGCAGAATTCGGCCGCCGCGCCGCAAACGATCGCCGAGCGGGCCAGGAAGTTTTGGGGATTCCAACCCGTCCGTCGTACGGAGCCGCCGGCGATCGCGAACTCGGCCTGGTCGCAAGACCCGGTCGATCGATTTCTCGCGGCCCGGTGGGAAGCGGCGAAGCTGGCGCCGGCGGCCGACGCCGATCCGCGGACCTTGATTCGCCGCGTGACGTTCGTGTTGACCGGCTTGCCGCCGACTGCGGCAGACGTCGAAGCGTTCGTCGCCGCGTGTGCGCCAAGTGCGGCCGCCGCCGATCAGGCCTACGTCGCGCTCGTCGATCGGTTGCTCGCGTCGCCGAGGTTCGGCGAACATTGGGCTCGGCACTGGATGGATTGGGTCCGCTACTGCGATTCGCACGGTAGCGAAGGAGATCCGGTGATACCCGAGGCGTGGCAGTATCGCGACTACTTGATTCGGGCACTCAACGCCGACGTGCCGTACGATCAACTGGTGCGCGAACATCTGGCGGGCGATCTCTTGCCGCAGCCGCGCCGCAATGAAGCGCTGGGGATCAACGAATCGATCGTCGGCACGGCCCACCTGCGGTTCGTCGAACACGGCTACCAGCCGGTCGACCCGCTGGAGGATTTGGTGAAGGTGACGGACAACCAGATCGAAGTGGCGATGAAATCGTTTCAGGCGCTGACGGTCACGTGCGCAAGGTGCCACGATCATAAGTTCGACGCCATTTCGCAGGCCGATTTCTATGCGCTCTATCCGGCCTTTGCCGCGGCCCGACCGACGCAGGTGCAGATCGATCTCCCGGAGCGGCTGCATCGGCATGACGGGCGGTTGTTGGAGATCAAACGCGAATTGAAGGCGAAGCTGGCCGAAGCTTGGCTCGCGTCGCTCGACGAATTGCCGGCGCGATTGCGGGCTTTGCCGACAGTGACGAAGGACGAGAAAGGTAAAACTGATGGAGGGTCTGCCCCCTCACCCCCAGCCCCTCTCCCGCGAGGGGAGAGGGGAGACAAAGTCGCCGCCGATCCGAACTTCACGCAATACGTGCAAGAGGCCGTGGATCTGACGGCGCGGCGGTTTGAGCAGCCGTTGTTTGCTTGGTTGCAGGTGCGCGAGCGGAGTGACAAGGCGGCGGCAGATACTTTGGAGAAGCTCAAGCAGCGGTACGTTGACGAGGCGCGGAAGCGGGCCGAGTTGCAGAAGGAGAATTTGGCGCGGCGGATCGTGGTCGACGAGGCCGAGTTTTCTAAATGGCGAGGCACTGGGGCGGGCATGCCGAAGTCGACCACCGACGCCGGCGCGTGGACCGTGAGCGTCGATGAAAAGCGCGTCGTCGAGAGCGTGCTGCCGGCCGGCGCTTACACGCATTTGCTCTCCACCAAGCATGGCGCGGTGCTGACTTCGCCGACGTTTAAGATCGAGCACGACGCCGTGAGCGTGCGGATCAGCGGCGGCGGGTACGGCACGGCCCGTTTGATCGTCGAAAACTACGCGGTGCCGCGCGGCGGAATTTATAACCTGAGTTCGGTGCCGCTCGAGCCGGGCCGGCAGTGGTACACGTGGGACACGACGTTTTGGCGCGGTTTCGAAGCGCGCATTGAACTGGTGACGAACGACGACCTGACGATCATTAGTCGCGCGTTGCCGAAGGACGCGCCGCCGCACGCCGGCGACGGCCGTTCGCACATCGGCATCAGCGAGATTTGGCTGCATCACAAGAAGACGCCGACCGCCGCCGAGATGGAACCGCGCATCGCCGGCGCGTTCGTGCTGAAAGATTTTACGGCGAAGTCGGCCGACGACTTGGCCCGTCGTTATCAAACGTTGGCGCGCGACGCGATCGCAGCCTGGCGCGATGATCGGCTATCCGACGATCAGGCGGCCTTGCTCGACGGGCTGGTTCGCGCGGGCGTGCTCCCCAACGCTCCGGCCGAGCTGCCGCAGGGCGTCGCCGACTTGGCGGCCGAGTATCGCAAGCTTGAGGCAGAGATTCCGATTGCGCGGCGAGCGCCGGGCGTCGTCGAAACGGCCGGTTGGGACCAGCCGCTTTTGATTCGCGGCGACCATAAACGGCCGGGCGATCCGGTGCCGCGGCGGTATCTCGAAGGGCTCGGTTCGCAGAGTTTGACGGCGAACACGGCCGACCCCGGCGCGGAAGGAGCACGGCTGCGGTTGGCCGAGTTGATCGCGAGCCCGACGAATCCGCTGACGGCGCGCGTGGCCGCGAATCGGCTGTGGCACTACGTGTTCGGCCGCGGGATTGTGGCGACCGTCGACAACTTCGGCGAACTCGGTCGCCGGCCGACGCATCCCGAGTTGCTGGATTTCTTAGCGGCCCGATTTATGGACGAGGGCTGGTCGCTGAAACGGGCTGTGCGGGCGATGGTTCTGACCCGGGCGTTTCGCTTGTCGAGTACGCCGAGCGCCGCGGCCAAGAAGCACGACCCTGAGAACTTGCTCTTGTCGCACGCGAGCCTGCGGCGTTTAGAAGCGGAGGCGATTCGCGATTCGCTGGTTGCCGTCGCCGGGCGGTTGCAACAGGAGCCGGACCAAGGGCCGGGCTTTGTGCACGGCGAGCCGCCAAGGTTGCAAACGCGCCGCAGTGTGTTTGTGACGGTGAAGCGGAATAGTTTGCCACTCTTCTTGGAGACGTTCGACCAGCCGAAGCCGTTTACGACGATCGGCGCACGAGATGTAACGAACGTGCCGGGCCAAGCGCTGACGATGCTCAACGACATTTTGGTGATCGAGCTGGCCCAGTATTGGGCGAAGGCGCAGATCGAGCGGCCGACGGCCAATATCGACGAACGGATTCGGCGGATGTATGTCGAGGCTTTTGCCCGGGAACCGGAGAGCGAAGAGTTGGCCGCGGCCGGGGCGTTTGTCGCCGACTTGTTGCAGACTCATAAGGTGAATGAGAAAGACGCCCTGTCGAACGTACTGGTGTGGCAAGACTTTGCCCACGCAATGTTCAACATGAAGGAGTTCATATATGTTCGGTAACGCGCCGATGTCGCGACGGCAGCTTCTGACGCAAGCGTCGACCGGTTTTGGAATGACGGCGCTGGCCGGACTCATGGCGGAGCAGGGGCTCGCGGCGAAGGAAACGGTTGCGTCCGCCCTAAATACAACGGGCGCTCGCGTGCCGATTCGGCCTGATGCCCGGGCCAAGCATGTGATCTTCTGCTACATGTCGGGCGGGGTGTCGCACCTCGATTCGTTCGATCCAAAGTCGCGGCTAGTGCGCGACGCTGGCAAGCCGATGCCCGTGCCCGTGCATCGGACGATGTTCAACAACAACGGCAACATCATGCCGCCGCAGTGGGCGTTTAAAAAGCGAGGCGAGTGCGGCATGGATGTGAGCGAGTTGTTCCCCCACATCGCCGAGTGCGCCGACGACTTGGCTTTGATCCGCTCGATGACCGCGAAGTTCAACGAGCATGCCCAGGCGAATTATTTCACGCACACGGGCTTCGGCCTCTCGGGCTACCCGAGCGCGGGGGCTTGGGCCGCTTACGGACTGGGAACGGAGAATCGCGACCTGCCGGGCTACGTGGTGTTGCAAAGCGGCAATGCCGTGCCGTGCCACGGCGGCGTCGCGAATTACTCGAGCGGCTTCTTGCCGGCTCAGTACCAAGCCTCGATCTTCAAGGCCGACTCGGGCGAGGCGTTACGCAACATCAAGCCGCGCGAGGCCGACGAACTGCAACGCCGACGGCTAGCGTTCGTGCGGCAAGCCGATAAGTACTTCGCCGCCGACACCGGTGCGGATGCGGCGGTCGAAGCGGCCGTGCGCAATTATGAAACCGCGTATCGCATGCAGGCCGCGGTACCGGAAATGTGCGATATCTCGGGCGAGTCGGCGGCGACGCAGAAGCTGTACGGCCTCGACTCCAAAGACGTACAGACTGCGGCCTACGCGCGGCAATGTCTCACGGCCCGACGTTTGGTGGAGCGCGGCGTGCGGTTCATCGAGCTGAGCTGCTTGACGAGAAATATCGGCGCAGGCCAAGGCGCGAACCCTTGGGATCAGCACGGGCAGATCAAGGAAGGGCACGGCGCGATGGCACGAATGGTCGACCAACCGATCGCCGCGCTGATCAAAGACTTGAAGCAGCGCGGACTGCTCGATGAAACGCTAATCATCTGGGCCGGCGAGTTCGGCCGGACGCCGTTTTCGCAAGGGAGCGACGGCCGGGATCATAACCCCTACGGCTACAGCATTTGGCTGGCCGGCGGCGGCGCGAAGGGTGGCACGATCTACGGGGCGACCGACGAGCTTGGCTATCACGCGGTCGAGAACGTAGCGACGGTGTACGACCTCTGGGCGACCGTGCTGCACCTAATGGGCGTGGATCACGAAGGGCTGACGTACCGCTTCGGCGGACGGGACTTCAGACTCACCGACGTGCACGGGCGAGTCATTCGGGATGTGTGCGCGTAAGTTCGTAAAGAAAAATCCCGGCGGCGACGGCGACGTTGAGCGAGTCGACGCCCGGCGGCATGGCGATGGTTACGCGGCGGTCGCACGCCGCGATCACTTCGCGCGCGAGGCCGTGTCCTTCGCTGCCGAAGACGATCGCGAGCCGCGCGGGTCGTGCTTGCGGGGCGAATTCCTCGGCGTCGGCGTCGAGCACCGTGGCCCAGCTTGGCATCTGGTGCCGCTCGCGGAGGTCGCGGAGTGCGGCAGGCACGTCGCTCGCGACGGCGATCGGCAGGCGGTAGACGTTGCCCATCGAGACGCGCTGCACGCGGCGCGAGAACGGATCGGCGCAGTGCGGGCCGAGCAACAGCCCGGCCGTGGGAAAGGCCGCGGCCAAGCGGATGATTGCGCCGAGATTTTCAGGGTCTTGCACGTCGGGGCAGACGACGAGCAGCGATTGATCGGACGTCGCGAGCTCTTCGAGTCGCTGCGGTTGCGGGCGAACGCCGCACGCCAACACTCCGCGATGGAAGTTGAAGCCGACGAGTTGCTCGACGGCGTCGTCGGCAATGACGAGCGTCGGGACGTCGGCGGGGATTTTATCGGCAAAAGATTCGACGAAGGGCTCGCTGAGCAAAACGGAATGTACGGCGAGGCCCGAGCCGAGCAAACGCTCGACGAGCTTGTCTCCCTCGGCGATGAACAGGCCGCGACGGGCCGTTTCGTTGGTTTTCTTGAGCGCGCGGTAGGGAGCGAGGCGGGGGTCGTCGAGGTCGGAGATGCGAACGACGTTCATGGTTCAGGGTTCGGGGTTCAGGGTTGGGCGATTGTTGATCAGCGGTTCTCGATCACTGCGAAGTCGCGTGATCCCGGAGGCAAGCTCCGGGGCTAAATAATGTTTCAAGATCGATTTCTAACCCTGAACCCTGAACCTCGAACCCCGAACCGAAACCCGATATAATGCCGGACCGGCGATCGAGCTTGGTCGCCGCACGGATCGCAAAGCGCCTACGGAGAGGAAGTCTACCATGAAGTGCGTCGCATCGTTTTCGTTCCGGCACGTCGCCGGACTGTTCCTGGTTATGGGGTGTGTCTTGAGTGCAGCTAAAGCCGGTGCCGCCGAACCGAATCCACAAGTGACGTTGAAGACCACGAAGGGGGACGTCGTCATCGAATTGTTCGAAGACGATGCCCCGAACACCGTGGCCAACTTCGTCAGCCTCGTCGAGAAGAAGTATTACAACGGCGTGCCGTTCCATCGCGTCATCGAAGGGTTCATGGCCCAAACGGGCGACCCGACCGGCACCGGAACCGGCGGCCCGGGCTACGTGATCGATTGCGAATGCACGGCACCGACGGCGAAGCGGCACCAGCGCGGCAGCGTGAGCATGGCGCACCGCGGCCCGAATACGGGCGGCTCGCAGTTCTTTATCTGCTTCGTGCCGACGCCGCACTTGGACGGCAAGCACACCGTGTTCGGCCAAGTCGTTTCCGGCATGGAAAACGTCGACAAGCTGAACATCCGCGATCCCCGCTCCGGCGGCGAAGCCGACAAGATCACGGAAGCGGTCGTCACGCGGAAGCGCGAACACGAGTACAAGCCGAAGACGAACGCTTCGGATCGATAGAAGCAGAGCGTTTACTCGCTTCGTTTAGCCGTCGCGCTTGCGCGACGCGTTTCGGACGCGCATCGCAAGCGATGCGGCTAAACGAGTTTCTTCCAGTAGCGACGTCGACTAGCGTCGTTGTTGCACGGAATTGACGAGCGTCCCGATCCCCGCGATCGAGATGTTCACGACGTCGTTCGGCTGAAGCGTGAAGTCGGAGTCGGGCACGATGCCGGTGCCGGTGAGCAGCACGGCGCCGCCGGGAAACGTGTTCTCGCGGAACAGCCATTCCACGAGCGACGTCAGCGGCCGGGCGATTTCCGCGGCCGTCGTTTTTCCTTCGTAAGCAATATCTCCGCCGCGTAGCACGGCCAGGCGAATCTCCGTCTTCTCGGCCGCCGGCATCGCGCCGGGCAGCGTGATCCACGGCCCCAGCGCGCAGGCCCCGTCGTAAACCTTGGCCTGCGGCAGGTAGAGCGGGTTCTCTCCTTCGATGTCGCGCGAACTCATGTCATTGCCGATCGTGAAGCCGACGATCCGCCCGCCCCGATCGATCACCAGGGCCAGCTCCGGCTCCGGCACGTTCCAATTGCTGTCGCGGCGAATCCGCACCGGCTTGTCGTGACCGACGACCTTCGCGGCCGTCGACTTGAAGAACAGCTCCGGCCGATCGGCCTTGTAGACCAAGTCGTAGACCGTGGCCGACGAGACCGACTCTTCCATCCGCGCGGCCTTGCTGCGCTTGTACGTCACGCCGGCTGCCCAGACTTCTTGATCGTCGATCGGCGGCAACAGCGTCACGCTCGCAAGCGGCAGCGGCTGCGCCGAATCGTCGATCATAAATCGCACCGCGTCAGCCGGGTCGTCGGCTTCGAGAATTTCGGTGAGCGTCTGATATTGGCCCGAGGCTAATGAGAGAGGCCGAATCCGTTCGTCTTCGACGACGCCGAGACCTTCTTTACCGGTGCGCGAGAGATACTTGGCCAGATGCATACGGCGAGTCCTTGTGCGAAAACGAGAGACTGCGATTTTCCGCAGCCGGCCGCACGAACGCAAGGCGAGAAATTACGGTCGCAAGGCGCGAAATTGCTCGAGCGCCGCGAGCGTGCGCCGCATATCTTCCGGAAGCGGCGCCTCGAACGTCAGCTCGCGATCCTCCAGCGGATGCCGAATGGTGAGCCGGATCGCATGCAGGGCCTGCCGACAAATTAGGACGTCGTCATCCGCGGCGGCTTCTTCGTCTTCCTGCCCGGCGGCAGCTTGCAGGTTCGAGAGCCGCGCCGCGCCGGGCCGGTGCGTGAGTTCACTTTGCGTCAACTTTGCACGCCCGCCGTAGAGCCGATCGCAGAGCACCGGGCAACCGATGCTGGCCAAGTGCAAGCGAATCTGATGCGTACGGCCCGTCTTTGGCGCGATGCGCACCGCCGCGAACCCCGCGAAGCGCCGCTCCACCTCGTAGAAACTTTGCGCCGGTCGCGCGGCCGGATGGTCGCGGCGGATCGCCATCTTCTCGCGCTGGTACGGATGCGGACCGATCGGCAGATCGATCAGGTCGCGATCGTGGTCGGGCACGCCGGCCGTGATGGCGAAGTATTCCTTCGTCACCGTGCGGTTCTCGAATTGTTCGCTGGCCCGCTTGTGCGCCTGATCGTTCTTGGCGATGAGAATCGCTCCGCTGGTGTCGCGATCGAGCCGATGGACGATGCCGGGTCGCGTCGGGCCGCCGTACTCGCTCAACTCGTCGAAGTGGTAGCGCAACGCCGAAGCCAGCGTTCCTTCCCAATGTCCGCGGCCGGGATGCACGACCATGCCCGGCGGCTTGTTGATCACGGCGATCGCATCGTCTTCGTAGAGTATCTCCAGCGGAATGGCCGCCGGTTGAGGGCCTTCCTTGGGAAGCTCCGGCAGGACGACGGTCACGACGTCGCCGGCGGACATCCGCATCGCGGCCTTGGCCCGGCGACCGTTGACGCGGACCTCTTGCAGGTTGATCGCCTTGCGTATGTGCGTCCGGCTGTACGACGGGAACGTCTGCGCGATGAACCAATCGAGCCGCGCCCCGGCGTGCTCGTCCGGCACCGTCACATCGACGGGCGCTTGAGCAGGATCGGGAAGCGACATAGCAGAATGCTTACAAAAGAAGCCCCACAGCCGCGGATGAATATCCGCGGGACCAGCCCACCATCATAACACGCCAGGGTAGCTGGGGCTGGAGCCGAAGGGGAAGCCTCAGTATACATCGCGTCGTCTTGGAAAACTGGGGCACCGTTGCGCTATGCCCCAGCCACCCTGCCTACTTCGCGATTGCCGTCGCGGTCGGCGAAGCGCTCGGCGTCGCGGAAGGCGTCGCACTGGCCGCAGGCGTGGTCGTTGCCGCCGGGGTCGTGCTCTTCGCTTCGCCGGGGAACGAAGCTTCGCTCTTCGGCAGCTTGTTCAGGTCGTCGAGGTTGAACATGCTCGTGCCCGTCGGCACGGGGGCCGGCTTGCGGTCGCGAAACGCCTTGGCGAAGGCGAGCGTCGTCGGCATGGCGAGGTACTCGAGCTTCCGTTGCGCTTCGGTGCGGTAGAGGCCGTCGGTATCGTCGGCCAGGGTCTTGTATTCCTTGATCGCTTCGTCGAGCAACCCCATCGACTCGTAATAGCGGGCCAGCCCGAGCGTGGCCCGTTCGCGCAGTCGCGGGTTATCAGCAGCATTGCGCGCTTCGGCATAATGGTTCTTCGCTTCGGTCAGCCGCTTCTCGCCGGCCTCGCGATCGGTGTTCAGTTGGTTGATGCCTTCGTTGAGCGCAATATCACCGAGCAGCAACTCGGCCATCTGTCCCGGCACCAGCGCGCTTTCGTTCTTAGCGACTTTTTCCAACTCGTCGGCGATCATCGTCGGGTCGCGGTTTTCGATCGCGCCGAAGTATTCGTTCCACGCCGATTCCGCACGCTGGGCGCGGGAGTTTTGGTAGTAGACGGCGACGCCGATCACGACCACGACGGCCGCGACGACGCCGAGGATCAGCGACGAATTCTGCTCGGCCCACATGAGCTTGTTGCCAAGCCAATCGGCCAGTTCGTTTTTCTGCAATTCGTGACGACGTTCGGTCTTCATAAGTGGCAAGCCGGCGGGGGGCGTGGGCGCTGTGATGAATCGCCGTGATAGGCGTAATGAAACGTTGCCGAGCCCCAAGCGATCGCAGCCGGGCCAAGGCAAGCCCGAAGTATAGGGCGTCGGCCGAAAGTGCGTCAACCCAAGCGAGTTACGACGAAATTGGGTGTTAGAACATCAATATTTCGCCGCGAACTGCCGGCACTGTAGAATTAGGTGAGTGAGGCAAGTCTTCGTTTGCCGAGGTAGTTCGCATGACCACGATTTCGCTCGTTGACGCCCAAGCAAAATTGCCGGAGCTGCTGCGCAATTTAGCGCCCGGGGAACAACTGGTCATCACCGAAGGCGACCGCCCGCTGGCGACGGTCAGTGCTATTCCCAATAAGAAGGAACCGCGAAAACTAGGTACTTTAAAAGGGAGCGTGCTGTACATGGCTCCCGACTTCGATGAGCCGCTGGAAGACTTCAAGGACTACATGTAGTGAGCTTTTTGCTCGACACTCATGTTCTGATTTGGGCCCTCGACGAACCGGCGAAGTTGTCCGCCCGCGCTTCCCAAGTGCTTCAGGATCCCGCCATTGACGTGTTTGTGAGCCCGGCCTCGATTTGGGAAATCGCGCTGAAGGTGAGCATCAACAAATTGCGGCTTTCTCAACCGTTCGGGGATTGGCTGAAAACAACGTTCATTGATTTCCGCCCGGAGCTGTTGCACATTCTTCCGGAGCATGTGGAGTACGTCGCCCGGATGCCGTTTCACCACCGCGATCCGTTTGACCGGATGCTCGTTGCTCAGTCGGCCGTCAGTCAAATTCCTCTGTTGAGTTGCGATGCGCAGCTTTCGGCGTACGGCGTGCAGCTTTTCTGGTAGCTTCGAATTTGGCCGCTGAAAGCGAAGCGGGTGAGCTAACCGTGCATCAGGAAAGCAGGCATGGGACTCGAACATCAAGCTGCCGTTGTCCGAGAATTACTTCCTCACGCAGATATTAGGACGGATCAATCCGACGTACTGCGCGTTTACCTCGGCGCGTTTTTTGGCGGGATTCGACCACTGCCCGAAGGCGAGTTTCTGTGGTTGATAATTGATATGTCGGAGGAAGGCGAAATCTCAGGAATTGCGGCGCCGCCGATCATAGAAGCTGTCGCTGATTCGGAATCTGAGGCTGCGAGGTTATTGGCAACCGAATTGCGCCGTCTTTCAAACTGACCAACATCAGTCCGTCGCATCGCTTGTGAGGCCGGCCGGCGGACGACATAATCAACAGGCTCCGCCCCGCGCAAAGTTCTTCGCCGGGGTGCCGGTCTCCCATCACCCCGCTCCTCAGCTTCTCTCAGTCATCAGCTCCGCTCATGGACGACGGACTCAATCCTCCGCAGCGGGAAGCGGTTAATACGCTTTCCGGGCCGCTGCTCGTGCTTGCCGGAGCCGGCACGGGCAAGACGCGGGTCGTGACGTTTCGCATCGCCAATCTGATTCGGCACGGCATCGCGCCCAGCCGGATCTTGGCCGTGACGTTCACCAATAAAGCGGCCGGCGAAATGCAGGAACGGGCCGGGCATCTCCTGGGCAAGAAGCTCAAGGAGAAGCCGGAGATCAGCACGTTTCACTCGCTCTGCGTGCGCGTACTGCGGCGGCATGCCGAGCGGCTCGGCTACCCGAAAGGCTTCGCCATTTATGATCGGGGCGATCAGGAGAGCACGGCCCGCGCGGTGCTGCGCGAGATTCACGTGCCCAGCGAGGTGCTGCGGCCGGGCGACCTGCTGGCGATCATCGGCCGTTGGAAGACGGCGTCGATCCGACCGGCCGAAGCCGAGAACGTCGCCGAGACCGACAAGGAACACCTCGCGGCGATGGCCTACCGCCGCTATCAAAACGCTTTGAAGGCGGCCGGCTGCGTCGATTTCGACGACTTGCTGCTGCTCACCGAAGAACTGTTTCGCGAACATCCGGAAGCCCGGGTCGCCGAAGCCCGTCGGTTCGATCACTTGTTGGTCGACGAATATCAAGACACCAACGGCGCGCAGTACCGCATCATCAAAGCTCTGGCCGGCGAACATCGCAACCTGTGCGTCGTGGGAGACGACGATCAATCGATCTACGGTTGGCGCGGCGCGGAAGTCACGCACATTCTCGGCTTCAAAAACGACTGGCCCGGCGCGAAGGTCGTGAGACTGGAAGACAACTACCGTTCGGTCGGCCCGATCTTAGAGTTGGCCAATCGGCTGATCGCCTACAACAAAAACCGCTACGACAAGGTGCTCCGTTCGTCGCGCGAAGGGGGCGACAAGCCGCGGATCAATCAGTATGCCGACGAGGAAACGGAAGCCGCGACCGTGGTCGACGAGATCGCGAGCCTGATCGCCGGCGGCGTGCAGCCCAAAGACATCGCCATCTTGTTCCGCACCAACGAACAGCCTCGGGCCTTCGAAGCCGAACTGCGACGCGTGAAGGTGCCGTACACGCTCATCGGCGGCATGAGCTTCTACGACCGCAAAGAAGTTCGCGACGTGCTGAGCTATCTCAAGGTCGTGGCGAACCCGAAGGACGAAGTGTCGCTCTTGCGGGTGATTAATACGCCGGCCCGTGGTTTGGGGCGCGGGGCGGTCGAAGCCTTGATGAAGCGCGCGACCGGCGACGGCGTGCCGCTGTGGGACGTGTTGCCGCTGGCCAAGAGTCTCGGCGAGCTTTCGCAGCCGGCGGTCGACGGGGCGTTTGGTTTCTTGAGCCTGATTCGCAAGACGCAAAAACGGCTCGAGGCGGGCGATCCGCTGGTCGACGTCGTTCGCGACTTGATCGACGAGGTGAATTACCGCCAAGAGATCGACCGCAACTATAAGGAGCCCGCCGATCGCGATGCTCGCTGGAATACGGTAGAAGAACTCGTCAACTCGGTGGGCCAATATGCGGAGCGCGGCAAGAAGACGAAGGCCAAGACGCTGCAAGGCTACCTCGACGACGTCGCCCTGAATGCCCGCGACGATTCCGACGACAAGGAAAACCAACTGAGCCGTAACGCCGTGGTGCTGATGACGCTGCACGCCGCCAAGGGGCTGGAGTTTCCACACGTGTATATGGTCGGCATGGAAGAGGGGCTCTTGCCGCATCGCCGCAGCGTGACGGCCGACGGCGCGGCAATCGATGAAGAACGGCGGTTGTGTTACGTCGGCGTAACCCGGGCTCAGGACCGACTGACGCTGTCGCTGGCGCTGGAACGGTTCAAATGGGGCCGCAAAAAACCGACGATCCCCAGCCGATTTTTGTTCGAGCTGAACGGCAAAGCCGACAACCCGCAGGCGATGAAGGCCTTGGAACGAGCCAAGAAAGAATTCGCCGGCGAAGGTCAGGGCCCGGCGGCGAAGAAAGGCCGACCGACGACGAAGAGCAAAACCTCGCCGACGGTGCAAGGGACCGGAAAGCTGAAGCGTCCGTCGCGGTGAGCCAGTTTTGTTTCACCACGGAGGCACGGAGAACACGGAGAAGAGGCAGATTGCAAAATGCAAATTGGTAATTGCAAATTGCAAAACGGACGCAAGCGCTTCGGCGAAGCCGTCCGGTCAATTTGCAATTTGCATTTTGCAATTACCAATTTGCAATTCTGTTCCTGTCCCTCTCCGTGTTCTCCGTGCCTCCGTGGTGAATCCGTCCGCTAAGAATCGTAAGCCGCTTGGAGCTTCGGCCAGTCGAGTTTCTTCATCTGCATCATCGCGGCGAACATTTGTTGTTTCTTGGCCGGTTCGCCGCTTTTCATCAGCTCGATGAACGGTCGAGGGACGATTTGCCACGACAGGCCGAACTTGTCTTTGACCCAGCCGCATTGCTGAGCCGCCGGATCGCCGCCGACGGTGAGCCGGTCCCAGTAGTAGTCGACCTCTTTCTGGTCGGCGCAGTAAATCTGAAATGAGACCGCCTCGGTAAACTTGAAGATCGGCCCGCCGTTGAGGGCCACGAAGTCGAGTCCGTCGAGCGTGAAGTCGACGGTCATGACGTTGCCCGGCTTCTGCCCGTGAATCTCTTTGCCGGCCTCGCCATAGCGCTCGATGTGCCCGATCTTCGAATTGGGAAAGATCGACGTATAAAACGTCGCGGCTTCTTCCCCCTGGGTGTCGAACCACAGGCAGGGACTGATCCGAGTTTGCAGCGCGGGCATGGTGCGGGCTCCTCAAAGAAGGACTTGCTTGGAATCTACCCGTAGTCGAATCAGGAAATCCGAGATCGACAACGTGAGCAAACTTTCTCCAACACCCGGTTTGGCTCCCTCGCCCCGCTCGGCGGGGAGAGGGCGGGGGTGAGGGGCGAACCGAATGCTGAAGCACGAATGCCGAATGACGAAGAGGCGGCCATAGCTCGTCGTCATTCGACCTTCGTCATTCGAGCTTAGTCATTCGTCATTTGCCCCCGGATGGCGGCGATGTCGGGCTAGTGCGGGCTTAACCGCAAGCATTGTTCTGTGTGGTGTAAGAAAATGCCGGCACTCGCATGCCGGCATCGTCAGATTCCCCGCCTTCGACCGAGCTATCCGCAAAAGGCCGGTTTCACTAAACTACCGGCCTCGAAACTTCGGCTTGGTTGCTATGACGGCGCTGCAGGGATGGCACCGTCGCAACCGCGGCCGAGCGTTGCCGGCGATGCAAAGGCTTGCATCCGAGCGCAGCGCGTCGAGTGCAAGGAGGCCCACCGAATGTCGCAACGGCCGTTTAAGTTCGTTCACGCCGCGGATTTTCATCTCGAGCTCCCCGGCGAAGGTTCGCCGGAAGTGCCCGAGGCGCTCGCGGAACTCTTGGTCGAGTGTCCGTATCGCGCGGCGGAGCAGGTGTTCGATACGGCGATCGCCGACGAAGTCGACTTCGTGTTGCTCTCGGGTAACTTGCTCGACGTCGATCTTACCGGTCCGCGCGGGATGCTGTTTCTCATCGAACAGTTTGAACGCTTGCGCCAGCGACGCATCGAAGTGTATTGGGCCGCCGGCGAAACCGATGCCGCGGAACGCCGCAGCGCGTCGTTTCGCATTCCCGACAACGTGCGCATCTTCTCGTCCTTGCGGCCGGAAGAAATCACCGTCACTCGCGACGGTTTGAAACTTTTGCAAATCACCGGATGGAGCCGGCCGCCGGGCGAACGCATTCGCATGGGGGACTTCCGACCCGACCCGGGCGGCTTGTTCTCGATCGCGGTCGTCGCCGGCGAAGTGCCGACCGACGAACCGGTCGGACGCGGCATTCACTACTGGGCGCTCGGCGGCGAACCGGCGCGGCGGACGACCTCGCTCTTCGGCGCGACCGCTCACTGGCCCGGCAGTCCGCAAGGTCGCAGCTTCGACGAGCCCGGCCCTCACGGCTGCACGGTCGTGCAAGTCGACTCACTCGGCATCGCTCGCGACCGCTTCGTGCCGTGCGACGCCGTTCGCTGGCACGCACAAACATTGCCGATCGATTCGACCACGTCGCTTGAACAACTCCGCACGCTGCTCGACGAATCGCTCCGCACGGCCGGCGTCACCAACGGCGGCGTGGAAGTGATCGCCAAATGGCGGGCCGCGACCGCCGGCAGAGTATCGCCGTCGCTGCGGCGAGCCGGCGTGATCAGCGATCTGCTGCGTAGCTCGCGCCATTCCTATCGCCCGCAGCTCAAGGTGTGGACCGAGCACGTCTCGGTCGAAACGGAAGCTTCGATCGACCTGCCCGATCCGAACCGCGAGAGCGTGCTGGCCGATTTTCTGCGGTTCGCCGATCGCTACGACTCGGCGCCGACGACCGACGAGTCGGACGTCCTTTTTGATTTCACGCAAGCCGCCGC
>JAFLCO010000069.1 GCA_017303535.1 Planctomycetota bacterium
GACGATTCAATCGCCATAGCCGCGGCCCGACGGCGGTTCAGTCCAATTGAATCGTATGCGGCGTGCGAGAACGATCCAATCAGCTCCGATCCGCTGATAGCACGCCGCATACAATCCTATTTAATATGCCGCTTTTTTCGCTGGAATTTAGCAGATCGGAGGACAGATTCGCTTTCAAACGCCGGAAGCTTTTCTTCTGAGGACCTGAGAGGCACCTGAGCGTTTTTCTGACCGCTATGGCTTCTCCATGTATATGCCACGTTTTTCCGAGACATTAAGCACGTTTTCTTCAGCCATTTGATCTGAGTGGGCAAGGCCCTGTTATTGGAAGGTGTCAGACAGCGTTTTGCAATCGGTCGTCGAGCGCCCGTACGGTCGTCGCATGACTAAAGCAAAGCTAGAAGTTCTACGCGGCGAGTGGCCGGCTTTCTCAACGCAATCGGCCGGTCGAAGGTGTCCGGGCCACAGATCGCCACCGCGGCCCGGGCCTTCTCCGGTCAAGATGTGGGTCGTACGATCGCTGCTGGCTAAGTTGACGTAGCCCGAGTCAGCCGCGGCACTGGCGCACACGTCATATCGATGTTATTCCGTCGACGGTCGGCCTCGCGGCCTTCTAGGGAGAAGACTGACGGTCACCTCGCGCTCGTCGATCCGGTCTTTTCCCTATGAAACGCCCGAGGGAATCGCCGACTTCCATGCAGCTGGCCGGCATACCCACATTACGGAACTGCTGCGTAACGGGGCGAGCCTGAGCGTCCAGATCCGACGCGGATCCTGCTGCCGCACGAAGTCGATCTCTTCATAGGTCTCGAACAAGGAGCCCGCCCCATCGCCGAAACTCAAAGCACCATCGGGCGAAAGGGGAAGTTCAGCAGAACCAGAGCGAGCGCCGCCCGAAGCACGCGGTCGCCGATAGCGAGGTGCCTTATGTATCGAAGCAGCGACGTTTGATCGCACCGGCATCAACTTGCTGGACGTCATGACGGCAAATGGGCAGCGAACAGAGGCCATATTCCTACGGGATCGCAAAAAGCGTAAATTGCCAGATCGGCCCGCTTGTATATTCCCGTAGATGCAAAACGCATGTCCAAGAAGCTTTCGAGAAACGCGCCTTGCCCATGCGGCAGCGGGAAAAAGTACAAGCATTGCTGCATCGACAAAGACTTCGATTGGATGGAGGACGATGACGGCCTGATCTCGCGTCGCGTACCAATTTCGGACGAGGCGGCCGAACTGCTGGATAGCCTTCTTGATCATCAGCGTGCCGTCCTTGGCCGCGAGCCCGACTTGATCTTCCAAGGAGCGCCGCCGTTTGAACACATTGAGCATTTGATGGTCGAGGCGATGAAGAAGAGCGGGGTCGACCCTGCGCTGATCCATGCGTATGAAAAAACCGGCTTGATCGTGAGTGATCAGAATTATCGGAAGATCCCTGACGTGGATCTCCGCGAATGGGATGCGGCCATCGAGGAATTCGCCGGGCGTACTGGAAGCGTCGCGGATCGACGTCGACTGAATGAGACGGATCTCGCCGCGATTCTTAAGAACGGTCCCCGAGGGAAGCTGAAGTTAGATGAGGCTAAACAGGATCTGGAAAACGATCTTCATGGCGCTTTCGTGTCGCAACTTCCCTTTCCGCCTCCGTTCAAAAAGGAAGATTGGGGCTCGCGCCAAGTGTCGGACCTGCGGAAAGATCCGCAGTTCTTCACGTATCTGGAGAAATGCATCGTCGAGATCACGCGCAGCGGGCGTGGCAGGATCTATCTGGATATGTTCCTGCTGATGACCCACGTCGGTACGGAAGCGGGCCCGGAATCCGACTATCCAAGGCTATTGGCCGAAGCTCGTGAGCAACATTTCACGGTCGAACAGTTCAGAGGATCGCTCGATCGAATTGCGGAAAGTTTCGGTCCGAAGAAGGCAGCACCCAATGCGGCGGCGGCCTTCGAGTTCCTTGCGTTCATCGATGACTTCATGCGGGCGTACGCGAAGAGATTCGGTCACCTCGAATCCCTAAAGGATAGCCTTCAGCAGATCAACGCAACGGCCTTGATGGCCTTCGTAGTGGCAGTCAATGTCGAACTCGGTGTCGCGGAAGACATCTGGAAAGCATAAAGCTCAACGTTCGCAGGCGGATAAGAGGCAGGATCGGAAAGTGCGCGATCGTCGAACGGCGGCGAGTGCCCCCGAACCAGGAATCCGTTCGTGGGAGCACTGCCCGCGCACAACGCTCGAACCAACTGCTTCTCAAGGAGTGAGATAAAATATGGCGGACAATTACCAACGCGATTGCCGCGACTGCAACGAACCGATCCGCCTGGCAAAAATGGATAACGGGCAGTGGCTCGCCTTCGATCTAAGCGGCGGCAAGCACGTTTGCGCACTTGGGGTAGGGCGCGCAGCGGTTGTAGACTCCCCGTCTCTCGCGCCGCCAGTCCAGAGATCTTTCGATGTTCCCGCATCTGGCCACTGGGTAGGAAGAGGGGTGACCGAAGTTTCAAACACTCTTCCGCGCTGGCTGTGGATCGTGCTTATGGTTCTCGTTCTGATCGTCATGTTTCTAAACTGGGTATCGGGGTGGTTGCCGTGGTAGTGGTCGGCTTGACGGATGGACGAGAGCGTTGCAATGCACGTAGAAGAAATCGCGTCGTGCCTTGAACGCGGACTCGCAACTGAAATCAGACAAGGGGGTCTATTGGCCTGCTCAAGGAGACGCCGACTTCCGCGAGTCGAACATGGTGTTGCATGCCGGTGTCGGCTTGAAGCTTGGCGGATGTGCCGTCTACCCGGAGGACGGCATCGCCGACTTCCATGCTGCCGGTCGGCACTCCCATATTACGGGACTGATCCGGTCCGGGGCCAGCTTGCCGGAGGGTCGGACGCTGGCCCGGCACACCGATATCAGGCAGACGATGAAGTACGCCCATATCGGGATCGACGACCAATCACTCAACGCCACCAAACGGTAATTTTGCTCTGCATTTCGTCGCTTCGGCCAGCATCTTCGAAAAGATCGACGCCTGTGCTCGTGCGTCATCGAGTGCGTTGTGGGTTTGAGCCGTGTCCGGTTGAAACTCGACCGGAAGTTTACTCGATGAACTCTCGGCCCATGTCGAGCCGCGTCGCCCCATGAAATAGGATTTGATGTCGACCCCGCCGAAACCGAACGGATTCTTGGCGAGGTAGGAATGGAAGTACCAGTTAATGAACTGCCAGTCGAAGGACGCGTTGAAGCCAACAAACACCGGCTTCCGGTCGCCACAAGCTTCTTCAATCCAGTCCGCGAAGCGCTGGAACGCAGTCGTTGGAAGCTCCCCGCTTCGTTTCAACGCGTCCAATGTGAATCCTGAAACCGCGATCGCTTCCGGCACGAACTCATCCGATACGGGCTTCAGCTCGACGTAGAAACCCTGAGACTGGTCGCTGACGAGACAAGCTCCGACCGATAGCAGGCTGTATTTTCCGGGAATCGGACCTGCGGCTTCTATGTCGACGGAAAAGTAGGCCTCGTGTTTCATCTCGCTTCCCTCGCCTTCACTAGCTTCGGCATGTCGAAGTTTCGTTCCCAATGCTTCAGCAGGCGGTCTCGCCGGTCGCTCAGGGATTCGGCTTCCTTCCACATGAACGCTTCGAGTGCGAACGCATCGAAGGGAAATCGCGTATCGTCGCGAGCGGACAAGATCACCCGTTGTCGGTTGCCGAGTGCGTAGCCGAGTTCCATGAAGCAATTTGGCCGAAGTGCCGTCAAATCGACCCAAATGACGGAACTGTGATGAAGAGAATCAAAAATCGCCTGGTTCATCCACGCGAATTCGTTTTTCCCAGCTCCCATTTGAAGCGGTGCGTATCCCAGATCGCGAACGAATGGGTCCACGGTGTCCCGAAAGAACGCTTCTGTAAAAGCATATTCAGGTAGCGAATCGTTAAGCAGACGAACATAAAAAACTTGTGGTGAAAGTAGTCCTTGGATGAGGTTCATGACAGACGTGACTACGGCGCCCGGATCTGTTTGGCCGTCTCGGGTTCGCGTCCGGTCAAGCAAATCCGCAGCCGAATGGCTATCTTCCACACGAAAGAATTCGGACGGATGTGCCAATGCTCGTTCAAATAGTCGAGCGGCCCCTCCGGAGCCGTCACGCTGAGCCGCACCAACTCGAATGTCGAGCGGAATCACTGGTTTTCCGCGCGTTGAGTACTCAATCGATTGATGTTCAACTCCCTCGCCCCCGCTAACGCCAATCAAAATGTCTCCAACTTCGGCGAGGCGTTGCCGACGAAATGCTCCCGCACTCCAACCGGCTTCCAAGAATTCCAGGTGTACGGCGCTTGCCGCCCTCAGTTCTTCGTATAGCGGCCGTCGATTAGCAGGAATGTGTGAGTCTGTCTTACTCGTCGCGAGCGAGTGAACAAGCCGCCCATTTGGATAGGCGGGCCGAGCAGTGCCACTCTTTAGCGCGACATGAACTGCTTCCGCGACGGTCCAATCGAAAATAATCGAAGGACCACTATCACGGTCTTTCAGGAACGGCTCCTTTCCAAACGGAACGACGAACGTCGCCCCATCGGCCGCGAGTTTGCTAACGAGTTTTGCGATGAGCGTGTGAACGTAGCCGAGCTTCGCTTCGTCCGCTTCCAGGTCCGCACTTCCAACAATATGAACTCGGCGGCCGTGGAGTTTCATGGCTATTTTTCCGCTGAATGAATGGACGGCGATGGAATAACTTTCGCTACCGCCGCGACTAAGTCTTCTCGAGCGACTCTGCGACTCGGATAAGCCAATGCAAGAGCTTCGGGTAGCAATCGAGTACGAATATCAGAGTAGGTGTAGCCAAGCTGGTACTGTCCTCCCGGACCAGTTAATCGAACCAACTCGTCCAATACGCTCGACGACAATCCTAGGCCTTCGCAGTCCATTCGAAGAATTTCGAGACGTTCGCCATCATTGGGTCTACGAAACTCTTCGATATACGCCGCTCTACGAACGATCGCCGGGTCCACTGCGTCGAATCGATTGGTGCAAAGTATCACCAGAACGCGGCCCGTGAACCGGCGTGAATCATCGATTTTCTGGATCAACGTATTTACCGCCACTTTGTCCTCGTGGTGGCTCTGATTCGCGTTTCGATTTGCCGCAAGTGAATCGCCTTCATCGATGATCAGAAACGAAAGCTTCGAACGACCAGCTTCCCGCGCCACGACATCGAAGGCTTGGTTGATGAGAGTGCTCATCTCACCAACGTTGCCGCTACCACGAACTCGTGTGCTCAGCTTAAAGAGCATTGCGTCCTTGTGAAGCTGCTTCGCGAGCGCGTTCGCCGCAACCTCCGCCGTGACAGTCTTACCGGTTCCGACATCTCCGTGGAAAACGACAAGCGGATAACGATCGAAGATCGTCTCAAGCAGTGGCACGCGAACGCCGTAGTGCTTCTTGCTCCACTGCTCTAGACCGTCCTTATCGAGCAGAAGCAAAAGCTCCTGATGCATCCGACTGAAACGGGATTCAAAACCTACGAGCCTGCTGGCCAGCGTCGACAGCCGGGTGTCGGGAAGCGAAAGCTCAAGTTCAAAAAGTGCCGATGTTCCTTCTGGCATATCGTGCTCGTTTTACGTGTAGTTCGTTCGCTCCATGCCGTAACCGTTGCTGGCGTATTTCTGCGCGTAGCTCGCCGTCAAGCCGGAGAGCGAAGTATCTTCGTCGGTAAGCGGCCAAGTGCCGGTCAAACCATAAGCTTGCGCGAACGCCGTCTTTTGCTCGGGCGTCTTGCTGAACCAGGAATCTTTGACCGTCGCCACAACCTTTAGAGCGCCGCCGGGAGTTCTCGGCCACAGATTGCCTCCGGGACGATCCGACTGCCAGCCAACGGCCGACTCCGAAACTTTGTAGATCGCTCCTCGAATCTGCTTTCCGTTCGCGTCCTTCAAAATCACTGTGACTTCGGTAAGAAAGCCCGTCTCGGCGAAAATCTTCAGGTCGCCAACCGTCGAGGCGATCTGTTCGCGAGTTTTAAGGCCGGTTGCTTGCCCCATCATCGAGAAGTCGGCAGCAAAATTATCGACGACCTTCCGAATGTCGGAGGCCGTGAATGTCGTCGTACGAGTTAGCGATGTGCTCATTCGTCAGTCCTTGTCCACCGTGAAGGATCGTCCCATTACTTCTTTCCAGAGATCAAGCGTCTCGCCTTTCGTCCCCTTCCAGCTTGCCGCCTCGATCGTTGACCACGCCTTCTCCGCAGCCTGCACGATCTCCTTTCGCTCTTGTTCCGTGATACGCATCGCGACATTGTTGTCCTTGTTCACCGGGTCGAGCACGACCACCGGGTGGCTCGGAAACGAAGAGACTTTGCCGAGTTCCGGAAACGAAATCGGCTCCTTGAGGCCAGATTGAGCGACGAACAAGAAGAATCGCTGAAGGCCTGATTCGAGAGATGCGGCCACCCCATCGCGGTCGTAGCAGTGAGCGACGATAAGCTCGATCGTGAATGACCGGAAGCAATCGAGTTCCCGCTCGTTTCGCCACTTCTTGAGCAGACGAACAATCGATCGAAACCGGGTATCCGCTTTTTTCCGCGATTCGATGAAATCTAACTGCCCCTGAATCGAAGTCTTGACCGGATCGCCTGCCGCAGACGAAGGCTGCCAACCATATCCGGGCTGATTCGTGATCGGGATGACAGGCACCAAGTCGACGTCGAGACCGGAATCGTGGAAATGAATTCCGAGCGTTCGGGGCTGAACCTGAAAGTCTTCTTCTTTTTTCGTCGGATAGACGGCGATGAGCAGCTTTCGAATGATGTGGTGAAGCTTTTCGACGTCGCCCTTCTCCGCTTCTGAGACGTCGAGAAAGACGCCGATGTCTGCATCGACGCCGTAATCACCTTTCGGTTTGAGAACCGTGCCTTTGACCAGCGAGCCCGTCTTTTTGAAACCCTTCACCTTGAACGACGAGTCTTCCTCGATTTTTTTCTTGAGCCGACCAATCAGATAGTCGACTTGCCCGATAAACTCTTTGCGTTTTCCGGGCCCAAGGTGAAGCACCTTCGAAACAAAGGCACCGAGCTGTTCGTCCGTGAGCATCATTAAAGAAATCCCTTCACAACTAACGCGCAGCCTGGGGGCAGAAACTGGCAGGCCTTTGGCGAAGAATCCGCTCGTACTAAAGAGAGGCAAACGGCGCGCCACCAATAGCGCCGTCGAACGCAAACGATTACAAAAACAGGGGTTACATCATCGCAGTGACGTGGGAAAGTGTGTCGGAACAGGGCTGTCGCATTGGCAGAGTTTGGTTGAAATTCAAGGCGCCAAGTTCTGCAAGCCGTCTACGAGCTTTGTGAGAATCGCGACGAGTTCGCGAACGTGCTGTCGTCCGGTCACCAAACGTTGTCCGACGTCGTAAGACCGATCACCGCTATGCTGGACATATCGCGCGTCCACCATGCCTTGAGTGTGCCCAATCTTGTGGCGTCGTTGAATCATGATTTGCAGCGTCGAGATTTCCGACGGCTCCAGGATCTGCTCGTATCCGTGGCCGCACGTCTGCGTCCACATTCGCGAAGCGTCCGCCAATCGCTGAAACAGATTGGCGTCCCACGAGAGTGCAGCCGCGCCGGGCAATCGGCGGAATAGCGATTCCGAGACGCGTTGAAAAGCCGTCACTAGATCCTCGATTTGATTCTCTAGCCACTGGCGCTCAAAGTCCTCTGCCGCATCGGCATCGTTGAATTCTGAGAACGCCTGCTTGATTCGGTCTAAACCATCAATCGTCTTCATCGTCATGTTGAGAGTGCGGCGAAAATCACTGAGCGGTGAGTTGTGTCCGCAGGCCGGGCAGAAGTAACCTGCACCAATAGTCGAATACCGACATTTGCAGATCTCGCATGCCAGATCCTGCCGCAACGCGTCGTCCGCCTTCGGCGGCAAGACGATATCCTTGGGACCGGCCTTGTAGGTCACTTTCATCGTGACGTCGAATAGGCCGCCGGAGATCCGGCGGGTTCGCGTCGAGCGGGCGGCGCGCCTGAACGCCTGATTGATTTGTTCTGCGGCGTATGCCTTGCCGACCGCCGCGATATGTCGACGCTGCCAAGGCGTGTTAAACTCCGTGGGATCGGAACGGTCGCCGCACTTCGGACAGAACGCCGCTTCGTCCGACACTTTGTCGCGCCAGTCATTGAAGAGAATTTTGAAGTCAGCGCCGCATTGCTGATGTGGACAGC
Source organism: Planctomycetota bacterium (assembly GCA_017303535.1). GTDB lineage: Bacteria > Planctomycetota > Planctomycetia > Pirellulales > PNKZ01 > PNKZ01. The sequence goes on from JAFLCO010000069.1 coordinate 8,214, forward strand.
GACGGTCGAAATAGCCTTTGTCATCGAGCGGCAACTTGATCGGAATGCGAACACCCCGATTAAGTCCCAGCCGCCTGAGTTCCCGCGAGAAATTTTCAAACACGTTCGTCACTCCATTTTTTGATGCGGGCTCACCATCGCTTAGTGCTTTGCGTCCTTCGGCGGGACAGGGTCGTTGCCGTAGCTGTCCTTGTCCCGGATTTGGCCGTTCGGCCGATGGATCACCAATTCGCTCTGATTCTGCTGAGCGACACGGCGTCCGGCGTTTTCGGCAGCATGTTGCGTCCGATGGACCGATGTCGGCGTCGAACTTCCCTCGGGCTTCACCGCCCACTGGTTTCCACTTGGGACAACGTGGACGCTCTTCTTGGCCATGCGAAACTCCTTATGAGAAAAATAGTTACGCGAGAAACGGCCGTCCGTCGGTCTCGTATCCATGCCTGATTATAGCTATATTTTAGCTAAAGTCAATTGATTTTTTGGCCGATATCAAGCTATAATTGTGAAACGAAACGGAGGTTGCAATGACAACGAAGCGAACGATGACTTTGAATTTGACCGAAGCGGAGATGACCGCCCTGGAAGAACTCTGCGAGAAGAAGGATCTGTCGAAGACAGCAGTCTTGCGCCAAGCCCTGCGGCTCTACCAGATGGTGGACTCGCGGATTGAGCGTGGTGACAAGCTCTTCTTTGAGGACGATGCCAAAAAGGCGAAAGCAGAGGTCATGGTCCTATGACCGACGTCCCGTTACACATTCAGCGGCGAGCCGATGGCTCCTGGATTGAGGCTCAGATACTGGAAGGGGTGAAGCCTCCGGACCTCATCGTCGTCGAGGGGGAATGGGCTGCGGAGCGGTCACAGGTGATGCAGGAGCTCTTAAAGCAAGGAGTTCCGCGGCCCAACTGGCCGCAGAGTCTGCATTGGGACTGGCGCAAGAAAGCACCCCAACTAAAGCTTTTGGCGTCCGCGGGTTTCGGACTCGTGAGCGAGAAACGCTGGCAAGGGGTCATGCTGACGTTGACCGAGCCTTACGCGACGCAGTTGAATCAGGACAAAGGCAAACCGCTGCTGTATATCGACTATCTTGAGATCGCCCCCTGGAACTGGGCGATTCCGGCGATTGGCCAGGTCGGCCAATTTCGGGGCATTGGTTCCATACTGTTTTGGAAAGCAATACGTCAAAGTCAGGAGGAGGGATTTCACGGGAGAGTCGGTCTCCACGCTCTTCCTCAGGCGGAGTTGTTTTACGAGAAGATCTGCCGGATGACGCCCTTAGGGCGGGATCCAAGTAAGCAGAACCTGCTCTATCTCGAACTGTCGAGGATTGAGGCGGAGAGACATTTAAAAGAGGATAATAAATCATGACAAACATGACTAAGCATAATGGACCGAGTCGAGAGTGGCTTTTGAAGATGGCCGACGGAGAGGATGCCGTCCAGTCGACATCGGTTGGCGGGATGGCGGCGAATCTCGGCGTACTCCCTCCGGTCGCGGCAGAATCCCAACGGGTTTTTGGGCGTTTAATCGAGTTCGCTCGTCGGGCCCGAGGGTTGTCCGTCGAGCAACTCGCAACACATGCCGATGTGGACTTGGCAGAAATTGTTGACATCGAACGGGAGGACCATTTCATTCCGACGCCGCGGACGGTATACCAATTGGCGCAGGTATTGAACCTGCCTTCTGGTAGGCTAACGGAAGTCGCTGGGCTCACCACGCCGCGAAGCGACGTGAGTGCTGCTGCGTTGAAGTTTGCGGCACGTTCTGAGCCGACGGCCACGCTCTCTGCAGCGGAGCGTGAGGCCTTTGAAGAATTCGTCAAGGTGTTGGTTGAGGCGACGGACGGAGGATGAGTCGTTGCATAACCGCTTTCTGGACGACCGGACGTCACGCGACATCGATCTAAGGATCGCCAAAGTCCTAAAGGACTTGGGAAATCCACAACCTCCGCTCCGACTAGAGTTGGTCCGAGAGTTGCTGACGCTTGATCGAGCATATTACTCTGCGTCTGACAGTGGAGCTTTGGCTGAAACGATCCATCGCCTGAAGATGGCAGGCAAGCAGGTGCTTCTTCGTCCGGCGTTGCTTCTCGACGTCGTCAAGAAACTCGATCTTAAGGCGCTCTGGGTGCCGGATCGCAAACGGATTCTGATTGACGCCGAATTACCCCCGGCAAAGCAACGTTGGGGCGAAGCCCACGAGATCGGGCACAGCGTTCTTCCGTGGCATGAGGCGGTCATGCACGGCGATAAAAAACGGACCCTGAGCCTCGCTTGCGAACAGCAGGTTGAGGCAGAGGCGAACTACGCGGCGGGAAGACTCTTATTCATGCAGGAGTTATTTGCAGAGCAACTACGCGGAAGTCCCCTCGACTTCGGGCACGTAAAGAAGTTGAGCGGAACATTCGGAAATACAATGACGTCGACGCTGTGGCGCGCCGTCGAATCGGTCGTCGAGCCAGTCTTCGGGCTCGTAAGTCAACACCCTCGGCACGCACTCGGAGAAGAGCCGCTACGTTATTTCATTCGCTCACGCTCCTTCGAGACGCAATTCTCCACTGTTACGGCGCAGGATATTTTCACCCGCCTGAAGACCATCTGTCGCGGCGGTCGCGGACCGATTGGACAAGACGAAGTCGTCTTCGCCGATGCGGTGGGTGGAAATCACGTCTTCTATCTAGAGACGTTTTTCAATACGCACGATGCGCTGACGCTCGGCGTTTACAACCGCGTTCGGGCTGTAAGCGTGAGCGTCTAATCGTTCGATTGCTATCGTCGCCAAGAGTATTTCACGAACGTCATGATGAACCATGAGCGTTCCGCCTCGCTACTGGCCAAACTGGATATCGGAATGGTGAACAAAGCGGCGTGTGAAACAAAGTTCGCCTTCCTTGTCGGGTCGTTCATTCATGAGTCGCCCAACGGGCTTCGCCGCGGAGTGATTCGGGACGTAGCGCTCGAACAAACGCCCGTCGCCATTCTTAAGATAGGCACGCGCGACCAGACACGCGCGTTACTCGACAACGACGTCGCGTCTGCCAAAGCCGAGGCCGCACCTACGCCGACCGTCATCGAAGTGCCGCAGCGGCTCGCTCGATTGGAATATCGCCTTGGTACAATACCGGCCGATAGAGACACATTGGCTGAGCCGCCCGCAGCCAGTGAGTCGCCGCCAACTCCGGCGCCGCCGAGGCACAAGAATTGTTTTGACCTCGCGGTGCAACAGCTGCGAGAAGCCCGTTGTTGAAAAACGTGTACTAAGGGAAGCGCCGATGCTATTCGACGAGTCATTGCATCTCGCTCGCGTAAAACAAATGCTTGCCGCGAAGTATCGTCGCCTTGCGTTTATTTCGAATAGCAAGCCACGCCGCGAGGTCCTCGCTCGCAAGGCCACCTTTTACCAACGCCAGGCTGTAAAGCTTTTGTCGCGGATCAAACTTGGAACATTTGCAAACAAGATCGATCACGTGCTCGTCCCGCGAATTCGGAAGTCGGTCATTCCGATTGTTCGAGAGTACTGGCATGCAATGGAGCCTGGCGGGACCGGGAATCTGTTTGTAATCGGCGGAGTGAGGTTTCTCATCACCGCAGCACACGTCATCGACGGTGCCGTGGACAACGGTATCGCAATGTACGTACCAAAATATCAGACCGGCGAACTTTTTCAGATTACCGGTACTCGCGTTCGGAACAAGCCGCTCGACATCGCTGCATTGCGGTTTGCGAATGATGTTGCCGTTCGACTTAACGGTTATACGTTCTTGACGCCGGACGACACCGACTGCAGGCGGATCGTTCCGCCGCCGGGACTATATTACTCGTACGGCTTCCCCAAGCTGGGCGCGTTCGCGAGTATCGCCGAAGCGAAGATCCGCATGAGTGGATTCCCGATTCAAGCGCGACCGCTTGAACGATGTGCAAGGTTTCTGCGTCGATCGCCCGAGTATCTGTGGCTGCATGCGTATTTGAATGACTGCGACCTAAATGGTATTAGCGGTTCGGCGATTTGGCGTTCGATCGCCGATGGCGAGTCGCCCGCAAGTTGGAAGTCGGATGACGCGAAGATTGTCGCGATCGAAACGGGAACGTATGAAAGGCACACCATTATCGAGGGCACTCGAATACGCCACGCCTTCCGCATGATTACCCAGGAGTGGCCTGAATTCGCACCGGCGCTCCAACCGTACCTTGCGCTTTGAAGAAGGGACAGCAACGACGTGCTGCCGTCCCGTTGTGCAAGCGGCATCCGTTCTGCTCGCTACGTCGTGACTTCGGCCTCGACGCTTTCTACGTATTCCTGTGCGAGCTGCAAGACGCGGATGGCTGTGGGCAGGTCGGAGAGTTGGAAGCTCGTGGTGCTCTGCCATTTCTCTTCGTCGTCCTGGTAGCGGCGTTGCAGATTTACGCTGCGGATCGTCTTCTTTTGGCCGCCCTGTTCCTTGGGCTCGATGACGTTCTAATCGCGGCCTACATCGAGCAGCTGACGGAGATCGGTGTGATGGTCTACAGCTTCGCCCGCGTCGGAGCGGTCGTCAAAATGCGCGTCGCCGACTACTTTCCCCAGGGCAAGCGCTGGTGGCTACGCCTCGACGAAAAAAGCGGCGACCAGCACGGCCCCGGCCCATCACAATGCGGAACAATATGTCGATGGATACTTGGCTTCGGCAGGAATCGGCGACGACAAGAACGGTACCCTCTTCCGCACAATCGACCGGCGCCGACAGCTGAGTGCACGACATATGCACTGCAACGAAGTGCTTGCCGTGGTGAAGCGACGGGCGGCGGCAATCGGATTGCCGGCGAATATTTGCTGCCACTCCTGGCGCGCGACGGGTTTAACCGACCTATCTGATGAACCGTCGGCTACTCGAACACGCTCAGCAATCGCCAGGCACGAATCGCCTCGGACAACGAAACTTTAGGACAGGACAAACCATTGCTAGTTAAGGCTTTATGCGACGACTGATCCGATCAAGGTTTTGTCGCGGTCCTCTTCCGAAGACCGATGTAAAGCCTTGATCGAGTATTTCCCGCGTTATCTGCGCCAACTTCCGCCACCTAGCTCCAGTCCCTCGACCCGCTCTTAGATACTTCGGCAAAGATTGCAGTGAAGCGACTGCCGTAGTGCGAGAGGGCCAATGGCGTCGGCGAACGGCAGGCTGGGTCGATAGCAGGGCTGCCGCCATCCACGCGGCAGTCAAAAAAATCCGAGGCGGCGAAGTACCGCGAATGAGTGAAGTGGAGGCTTGATTTGCCGCATCTGTGGAACCGAATCTAGTGGCACCGAAGCCGCCTGGGGCTTACTATCGCGGCATCAAAAAGTTGCCCCAGGAATCATTTTCGCTGCATGTCAATGATTTGTTATCTCATCTGCAGCTCTCCGCAATCCGGTGCGGACTTACTCGCTGCAGCGGTAAAAACGATGCAAGGTGGGCGTCTTGGTCCCGAAGAGTACTTCAATCCCCTTTTCGAAACCCAGTGGCGTGGCAGGTTCGGCATCGCAAAAGAGGTGAATCTGCTTGCAGGGATTCTGGAGCACTACGCGAAGTGCGACCAACGATTGGGAGCCGTTGTTCAACGCCAGCATTGGAATCGACTGGTCTCAATGCTGGGTTCCCCGACCGGCTCGATCGTAGAACGGCTGCAGCACACATTTGGGGAGATCCGGTTCGTTCATATTCGCCGTCGTAACAAAGAGCGGCAAGCCGCGGCTTGGTACAGGCAAATTGTGGCCCGTCAGACCAATGAGGGCTTAGCTTCGACACTGGACCTGACAAGGCTGACGGAATTGCTGCGACTTGCGCGGAGCTACGACGTTGAATGGACGGAGTACTTTCGGCAGGCCGACATCCGGCCGTTGGAAATCGACGGCGAGTCGCTTTGGTACGATTGGCAAAAAACTCTCATCCAAACATGTGAGTTCCTTGGGATTCCGACCGATAAGGTCGGGAATTTTCCGCCGCCGTCACCTCCTCCTTTCGACGACCTCGACTTCGACTGGCTGCGACAGTTGAGCGACGGTCGCCCGGCGGCTACGTCAGATCTTGAAGTCGTCACGGAGAGTCTGCGACACGGCGGCGAGTACTTCGGACGCAATGCTTTGGCGGAAGCCGAACATTGCTTTCGTCGAGTTCTGGAGTACGACCCGCTCTCTCATTCGGCTCTGCACAATTGCGCTGCCACTTTGGCCGCTCTCGGGAAACGCGACGAGGCGATCGTACTGTTTCGTCGCGCAGCCGCGCTCAAGCCCCAAGCCGCGGATACGCATCGCAACTTGGCTTTGGCCTATTCGCAGTCAGGACGCTCCAAAGAAGCGGAGGACGAGTTTCGCCGGGCCGTGGACGTGGCGCCCGAAAACGCCGAAATGCATTACGAGCTGGCACAGTTTCTCCGCTCCCTCCGTCGTTACGAAGACGCGGCGACGGAATATGAGCGGACGACGAGTCTCGATCCGCAACATGCCGGCGCCTTTTTTGCCCTGGGTATTTGCCAGGGGGAACTCAAGCGACGCGACGAGGCACGGCGAGCCTACGAACGGGCCGTGGCGATTCGTCCGGAATTCGCCGAGGCCCAGAACAATCTTGGCGTGGCCTATGAGGAGATCGGCGAATACGACAAGGCGAAACAAGCGTATTCGGCGGCGCTAGCTGCTCGGCCCGGGTGGCCGGAGGCACTCAACAACTTTGGCGTCGCCATGGCCGCCCAGGGAGACTTCGTTGGTGCGGAAGCCCATTATCGAAAAGCCCTGGAGGCGGAGCCGAATTCGGCCAGCGTCTTGAATAACCTTGGCAACGCCTTGCGGTCGCAAGGAAAGCTCGACGAGGCGGTGGCGGTCCTACGCCGTTCGCTGGAATTGAAGCCTCATTATTCCGAGGCCTACAACAATCTCGGCATTGCCTTGATGAACCAAGGCTTACCGAACGAGGCGATCGCCCATTACAACCAAGCCCTGTACTTCGTGCCCGATTATCCGGAGCCACACCTGAATCGCTCGTTGGCGTGGCTGTCGCTGGCTGACTTCGACAATGGTTGGGTGGAATACGAATGGCGGTGGCGCGGTAAACACTTCGGCCCCAGAAACTACAAGCAGCCGCGCTGGGACGGCGGCGACGTCTCGGGGCGTACGGTGTTCGTATACGCCGAACAGGGCCTCGGTGATACGCTGCAATTCATCCGCTACGCGAAGCTCATCAAACAACGGGGCGCACGGGTCGTCGCCCAGGTCCAGTCCACCCTCTTGCCGATTTTGCAATCGTTTGACGGAGTAGACGAGTGGATCGGATCGGAAGTCAAAGAGTCGCCGCAATTTGATGTCCATGCGCCACTCCTGAGTTTACCGGGTGCTTTCAAGACAAATGCCGACACGATTCCGGCGCCGATCCCCTACCTCGCCGCTAAACCAGAGCTACTGGAACGCTGGCGCGAATCGTTGGCTAAGTTTCCCGGTTTTCGCGTGGCCGTCGCTTGGCAAGGAAATCCGCAGTACAGGGGCGATCGCATGCGTTCGCCGCCGCTGGACCACTTTGAAGAATTGGCCAAGATCGCCGGGGTGACGCTGATCAGCATTCAAGCCAAACACGGCTTAGACCAATTGGGCAAAGTCGCCGAGCGCTTTCAGGTTCACACGTTGCCGGGCCTCGACGAGTCCGGCGGCGCCTTCATGGACACGGCTGCGGTCATGCGCAGCGTCGATCTCGTCATCGCGTCGGACTCGGCGCTGGTGCACTTGGCCGGCGCCTTGGGCGTGCCGGTCTGGGTGCCGCTGCCGCTGGCCGCCGACTGGCGCTGGTTCCGTGCGCGGGAAGACTCCCCCTGGTATCCGACGATGCGGCTGTTTCGTCAAACGCGAACCGGCGAATGGAGCGACGTCTTTCGAAGATTGGCCGACGCGTTGCGGATTCGTGTCCGTGCACGGCGTCCGGCGGATGCGATCAACAAGCCCTTGGTTTGCGAAGCATCGAGCTTCCAACAAGGGACTGCGCTGGCAAAAGAAGGACGCCTCGCGGAGGCCGAGGTCTTCCTCCGCCAGGCTCAAGAAGAAGACTTCGACTCGGCGATCGTCGCCCACAATCTGGGCGTGGTGCTGGCATTACAGAAAAAACTGACGGACGCCGTCGAGAGTTTCCGGCGCGCCTTGGCGATTGCGCCTGAATATGGCGAGGCTCACGGCAATCTCGGCTTAGCCTGTCTTGAACTGGGGTTGACCGACGAGGCCGTCCTGGAGTTCCAGGCGGCCCTACGCTTCGGCGCGAATCCGGCCGCTATGCATAACAACTTAGGGGCGGCGATGATGGACGCGGGACGGCCGCGCGACGCGGCCGCCGCTTATCGTCAGGCCTTGTTGCTGAATCCCGGATTTGCCGAAGCCCATCTCAATCTAGGGCGCAGCTTACTGGCTCTCGGTCAATACCGCGAAGGCTGGCTGGAGTACGAGTGGCGCCGACGTTGCGGAGGTTATCGGGTCAGAAAGCTCAATCTACCGGCGTGGGCGGGCGAGAATCTTCAAGGCCGGCCGATTCTGTTGCACGACGATGCTCCTGCCGAGGACTTTTTTCAATTCTTACGTTATGCCTCACTGATTCATCGACGCGGCGGAGTCGTATCGGTTCATTGCCCCGAATCCTGGAGACCTCTCGTACGCTACTTCCGTGGCGTTGCGTCCGCGATCGGACCCGCGGACGGCCCGCAACGTTTTGCCGTGCAGTCGACGCTCTCGGGACTGCCCGCGCTGTTTCAGACCTCGCTGGAAACGGTCCCTCAAGAAATGCCATATCTCGATTTGCCGAGCGAAGCCGTAGACGACGGTCGCACGGCGCTGCGCTCGGAAGGCCGCTTCACCGTCGCCTTGGTTCGTCCGCCTTTCGATCGCGATACGCAAACAGCCGATTTTCAAACGCTGGAATCGCTCCTCCGGCACGACCAGATCCAACTGGTTCGCTTACCCGTTTGGGATGATCAAAGCGCGGCGAGCGATCTCCCCGTGCGGATCTCGCTCCCCGAGCAGCTTTCGGCCGCACCGGCGACGACCGGAGACTTGGTGAAACTGGCGGCGTGGATGAAGGGGGCGGACTTGGTGGTCACGGCCGACGGGCCCGAGTGCCACTTGGCCGGCGCTTGCGGGGCCGACGTTCGTCTATTATTAGATACGGTAACAAATTGGCGGTGGATGCGCGACCGAGACGACACGCCTTGGTACCCGCAGACGAAATTGGTTCGACGCCGACTACACGAACCCCGGCAAGTTTACTTAGAGAGAGTCGTCGAGGAGATCCTGCACTTTGTCTCCACAGCCCGCAGAACCGTCGGCGGCGATCGTCGTTGAAATATCCGTCGGCGAGTTGTTCGACAAGATCGGAATTCTCGAGATCAAGCGGCGGCGCATTCAGGCATCGCCGGCCGCCGCCAATATCAGACGAGAATGGGAAGCGTTAACCGCCGTTCGCGACGGTGCCGTCGGGGTCGACGAAGCCGTCCGACGCGAGTTTGACGCAGCGGTCGCCGAACTGCGGCAAGTGAACGAAACGCTCTGGGACGTCGAGGATGAAATTCGCGAGTGCGAACGCAATCGCGATTTCGGCGACCATTTCGTGCAACTGGCCCGCAGCGTTTATCTTCAGAACGATCGGCGGGCGGCGCTGAAACGCCGGCTGAACGAGTTGGTCTCGTCGCGGATCGTCGAAGAAAAGTCCTATGCCCGCTATAGCGCCGGTTAAGTCGCGCTCGGTCCTGACTAATTCTCTTGGAATTCACGTGCTTCTGACTTGTTATCGACTTGAGCGTGATGCGCCGCCGATCGTGCCGTCACGTCAACAGCGGGGCTGGATGGACAAGTTCCCGCAGCGACAGCCCTATCGGTGTCTGCCGATGACGATCGCCAACGCCTACGGCTGGGAACTGCTTTCACCGGTCGATTTCGAGGCGGAATGGACCGGACAACACGCGAAGGAATCCATTCAGATTCGATGTCGCGATCGTGCGGAGAAGGTTCAACGGCTGGTCAGTTCGCATTTCGGCGGCGGGATTCTCACTTTCCACACGGGCTACTTGTTTCAGACTGAGCCCGATTGGGAACTGTTTGCCACAGGACCGACGAACGATCCCAAAGACGGGGTCGGGGCGCTCAGCGGCGTGATTGAATCGCACTGGCTGCCGTTCCCTTTTACGATGAACTGGCAGTTTACGCGTCCCGGAGTGGTCCGCTGGAAAAAGGACGAACCGTTCTGTCTTATTTATCCCGTGCTGCGAAATGTGATCGAGCAAGCGGAACCGGTAGTTCGCAGCATCGACTCGAATCTCGAATTGAAGCAACAATACGAGTCCTGGCGCGACAGCCGCGGCGAGTTTTTGACCGGACTGCGAAATCATGACGCGGACATTGTGAAAGCGGGCTGGCAACGGCATTATTTTCGCGGCCAGCGCGTGGCCGATGGGAGCGCCGCAGAAGACCATTTAAAGAAGCTTCATCCGGCGAAGCCCGTGGTTCTCGACGACAGGGAGCAAATCGATCCGGCCTTTACCGATCGCACGGCGGGGTCACAAACTATTGCGCCTTCGTCTTACTCGTCGTCGGGCGAAGGAAATGGATCCGGAGGTCGGGCTCGGCCCATTGTAGAAAAACGACCGCCGGCCAACTCACTTGGTAAGTTCGTGGTTCACGTCGGCGAGCAAGCGGCTCGCCGCCCGTCAAGCTCGGAAATAGCGCCGCCGCGTGCGAGCCAAGCCGCCTCACTTTTTATTTGTACGACGCCGCGCTCCGGCAGCACCTATTTGGCGCAAAGTCTTGAATCAACCGACGTCGTGGGTCGACCGCTGGAGTACTTCGACCCCCACTTTGAGTCGAATTGGCGAGAGCGACTGGGGATCGCCGCCGATGCCGAATATTTGCCGAAGATCCGCGACGTCGGGAGCACCGCCAACGGCGTGTTTTCGGCGAAGGTGCTGTTTTTTCAACTCGAAAATCTCTCGCGCCACGTCGCTTCCGCGACGCGAGTAAATGACGGCGCGTCTCCCGACGCCTGGGGCCGGGTTTTTGGTCCCCCGAAGTTCGTTTGGTTACGTCGCGAGGACAAAACATTACAGGCGATCTCCTGGTTTCGTGCCGGTAAATCCAAGCAATGGCATAGATATGCCGACGTGCCGGCGACCGAGCAAGCCGAGGTACCCGAATTTGATTCCGGCCTCATCAGTTACTTTAAACGCAAGCTCGCGGAATACGACGATGCGTGGCGCGCGTATTTTGATCGCTGGAAGATCGACGTGTTGGAGTTGGTCTACGAGCGGTTTGTGCACGATTACCAAACAACCATCACGCGGGTGTTGCAGTTTATCTCGCCCCCCAAGTTGGAGACGGCCAAGACGCCCGCTCCGCGCTATTTGCGATTGGCCGACGATATCACCTTCGAGATGCTACGGCGATATGCCGAAGAAGTTCCCGAGGAGTTGGCGCGAACGCCGTTGGCGCGCTCCGAGGCCAACCGGCTGGCGGCGGAAGGAGTCAAGCATTTTCGAGCCAACGAGTTTGCCGCCGCGGAAGGGAAGCTCCGCGCCGCGCTGGAGTGGGACGGTATTTCCGTCGTCCTGCTACAAAATCTCGGAGCGGCGATCGCCTCGCAAGGACGCTACGAAGAATCACTGACGTACTTTCATCGGGCGATCAGCATCAATCCGACGAGCGCCGAGTCATTCCGTAACGCCGCGCTGGCATTTGAAAACGCGCGCCGCTGGGATGAGGCGGAGGCCCATTATCGACGTGCCGCGGAACTGGAGCCGACAGCGGTCCCCTTACGGCACTGCTTAACTCGCCTGGGAAAACTCCGTGCCCAGGCGGAGCTTGAAGCTGCCGTCGGCGGAGATCCCGAGAACGTCAAAGCTTGAACGTCAACAAATTGCGGAGATAGCGGTCCAGCATGGCATAAGCCGTCGCGCGCCCCGCGAAGACTTTGGCTTGGCCGCGTACGCCGGCCCGTATGAGCGTTGCGTCAAGCGGCTCGGCCACCAACTCGACGCGAGCGTAATACGAAGTATGACGCGGACGTTCTACGCCGTCGCGATCGGTTTTGGAAGCCAGTTCGCCGCCGCCGGCGTGCGAGAGGCGCTTCGGAGTCGACTGCAAATTGGCTTCGGCCAGTTCGACAATAGCCCCTTCCAGCCGCCGCCCCGGCAGCGCCGGCAGCATGATTTCTACGTGTTGGCCGACACGGACGAGTTCCCAATCGGCGTGTTCAACGACCAACTCGGCCTCAAAGCGCCCGACGTCGCCGATGCAGCAGACCATCGTGCCGGATTCGACGCCGCAGCCCAAGTTTTGCGGGTCAAATACGAAGCCGTGCCAATTCGGTAGGGCACCGGCCTCGGGTTGATCCGTTTTCGACTCCGGCGGCGGCAACACGCTGCCGGATACCGGCGCGACGATCCGCAAGCGGCGCACGTCCTTTGTTCGTTCTTCCAGCAAACGTCGGGATGCAGCGAGCGCTTTCGTTACCACGGCGATCTCCAAGGCGGCGCCCGTGTCCTGGTACTGATTGCGCTGCAAAGCGTCGAGTTGGGCTTCGTACTCATCGCATTTCGCCTGAAGGCTCCGACGTTCTCTCTCCGCGTCGAGGTTCTCTAGTCGTAGGATCAACTCTCCCGCGGAGACTTGATCGCCCAGTCGGCGGGCGACTTCCTTCAGAACTCCGGCGGTTTCCGCGTAAACCGCCGTTTCCCCGGCCGGGACGATTTCGGCGGGGCAGTAGATTCGATTCGGCAGCGGTACCAAGAAAAATGCCGCAAGAACCACGAGGACCGTGGCAGCCGTTGCGGCGCAGCGCCCGCGCTTTACCTGAGGCAGCAGCGCCACGTTCGACATCGCTTTCCACCCTTTCCAGATTTGTCGAGCAAGCCGCGGTAGGAAGCCCAGTCCGGCGACGATAAAGAAAACCGAAGTCAGATGGTGGTCCCGAAAGTAGCCGTACAAAAACCCCATGATCGAGATGGTCAGAAACCAACGGTAAACCAACGACGCCGCGCCGTACGTACCGAGTAACAACTTGCGGTTTTCCGGCAGCTGAAAGTCGGAGGGATAGACGATGCCCAAGCACGACGACCCGAGCGCGCGACGCCAGAATAGCCCGGCCTTCTCCGCCAAATTCGGAATCGCGACAAGGTCCGAGAAGACGTAGTAGCCGTCGAAACGCAACAGCGGATTACCGTTAAAGATAAGCGTGCTGACGGAACAAATAACGGCCACGTTGAGCGCCGTATCGCGGACGGCTCCCGGCGTCGCCGACCACCAGATCCAAACGGCCGCGCCGGCCAGAATCGACTCAAAATAGATCCCCGCGGCGCCAACCGCCGCACGGCGCCACTTCGACCGAAACATCCAAGCATCGGAGGCGTTGCAGTAAAGGCAAGGCGCGAACATCAAGAACATCAAGCCTAGTTCCCGCACTTCGCCGCCGTAATGCTTACAAGCCAAGCCGTGTCCTAATTCATGAACCACTTTCACGGCGGCCGTGGTTGCCGCAAGCCAAACGAGATTCGTCGGCGTGAGGTATTCTTCCAGGCGCGGCAATCTTCCGAGAATCTCGTCCCAATGCGTGAAGCACAGCAGCGCCGTGGCGATCATCAGCACCGCCCAGCAAGCTACGAACGCCGGATGAAACAACCAACCGAAGACCGAGTGAGCTTGAGTCAAGAAGCGATCCGGATCGATGCCTCGTAAGCGAAACGCCAAGGGATTGGTGAGCTTTTGGAGCCATTCCCGTCTCCTCCCCTCGCCGCGACGACGCAATAGTTGCGCGCCTTGACCGCGGATTCCCGAATAAACGAGATTACGTTCGTGAAACGTCACAACGAGTCGCTGGAGTTCCGATGCGATAATCCGCTGCGGCGGGAAACGGCGTTCGAAATCTCTCTTCAGTCGATCCAGGGACGCTCG
>JAFLCO010000007.1 GCA_017303535.1 Planctomycetota bacterium
TCGACAACCTGCTGAACATGACGAGGATCGAATCGGGCATATTTAAGGTGTCGAAGCAAGCCCACGTGTTGGAAGAGGTGGTGGGCTCGACGCTGCGAAATTTGTCCGACCATCGGCGGGCTTCCAACGTGCAAGTGCGGCTGCCGGCCGACCTGCCGCTCGTGCCGATGGACGACGTCCTTTTCCAGCAGGTGCTCTTCAATCTCTTAGACAACGCTCAGAAGTACTCGCCGGCCGATTCCGTCGTCGAACTTGCCGCGGCGGTTGAAGCGGATCGACTTCGCGTGGAAGTGGCCGACCGTGGAGCGGGCCTTCGCATCGGCGACGAACAGCGCGTGTTTGAAAAATTCTATCGAGGCCCGGGCGAGGTGCAGCGCACGCCGGGTAGCGGGCTGGGGCTCACGATCTGCCGGGCCATCATCGCGGCCCACGGCGGCACGATCGTCGCCGAGAATCGCCCCGGCGGCGGCGCGGTCTTTCGTCTTTGGCTGCCGCTCTACGCCCCGACTTCCGACCATTTCTCTGCCGCCGAACGCTTGACGACGGCAACCTCCGTTTTGGAAAGCCCATCTTGAACGACGCCCGACCCACGATCCTGATCGTCGACGACGAAGAGGCGATCCGCGACTTTTTGACGACGACGCTCGACGGCGCCGGTTATTCGCCGACCGCCGTCGCCACCGGTCAAGAAGCGCTGGCGGCATCGTTGCGCAAGCCGCCGGAATTGATGATTCTCGATCTGTGCTTGCCCGACCTTACGGGCGGTGAAGTCCTCGTTGAGCTTCGCACTTGGTCGAAGCTGCCGGTCGTCGTGTTGTCGGCCGTCGGAAATGAAATGCAGAAGGTGGAAGCCTTCAATGCGGGTGCCGACGACTACCTGACGAAGCCCTTCGGCGTTCCGGAACTTCTGGCCCGTGTGCGAGCCGTCTTGCGGCGTTCGGCCCCCGGGATAACCGATGAAACGGCGGAACGGCGGTTCGAAGTCGGCGAGCTAACGATCGACTCGGCGGCCCGCCGAGTCTTCCGCGCCGGAGACGAAGTTCGTCTGACGCCCACCGAGTATCGGCTGCTGTCGCTCATGGCGAGGCACGCCGGCAAAGTGCTTACGCACGCCTTCTTGCTGGGGCAGGTTTGGGGCCCGGAGCACTTGGCCGAAGTCAATTACCTGCGGGTGTTTATGGCCGGCCTGCGGCGCAAGCTCGAGGTCGATTCGGCCCTGCCCCGCTATCTTTTGACGGAGCAAGGCGTCGGCTATCGACTGGCCGACCAATAAAGCCCGGCGCGAGCCGGCAGACGGAGACGAATGCGTGGCTGCGCAGCGTTCAGATGCTGCCGGCGATGCTCATTTTGAGGCCGACTTCAGTGCCGGCATTTTTGCAAAACGTCGCTTACAGCCGTGCAAGGCGAAGCAAACTCGGCGCGACCGTTACAGCTTAACGCGCCGAGGCGTCGTGGCGGCCGAAACAGCCCCGAGTTCGCGAGTTTCCGGTGAACTCCGCCGCTCGGCCTCACCGATGCAATCAATATCCGAACGGAGTCGACGCGCAAGGCGGCTAACAGCCGGCCGAGCCGTATCGGAAATGTGTACCAACTCGGCGTGGGCGGATGCCGAGCGACCCTTATCCACGGATGGGAGAACAGAGTATGAAATGGTCCTTGAAGGCCCTTATGTGGGCCGTGGCTTGCTGCCTCTGGACGGCGCAAGCTTCTGCAGAAACGCCCAGCACGACGACGGCCTTCGACTCTGCTGCCGCGGAGAAGGTCTCGTACACGCTGACGGCGTGCGGCGCCTGTGACAACGGCTGCAACAGCTGTAACAGCGGTTGCAACGAAGGCATGTTCGGCTTCGGCCTGTTGGGCACGCAGCCGCTTGGTGATCCTTGGAAGCTGAAAGACCTTTGTGGTTTCGACTACGGGGGTTGGGTGCAAGTCGGCGGTCAGGATTTGAACGACGGCGCCTTCACGGGCAACGGCCGTCTGCAAAACCAAGACGAAGCCGGCAACGTTCACCTCAACCAGCTCTACGCCTACGTCGCCAAGGTCGCCGACGGCTCGTGCGGCTTCGACTGGGGTTTCCGGTTCGACAGCATGTACGGCGTCGACGGCAACGAAGGTCAGTCGTTCGGTAACATCAACCCGGGCCACTGGGATTACGCCAACGGCTTCGGCGGCCCGGCTCCCGACCCGGTTGATCACGGCCCGTACGAAATCGCCCTGCCGCAAGCGTACTTCGAAGTCGCGATGGGCGATTTGTCGACGAAGTTCGGTCACTTCTACACCCCGATCGGGTACGAAGTGGTCACCTCGCCGAATAACTTCTTCCTCAGCCGTCAGTTGACGTTCTACAACAGCGAACCGTTCACTCACACCGGCGTGCTCAGCACGTACAAGATCAGCGACAACCTGTCGGTGCTCGGCGGTTGGACGCAAGGCTGGGACACCGGCTTCTATAGCTTCAACAGCGGTTCGAACGTCGTCTACGGCTTCACCTCGACGCTGACGGACAACATCACCTTCGCTTGGGCCGGTGCCGCGGGCAACTTCGGCTGGCGTGGCGACGGCTACATCTCCAGCGGTATCGGCACCGTGAAGCTGACCGACAAGCTGACCGTGGTCGGCCAAATGGACATCCTCGACACCAACTTCGGAACGGGCAACACCAGCACGTTCCAAACGACCGGCATCACCAACAACTCGGTTGGTGCGATCGGCTACATGTTCTATCAGCTGACGGATCGCGTCGCGATCGGCAGCCGTACGGAATGGTACAAGGCCGACGGCATCTCGTACCAAACCTACACCACCGGCTTGAACGTCAAGCTGACGCCGAACCTGATCTTGCGTCCGGAAGTTCGCAAGAACGACAGCAACGGCGACAACAACGATCTGTTCAACCGCACGATTGTCGGTGCCGACGCGATCCTCACGTTCTAACCTGAAAAGGTTCGAACGCACGGCAAGCATCACCAAGCCCCGAGTCGCAAGACTCGGGGCTTGCTTGTTTTTACGCGCCGATTCGATACGCCTCACATTCCCGCCTCCGGCGACGCCCAAGCGAGCTGCCCCGGGTGCCGCGCGAGCGCTTAAGCGCAACAGAAGCGCCGCCTCATTTCACGGCTCGCTGCCTGCACTTTGTTCGTGCGTTGCGACGGAATGAGGCACTCAAACCGCTGCGAACTGTCAGTCGAAAAAACGTCGAATGCCGTGGTAGCCTTGCTAAGTGCTTACCGCCGTTGACTTGCGTCGGCCCGGCCTCGTCGGCGGCTCAACCTTCGGCACACCCCTTGCAATATCCTATGTGGGCGTGCGATGCGTTGCCCGCGGCTGAGGGCCCTCGGCCGCGGGCAGCTTTTTTTTGATGGGCATATCGGCCCAACGTCGGGATACGTAAGCTGCGAAACGGAAGCCCCGATACGCAAGCCGGAGAGCCGGAGTTTCCGCCCGATTCCAAATGTGCCGTCGGCCATAAGGTCGCCCGGTCTCTTGAGGCCGCGTCGTCGCCGACCTACGATACGGTTCTTCGGCCGCACGCCATGCAGCCGTTTTTCCGTCGCCCGCCGAAAGACGCCCGCTCCGCTTAAGAACCGTCCCGCCTATGAAGCTGATCATTGCCATCATCCAGCCCAGCAAGCTCGAAGCCGTAAAGGCCGCTCTTACCGAGGTCGAAGTCTTTCGCCTGACGGTGATGGACGTACAAGGCTTCGGCCGCCAAAAGGGGCACACCGAACTATACCGCGGGCACGAGTTCTCGGTGAATCTGCTGCGCAAGGTCCAGCTGCAGATCGCCGTGAACGAAGAGTTCGTCGAGCCGACGATTCAAGCCGTCATCAAAGGGGGCCGCAGCGGCGCTCAAGGCGAAATCGGCGACGGCAAGATCTTCGTCCTGCCGATGGACGATTGCATTCGCATCCGCACCGGCGAGCGCGGCAACGAAGCGATTTAGCACCGCCCGAGAAACGCGGCGCGCCTACAATTCGGTCGCTCCCGCCTGTTAACGGTATTTGGACGACCGCTCGGCCATGATTTCGTTCGACAACACCTATGCCCGCGAATTGACGGGCTTTTACGCTCCCTATGCGCCGCAGGCGTTTCCAAGCCCTGCGCTCTTGCGATGGAACGCGGACTTGGCCGAAGAACTCGGCTTGTCGCTCGCCGGTGTGTCGGCGGAGCAACTCGCCCGCTGGTTCTCGGGAAGCGAATTGCCCGACGGGGCTCAACCGATCGCGCAGGCCTACGCCGGCCATCAGTTCGGCAACTTCGTTCCGCAACTTGGCGACGGTCGCGCGCTGCTGCTCGGCGAAGTCGTCGATCGGCACGGTCGACGGCGCGACATCGCCTTCAAAGGTTCCGGGGCGACCCCCTTCTCGCGCGGCGGCGACGGCAAAGCGGCCGTCGGACCGGTGCTGCGCGAGTACGTCGTCGGCGAAGCCATGCATGCCTTGGGCATTCCGACGACGAGAGCCTTGGCGGCCGTCGCCACGGGCGAACCTGTGCGGCGCGAGCGAACGTTGCCGGGTGCAGTGTTGACGCGCGTCGCCGCGAGCCATATTCGCGTCGGTACGTTTCAGTACTTTGCCGTGCGCGGCGACCTTGAGAAACTCCGCCGCTTGGCCGACTACGTCATCGCTCGACACTACCCGGAGATCGGCAACGACGCCGATCGCTACCTTTCACTCTTGCGAGCGGTGGCCGGACGCCAAGCCTCGTTGATCGCGCAGTGGATGCACGTCGGCTTCATTCACGGTGTGATGAACACCGACAACATGGCGATCTCCGGCGAAACGATCGACTACGGCCCATGCGCATTTATGGAAGCGTACGATTCGGCGACCGTGTTCAGCTCGATCGACCGCGGCGGGCGTTATGCCTACGGTCGCCAGCCGGCGATCGCACAGTGGAACCTCGCCCGCTTTGCGGAGACGCTCCTGCCGCTCATCGACGAAGGCGAGCAGGATCGGGCCGTGGAGCGAGCGACCGAAGTTCTGCAGCAGTTCGCCGCGGTATTTGCAGAGGCCTGGCTCGCCGGGATGCGCCGTAAGCTCGGACTGACGACCGCCGCAGACGAAGACCGAGCGCTGGTCGACGACTGGCTTGCGCTGATTCAGAAGCACGGTGCCGACTACACCTTGGCGTGGCGCCGGCTCGCGGACACGGTCGATCAAGACGCGCCGAGCCTTCATGAAATGCTCGCCGATCCCGGCGAACTGTCAGCTTGGCTTGCGCGGTGGCGACGTCGACTCGCAACGGAATCGCAGGCGCCTGCCGACGTCGCCGCGGCGATGCGCAAGGTTAACCCGCTTTACATCCCGCGCAACCAGCGTGTGGAAGAAGCCCTCGCGGCGGCGACCGACGACGGCGACTTGCGGCCGTTTGAACGACTGCTCGAAGCGGTCACGCGCCCGTTCGAGGAACGCCCTGGCTACGAAATCTTCGCGGAACCGGCCGCCGTCGAATTTGCCTCGTGCTTCCGCACATTTTGCGGCACTTAGAGAACGTTGCCGCCAATCGACGGTCGCCGCACCTACGCAGGGGTCTGCCCAAACCCTCGCCGGCGAATTACGATCTGAGGAATCCGCACCGCATTCCACGATTCCTAGCGAGCCCGTCATGAACGCTCCCGAAGCTTCCCAACCGTCGCCGATACGTCGTCGTCATTTCTTGAGCCGAGCGGCCACGGTCGCCGGTGCCGCAGCCGCCGCGGCTTCCGTCGATTTCGCTCCGTCGGCGTCGGCCGCAGATCAAGCCTCGTCCGCTCTCAAAGGCCGGATCAAGCAGTCGATGGTTTACTGGTGCTTCAACGTCGCCGGCGAAATGTGGGACATTGAGCGGCAGTGCCAAGTCGCCAAGCAACTCGGCATCACGTCCGTCGAACTGTTGGCGCCCGAATTCTGGCCGACGCTCAAGAAGCACGGGATGACCTGCGCGATCGCCCCCAACGGCATGCCCGGCGCGCCGTTCATGAAGGGCTTCAACAACCTGAAGTACCACGATGAAGTGATCGAACGTACGACAAAGATGATCGACCTCTGCGCCGAGGCCGGCTTTCCATCCGTCATCGCCTTCACCGGCTTCAAGTATCACGACGCCGACGATCCGAAGAGCGGGGAAATCTCGCTCGACGAAGGTTTCAACAACTGCGTCGCCGGCTTCAAGAAGATCATCGGGCACGCCGAGCAGAAAGGCGTGACGATCTGCATCGAGCATCTTAACAGCCGCGACGGTTCGCACCCCATGAAAGGCCATCCGGGCTACCAAGGGGACGACGTCGACTATGTGGCCGAGATCTGCCGCAAGGTCGGCTCGACGCGGATGAAGCTACTGTTCGACATCTACCACGTGCAGATCATGAACGGTGACGTCATCCGCCGCCTTGACCAACACAAAGACGTCATCGGCCACATCCATACCGCCGGCAACCCGGGCCGCGGCGAACTCGACGACAATCAAGAAATCAACTACCCGCCGATCATGCGGAAGCTCATCGAGATCGGCTACCAGGGATACGTCGGGCAGGAGTTTATTCCGACCCGCGATCCGCTGGCCGGGCTGACCGAAGCCGTAAGGCTGTGCGACGTGTAGTAGAGTACCCCACGTTCGGCAGACGAACTCTGTAGGGAACGCCCTCCGTGGCGTTCCCTACAGTTTGTCCAGTTCTTCAGCGCGAACTAGTCCCGCAAGCTCGTCGAGTTGATATACGTCTCAAGGAACCGGGCCAGCTTGTGGAAGTCGGACGCTCGTTCCACGAACCGCACCGTCGTGACGAGCGTTTCCTGATTCACGAGCTTCTCGAACGGCACGAAGTGCAAATCAAGCTGGCCGGAAACGGAAACCATCACGCCGCTGAGTCCGTTTTCGACCAGCGCCCGATATGCACCGACGCCGAGTTGGCTGCCGAGCATCACGTCGAAGGCGTGCGGCCGTGCGCAACGCGCTTCGTACCCGAGTTGCAAGCCGACGACCTTTCGCGACTTGCCGCTGCGCTTCTTGTATTCGTCCATGACGAGCTTGGAGAGCGTCCGACCGAGATTCAGCTGCGAGATCGCGATGTGCCCGTGCTCGTCGCGCGGCACGCCGGCCAGGAACGAGTACGGCAGCAATTCGGCCATGCCTTCGGCGACCACGATCACGCCGAATTCCTTTCCTTCCTTTTCGCGAGCCTGCATCGTATCAACAATGCGCCCGATGACCGCTTCGACCTTCATGACGTCGCGCGTCTTCTGCTGGCCGGTCTTCTCGTCGACGTAGGTTTCCGTCGTGCGGTAGGGGCCATGCACGTCTTCGACGCTCAGCACCAAGCTCGCCTCGCCGGCAATGGCCACGCCGTACGCCAACCAACCGGCGCTGCGACCCATCGATTCGACGAGGAAGTAATTCCGCGCGGCTTCGGCGTCGGCCAACAGGTTACGCACTTCGCCGGCCAACGTTTCCACGGCCGTGAAGTACCCGAACGTGAAGTCGATGCCGGCGTAGTCGTTGTCGATCGTCTTCGGCAAGTGGACGACCGGGATCTGCTTGCTGCCGGCCGGAAGCAGACGTTGATACATCTGCAGCTTGTTGGCCGTTTTCAGCGTGTCGTCGCCGCCGATGGAAACCAGCGCATCGACGCCGAGCGAGCACAACGCGTCGTAAACCGTTTTCAGCGGCTTCGTCTTCTCCGCGTCTTCCAAATGCTTCGGGCTCGAAACGTTCTTCCCGGGGTTCGTCCGAGCCGTGCCGATCAGAATGCCCGGGCTGTTGCGCGTGCGGCGCAGCGCCTTGTGGTCGAGCTTCATGAAGTTGCGGCCTTCCGTCATCGGATGATCGGCCGAAAACTCGACGAGTCCCGAGTAGCCGTGCTTGATGCCGATGACTTCGATGCCGTTGCGAATGAACGACACGGCGGCGGTCGAGATCACGGCGTTGGCCGCGGGTGCCGGACCGCCGGCAAACAGAATGGCGACTTTCTTGATCGACGTGTTCGGCGTCTTGGGCGAATCAGACGTATTCATCGGTCTACGAGCTTTCTAAAACAGGGCGAGGTTTCCCGGGCGGCGATGCGTGAGCCCGAGGGAAGCCGCTCATTTTAGAAACCGAGGTGCGAGTTCGCCAAGGCGTCCCCTCGCATGGCATAGTCGCGAGGGGCGCACACTTTTAGCGACGCGAAAGATTGCGTGGCGAAAAACTACGCCGGCCAGGTGCGTTCAATGAACCGCGTGTCGACTTCGGCGTTAAAGAACGCTTGGTGATCGAGAATCTCGATGAGCCGCGGGATCGTCGTTTTGATGCCTTCGATCCGCAGTTCGCGCAGAGCCCGCTTCATGCTGTCGATCGCTTCGGACCGCGTGTTTTGATGCACGATGAGTTTGGCGATCATCGAATCGTAGTGGGCCGGCACCACGTAGCCGGCGTGGGCATGCGAATCGAACCGCACGCCGTAGCCGCCGGGGACGTACATCTGCGTAATCTTGCCGGGGCATGGCTGGAAATTGCGGGCCGGATCTTCCGCATTGATACGGCACTCGATCGCGTGCCCTCTCGGCTTAATGTCATCTTGCTTCCACGGCAGCGGTTCGCCGGCCGCGACGCGAATCTGCTGCTTGATCAAGTCGATGCCGGTGACCATTTCCGTCACCGGGTGCTCGACTTGGATGCGGGCGTTGACTTCGATGAAGTAGAAGTTCTGGTCCTTATCGACGATGAACTCGACGGTGCCGGCATTTGTGTAACCCGCTTCCTTCACCAACCGCACGGCCGCATCGCACAAAGCCTTCCGCGTTTCCGGTTTCAAAAACGGCGACGGGCTTTCTTCGATGATCTTCTGATGGCGGCGCTGCGTCGAGCAATCGCGTTCCCACAAGTGCACGGCGTTGCCGTGGTGGTCGGCGATGATCTGCACTTCCACATGCCGCGGGTTCTCGACGTACTTCTCCATGTAAACGTCGGGATTGCCGAACGCCGCCTCGGCTTCTTGCCGCGCTTGGCTAAACGCACTCACCAGCGCCGGTTCGTTCGCGGCCACGCGCATCCCGCGCCCGCCGCCGCCGGCCGTGGCTTTGATCAGTACGGGGTAGCCGATCTCGGCGGCGATCTTCGCCGCTTCCTTTTCATCGGCGATCAGTCCTTGGCTGCCCGGCACGCACGGCACCTTGGCCTTACGGGCTAGTTGCTTGGCCGTGTTCTTGTCGCCCAACTGACGCATCGCTTCCGGCGAAGGGCCGATGAAGTCGATCTTGCACTGGCGGCAAACGTCGTTGAAATGCGCGTTTTCGCTGAGGAACCCGAAACCCGGGTGAATGGCCTGGACGTTGCCGACTTCGGCGGCGCTGATCACGCGGTCGATCTTCAAATAGCTCTGATTCGAGCGGGCCGGCCCGACGCAATAGGCTTCGTCGGCCAGTTCGAGATACTGCGCGCCGCGGTCGGCTTCGCTGTAGATGGCCACGGTCTCAATGCCCATCTCCCGGCAAGCGCGCATGATGCGCAGGGCAATTTCACCGCGATTGGCAATCAGGATGCGTTTGAACATGGGCGGCGAGTCGGCTTTGTCAGTTGTCCGTTGTCAGTGGTCCGTGGCGATGCGCAGGCGCGGGCAGTTCGCGGCGGCGCTGCGACCGTTGCAACGGACAACGGACAACGGACCACGGACAGGCCCGACAAGGGCCTTAGCCCTTCGGATCGATCTTGAAGAGCGGCTGGCCGTATTCGACCGGCGAACCGTTTTGCACGAGCACGGCGACGATCTTGCCGGTTTGCTCGGCCGGGATTTCGTTGAAGACCTTCATGGCTTCGATCACGCAGACGATCGTATCGTTGCCGACGTGATCGCCCACCTTCACGAACGGCGGCGATTCCGGGTTCGGCGACGAGTAGAACGTGCCGACCATCGGCGACTTAATCACCACCGAGTTGTCGGCGACGGCCGGAGCTGCTGCGGCTGCTACAACCGGCGCAGGAGCCGGGGCCGGAGCGGCAGGTGCGGCCGCGTAAGGCCGGGCTTCGGTGATGATCGTATCGCCGCCCTTGCGAAGGCGTACGCGGACGTCGCCGTCGCGTAGGTCGACCTCGTTCAGATCGTGCTCGTTCATCAACTCGATCAGCCGACGAATCTTGCGTACGTCAAAAACGTCGCCGCCGGGGGAATTGGCCATTTCGTTCTCCGCGTCCGACCCCATAGTTGTTCCGCAAGCCTGAGAGAGGGATGTTCGCCCCGACGGCGCGCGACTGTCGCACGGCGCAGAGGTTCCACACGTACTTCTCACGTTCCGACGTGGAAAGCACGTACCGTTTGGGAAAATAGTAAACTGCCGACGCCTAGGACACCAGTTGCCCCGGCATCCCGCGGCCGGTAGACATGAGCCGCGCAGGTCGTCGAAACCCTTTATGAATATTCGGGTTTCGGCGACAATGTACCTAGCCCGGCGCGCCGCCGTCAAGCGTGTCGCCGCGCCGGAAACCCGGCAAATTGCGGCAATCCGACGCCGCCCTGGACTGTTGGGTGCCACTGGTGGCTCGCCCACCAGTGCCTCAAATTAAATGACGTCGACACTGCACTGGTGGACAAGCCACCAGTGGCACCCGGAGATTGGCACCCTACCATGCCCGATATGAACTCCGAACCCCGTCCGTCGGCCGAACTCCGCGCGCTGGCCGAGCAACTCGCCGCAGGCCGGATCGACGTCGAAGAGTTTCTCGCGACGGCCGCAAAACGCACGGTCGCCGACCTCGGCGAGGCCACGGTCGATCGCGATCGCCGCCGTCGGTGCGGATTCCCTGAAGTCGTCTACGGCGAAGGGAAGACGGTCGAACAGATGAAAAAGATCTTCGCCGTGCTCTTGGCCGACGGCGACGAAGTGCTCGCCACGCGCGTGAGCCCGGAGAAAGCGGCGGCATTACAAGTTCGTTATCCGCAGGCCCGCTACAACGCCGTGGCTCGCACGGTACGAATCGAGCGCGAAAGGGCAGCCGGCCGTAAACCGCGCGGCCGCATCGTCGTCGTCACCGCCGGAACCAGCGACCTGCCCGTGGCCGAAGAAGCCCGCGAGACGGCCGAGTGGATGGGGGCCGAAGTGCGATTGATTCAAGACATCGGCGTCGCCGGCCCGCAACGGCTCATTGCCCGACTGCCCGAGATTCGCCAGGCCGACGTCGTCGTCGTGGTCGCAGGCATGGAAGCCGCGCTGCCGAGCGTCATCGGCGGGCATGTCGACGTGCCCGTGATCGGCGTACCGACGAGCGTCGGCTACGGCGCGAGCCTCGGCGGAATTACGGCGCTGCTCGGCATGCTCACGAGTTGCGCCGCGAACGTCACCGTCGTGAACATCGACGCCGGCTTTAAAGGCGGCTACTTGGCCGGCCTCATCGCTTCGCGGGCCGTACAAGAGGTGACGCCATGATCGAACCTGCGGCACTAACGGAAGCCGGACGACAAGTGCTGGCCCGCGCTTCGACCGAGGGATACACCTTACTGAAACCTCGGGAAAACGAGGGGCATAAGGGGACTTATGGTCGGGCCGTGATCGTCGGTGGGTCGCTCGGCATGGCCGGCGCCGTCGGACTCTCGGGCATGGCTTGCTTGCGCGGCGGTGCGGGACTGGTGCGACTTGCGGTGCCGCGCGGCATCGTCGGCATCGTGGCCGCCTACGAGCCGGCGTACATGACCGCGCCGCTGGACGACGACGAAGCCGGCCGCATCGCGCGCGGCGCGAAAAGTGAGATCGCGCGACTGACGGAAGACGCCACGGCGGTCGCGGTCGGGCCAGGTCAGGGTCGGAGCGAAGCGCTCGACAAGCTCGTGCTAAGGTTGTTCGGTAAGTTGCCGATGCCGGCCGTGTTCGACGCCGACGCGCTGAATGCCTTGGCCGAAGACCCGGAATCGCTCCGCCGTCATGTAGGCCCGAGAATTTTGACGCCGCACCCGGGCGAGTTTCGTCGACTCATCGGAGCGCCGGACCTGAAGGAACGTGGCGACATGTGCTTGGCCGCCAAGCAACTGGCCGCGGAGACGAAGTGCGTCGTCGTTCTTAAAGGACATGCCACGTATGCCACCGACGGCGACCACGAATACACGAACACCACGGGCAACCCCGGCATGGCCACTGGCGGCACCGGCGACGTCCTGACCGGCTTGCTCACGGCCCTGCTCTGCCAAGGACTGGCGCCTTTCGATGCGGCCCGATTGGGCGTGTTCGTCCACGGGCTCGCCGGCGATCTAGCGGCCGCCGACCTCGGCATGCCGGGACTCATCGCCAGCGACCTCGTACGCTATCTCCCGCAGGCGCTGCGCCATGTCATCGCTACGTAACCATGCCGCACTAGCCCCGAAGCGCAAGCGTGGGGGTGTTTGAAGGCAAGTTGCCATGCCCCTCGCTTGCGCTTCGGGGCTAGTGTGCTTCGGTAGCGTCTGCGAGCGGGGCGGACTCGCTCGTTTTCCGCAGCTTTTTCCATGTTTCGCCGCTGGGAGGCCGCCTTGTCCCCCTCCGCCTATTCGCTATACTGAGCGGTTTCCATTTTGGCGAAATGTCGTGATCTGTAGCGGAGAGTTCGGCGATGGCTCGGGTATGCAACGTCTGCGGTAAAGGCCCCCGCGTGGGCAATCAGGTCACTCTCCGCGGTAAGGCGAAGTACCTCGGCGGCGTCGGTACGAAGGTCACCGGCATCACGCGCCGTACGTTCAAGCCGAACTTGCAGCAAGTGCGCGTCACCGAAAACGGCACCAACAAAACGATTCTCGCCTGCACGCAATGCATCCGCAGCGGGCACGTCACGAAGCTCGTGAAGGCCAAGCCGTTCCGCCTGCCGACGCAAGCGGGCGACGTGAAGAAGGCCGCCCCGAAGACCAGCCCGAAGAAGGCCGAAGCCAAGAAGCCGGAAGCTAAGAAAGCGCCGGCGGCTCCGAAGACGCCGAAGAAGTAAGGCCGCTAAAGCGGCACACCGCGGCCCGCCAAAGGGTTCCCGCGTCTTTCTCCCCTCGCCCCTTGCGGGAGAGGGGCCGGGGGTGAGGGGGCTGCCTTTCATTAGGTCGCAATTCCCATGAGTCTCTCGCGCGCCGAAGTCGAAAAAGTCTCCTTGCTCGGCCGGCTGCAGCTTTCGCCGGCAGAACTCGACCTCATGACGACGCAACTCGGCGCGATCGTCGGCTATGTGGAACAGCTCAACGAGTTGAATACCGACGGCATCGAGCCGATGGCCCATGCCGTGCCGACCTCGAACGTCTTCCGCGACGACGTCGTTCGCCCCAGCGCCGACCGCGCGGAGATCCTCAGCAACGCACCGCACGCCGACGGCGAGTTCTATCTGGTGCCCGCCGTGTTGGGAGAGTAGCGGCAGAGATGCTGAATGCGGAATGCTGAATGCTGAACAGAAGAAGTCGAACCTGTTCAGCATTCAGCACTCAGCATTCTGCATTCGACTTCCAGGATCGACCCCGTGGCCCTTTATCAGAAGACGGCGACCGAACTACTCGGCTTGCTCAGTTCCGGGCAAGTGACTTCCGAAGAGCTGACCCGCGCTTACGCGGAGCGGATCGCCAATATCGACAAGCAGGTCGGCGCGTATCTTCGCGTCGACGTCGACGGAGCCTTGGAACAGGCCCGCGTCATTGACGCGCGGCGCAAGCGTGGCGAAAAGCTCGGCTTATTGGCCGGGTTGCCGGTGGCGGTGAAAGACCTGCTGACGGCCCGCGGCGATCTCGCGACGTGCGCCTCGCGGATGTTGGAGAACTATCGCGCCACGTACGATTCGACGGTCGTCGCCAAGTTGCGGGCCGCCGATGCCGTGTTGCTCGGCCGGACGAACATGGACGAGTTCGCGATGGGAGGCTCCACCGAGAACTCGGCCTTTCAGAAGACTCGCAACCCTTGGGACCTCGAGCGGACGCCCGGCGGCTCCAGCGGCGGGGCTGCGGCTTGCGTGGCTGCCGACGAAGCGTGCCTTTCGATCGGCACTGACACCGGCGGTTCGATTCGCCAGCCGGCCGCGCTCTGCGGCGTCACCGGGTTGAAGCCGACTTACGGTAGCGTCAGCCGCTACGGGCTCATCGCCTTCGCGAGCAGCTTGGATCAAGCAGGCCCGCTCGCGCGGACAGCCGAAGATGCGGCACTGCTTCTGGAAGCGATCGCCGGACACGATCCGCAGGACGCGACCAGCATCAATGCGCCGGTGCCTCAATACTCGCAAACGGTGCGCGAGCCGCTGAAGGGCCTAACGCTCGGCTTGGTCCGCGAGCACTTTGCCGCAGGCCTGGAAAGCGAAACGGAAGCGGCCGTCCGCGAGGCGATCAAGGTTTACGAGTCGCTCGGCGCGCGGGTAAAAGAAGTTTCATTCCCACACGCCAAGTACGGCGTGGCCGTGTATTACATCATCGCGCCGTGCGAAGCCTCGAGCAATTTGGCGCGGTACGACGGCATCCACTACGGCCGCCGTACGGATGAGGCCAAAGTCGCCGCCGAACTCGATGCCGAGAGGAAGGAACTGCTCGCGGCCGGCAAGAAGCGCGAGGCCGAGACTCTCGATACGTCGCTCGTTCGCCTTTATCGGAAGAGTCGCGCCGAAGGGTTCGGGCCTGAGGTGAAGCGGCGGATCATGCTCGGCACTTACGCCCTGTCGTCCGGTTACTACGACGCCTACTATCTCAAGGCGCTTAAGGTTCGCCGGCTGATTCGCCAAGACTACGACGCCGCGTTCCAGCAAGGAATCGATCTGATCGCCGGCCCCTGCACCGCCGGTCCGGCGTTTAAACTTGGTGAAAAGGTCGACGACCCGCTTGCCATGTACTTGGTCGACCTCTATACGGTGAGCGCGAACCTGGCCGGCGTCGGCGGCATTTCGATCCCCTGCGGTTTTAGCAAGACCGGCCTGCCGATCGGCCTGCAACTGCAAGCCCCGCCGCTGGAAGAAGACAAACTCCTGCGAGCAGCCCACATGTTCCAAACGGCCACGGACTGGCACACCCGCCGACCCGCTTTGGCCTAGATCACAGACTTATTTCACCACGGAGGCACGGAGTACACGGAGACGGGCAGAATTTGCAAAATGCAAATTGGTAATTGCAAATTGCAAAATGGGCGCAAGCGAGCGGCGAAGCCGTCTGGTCATTTTGCAATTTGCATTTTGCAATTACCAATTTGCAATCCGCCTCCTCTCCGTGCCTCCGTAGCAAATCCTCCGCTCACAAATCGCCATGACTGAATCAACGCCCCCTTACACCATCGTCATCGGCCTGGAAACGCACGTGCAGTTGCAGACGGAGACCAAGCTCTTCTGCGGGTGCAGCACCAAGTTTGGTGCGCCGCCGAATACGCAGACTTGTCCCGTTTGCACCGGGCATCCGGGGACGTTGCCGGTGATGAACCGCCGGGCCTTTGAGCTCTCGTTGCGAACGGCGACCGCACTCAACTGCAACATCGCCACGTTCACGAAGTGGGACCGGAAGCAGTACTACTATCCTGATCTGCCGAAGGGCTATCAGATCAGCCAGTACGATCTGCCGTTCAGCTACGAAGGCTGGCTCGAAATCAGCGATCCGAAAGATCGCTTCCCGCCCAAAAAAGTGCGGATCATTCGGGCACACCTTGAAGAAGACGCCGGCAAGAGCATGCACGACGAGCATGCAGGCAAGGCCGACAGCAAGATCGACCTGAATCGCACGGGCACGCCGCTGTTGGAAATCGTCACGCATCCCGACATGCGTTCGCCTGCCGAAGCCAAGGCGTACCTCACCGAACTGAAGTTGCTGCTCACGCATCTCGGCGTCAGCGATTGCAACATGCAGGAGGGCAGCCTGCGGGTCGACGCCAACGTCAACCTGCACCTCGACACGCCGGCCGGCAAAGTGGCCACGCCGATCGTCGAAATCAAAAACATGAACAGCTTCCGGGCCGTCGAGAAGGCCGTGGCCTACGAAGCGGAGCGGCAGTACGCCGAGTGGCAAGAGACGGGGCGCAAACTCGGCGACCCGGGCGTGTTTAAGCGGACGTTCGGTTGGGACGACGTGAAGAACCGCACGCACGTGCAACGCGAAAAGGAAGAGTCGGCCGATTACCGCTACTTCCCCGATCCCGATCTGGTGCCGGTGACCGTAACCGAAGAACGGATCGCCGCCGTGCGCGCCGGGCTCGGCGAACTACCGGCGCAGGTTCGTACACGGCTCGAAGGTTCCTACGGTCTCACGGCGTACGACAGCGACGTGATCGTCAATCAAGGCCGGGCGTTCATCGAGTACTTCACGACGGCGGCCGACACGGGCGGTGACGGCAAGACCGCCTCGAACTGGCTGCAGCAGGACGTGCTCCGCGTGATGGGTGAGCAGAACCTGACGATCGAAAACTACCCGGTGCCGGCCGCGGCGCTGGGTGATCTTCTGAAACTAGTGCGCGGCGGCGAGGTCGACACCAGCCGCGGTCGGCAAGTCTTGCAACGGATGTTCGACACGGGCGAGTCGGCCGAAGCGGCAATGCGGTCGCTCGGCATCGAGAAGGTCGACGAATCGGCGCTGGTGGCCCTGTGCGAAGAATTGGTCGCGGCCAACCCGAAACTCGTCGCCGACGTCAAGGCCGGCAAAATGCAAGCCGCCGGCTCGTTCGTCGGTCAGGCGAAGAAGAAGAATCCGAACGCAAACCCGGGACGCGTGAAAGACCTATGCTTGGAGATTATCGCGCGGCTGCCGTAGGTTTCGTTGCACCACGGAGGCACGGAGAACACGGAGGCGGACAGAAATTGCAAAATGCAAATCGAGAATTGCAAATTGCAAAATGGGCGCGAGCGTGCGGCGAAGCCGTCCGTTCAATTTGCAATTTGCATTTTGCAATTCTCAATTTGCAATCCGTTTCTTCTCTGTGTTCTCCGTGCCTCCGTGGTGAACCTTTCCGCTAAGCACCGACCAGCGCGAGGACTTCCTTTAGCAACGCGCCGTTCGTCGCGATGCTTTGCGTCGCGTGGATCGTCGGCGTGCCTTGCCAATCGGTGAAGGTGCCGCCGGCTTCTTCGATGACCGGTTGCAGGGCTGCGCAGTCCCAGACGTGCATCATGGGGTCGACCATCACTTCGGCCCGCCCGGTGGCGACGAGCAGATACCCGTAGGCGTCGCCCCAAGTACGGCTGACGCGGGCCGCTGCTTGGAGCTTGTCGTACGCGTCGCGGCGGCCGACGCGGTCGAAGTTCCGCACTTCGGAGGTGCAGAACACGCTCTCGCGCAGCTCGCGTTTTTTCGAAACGTACGTGCGGCGCGGCGCCGCGTCGCCTTTGATATACCAGGCCCCGCCGCCGGTCGCCGCGTACGCGGTCTCGGCTAAGCCGGGAATGTGGATCACGCCCACGACGCTGCGCCCTTCGCGCTCGACGCCGATCAGCGTGCCGTAGAGCGGTACGCCGGAGATGAAGCTTTTCGTGCCGTCGATCGGGTCGAGAATCCAGCGGTAGCCCGAGGTGCCGGCCTGTTCGCCGAATTCTTCCCCGAGAATACCGTCGTGCGGGAACGCGGCCGCGATTTCTTTGCGGAGCAACTGTTCCGCGCCGCGGTCGGCGACGGTCACCGGGGAATCGTCGCTCTTGATTTCGACGCCCAGATCGTCGCGTTGAAAGTACGTAAGCGTCAGATCACCGGCCTTACGCGCGGCGGCCACGGCGAGTTCGAGGCGAGCGGAGAGGTCGGACATGAGTTAGCTGAGAGCCGGGAGCTTGGAGCGAGGAGCCCGAGAACAACGCGATTGAAGATAGTTTGCCTTGCCGCGGCTGCAAAGGCTTAATGGCGTCGCTGGCACGGACCTCAAGCCTGAAGTCTCAGGTCGGAAGTCTCTAGGCTCCAAGCTGCCGGCTCCAAGCTCACGTCTGCGGTTGTTGCGGCGGCGCCAGGGCCGAGAGTTGAATGGCCCCGAGTTGCCGACGGGTCGTCGCCGTAATTTCCTGCAGCACGTCGGAGAGCCGGCGGTGCGTTTCTTCGGGCATTCCCTTCGCCGGCGCGGGCGCGGAGTTCAGCGGTCCGTCGATCGCCTCGATCACTTCCAGCAGCGAAATCTGCTCGACGGGGCGTTCAAGCGCGTACCCGCCGTCGACGCCGCGCGTCGATGAGAGGATGCCGTGCGTCACCAAGCTGCGCAGAATTTGCAGCAAGAACCGCTCAGGCATCTGTCCGCCCGCCGCGAGTTTGCTGCAAGGGACAGGCATCCCCGGCTCATGTTGCGAGAGCGCCAACATGGCTTGCACTGCGTATTCGACCGTGCGCGAGAGTTTCATCTCGGCCCCCTTCCCGACCGCGCGCCACGGTTCCGGCGTGTGCGCGCAGCCCTGCGTGCTGAATCAGCAACGACGAATTGGAAATCGATTCCGAGCGATCCGGAATCGCATACGCTCAAACTCCTATAAAGAAGCCCCACATTGTGAGGATTGTCGGAAGGGGGGATTACATAGTCAAACAATATTGTTTCGTTTTCACATATCCCCATTTCGTGAAATAAATCACGCACTTGAGGCGGCCAAGTCGCGCGTCGTCCCTCGCCAATGTGAGCCGTATAAAAATGGCGAAAGCGTAAGGTTGCGAGCGAAGGCCCGTTCGCCGTTGAAAGAATCCTCTCGCGCGGCGAGAGAAAGTGCGCAGCTCGCGGCGAGCTTAAGGTGCGGCCGTGTTCGTGGGCGAAGCAGCGTCCGACTTCGCCGGCTCGACGGTCGGCGTCAGCCAAGCGTGCAAGACCAGCAGGCCCGCCCCTCCGACGAGCAGCATGTCGGCGACGTTGAAGTTGGGCCAGGTCCAGCCTTGGAAACGGAAGAGAATCCAGTCGCGAACGGCGTGTCGCGGATACCCCACCAACTCGGGCGACCACCACAGGCCGAGCCGGTCATAAAGGTTGCCGAAAATGCCGCCGCTGATGCCGGATAGCGCGACCAAGAGAATGCGGTCTTGAGCGGCCTTGCGGACGAACAACCAGACGAAAATCGCGGCGGCCGCGGCGATGCTGAGCGTGGCGAAGATCCAAACCTTCCCCTGCCCCATGCCAAAGAGCGCTCCCTCATTGAGCGAAGTCTGCAGACCGAACAGCCCGGGCCAGATCCAGCGGATGCTTTCGATATTATCCGCCGCGGCGAAAGCGCCCGGCGGGCCGAGTTCGGCGAAGAGCTTCTCTTTCGTCCACCAATCGAGCGCGAAGCCGCCGCCGGCGAGGCCGAAGTACGTCAACCACCGACCGCCGCCGATTCCGTTCATCGCCGCCGCTCATTAGCTAGAAGTTACTGTTCGCCGCAGGGGTGCCACTGGTGGCTTGTACACCAGTGCCTGATCGACGTGGCAAAACACTGGAATGCAGGCCACCAGTGGCACCCGAAGCAAAGCGTGGTTCAACAAAAAAGCCCCGAGGACGCTGGTCCCCGGGGCTCTCAAAGTCGCACGAATATCATGTTCTCGCAATGCTGAAATCGGCCCCAGGTGCGGAAAATCCGCTCAGAAACCCGGGCCAACTTCGGCCGCCTAGCGAGGCTTTTGTTCCTTCTCGGCGCACTTCACGCACAAAGCGACGAACGGCAGGGCTTCCAAGCGCAGCTTCGGAATCTTGCCGCCGCAGGCTTCACATTCGCCGTAAGTCCCTTCGTCCATGCGTTCCAGGGCATCTTCGATGGCCGTGAGCGTCCCTTCTTCCGATTCCATTAATTGGAGCGTGAAGTCTTGCTCAAAGGTGTCGCTTCCCAGGTCCGCCATGTGGATCGGCATCGACGAATGGTCGCCGCCGTTGCCACGCAGGGCGTTATCGGCCAATTGATGGACTTCCCCCCGCAACCGGCTTCGCAGAGCCAGCAGGCGTTCGCGGTAGGGCTTCATCTCGGTCTTCTTCATCAGCGCTTCCCCTTAAGGTTTCGCAGCTCACGCTCAAATTGCTACGGACAAACTGCTACAGGCCCGACCACACCACAGACGACGTGCTTCTCGGAGTTCGCAGAATCGTCATTGTAAATGGACCGCGAGAGAGTGTCAAATCGCCGGCCGACCAAAAACACGCGCATTTGCCGGGAAAAAGCACTGTTTTTGCGTATCACCCGAGCCTATTTCACAAGCCTCCCGGAGCGTCGGCAAACGCCCGACGAAGGGCCCCGCCGTCTACCGCCAATACGGCCTTCGTGCGGACGTGGTTCGCGGAAATCGCCGCTGTGTGCCATGCCGTCGCGGCGCAGCCGGGTCGGCATGCTTTGCGTCGATCATGCCGAGTTCGCCTCGGGCGATGACGGCATGGCACAAATTGACGGCCCGGCACACGATGAGCCGGCCTTCCGCCGCACGGGCCTCGCTTGTCGGGTTTTGCACCCACGAATAGACTGGCTTGTTCGCCGTATCCCGGTTCGCTGCCGTCGTTTGCTTGGCCGACGCCCGCCGCCGACCGCCCGTTTGCCGCTTGTGGGAGCCCACTGCCATCGCCGCGACCGCCGCCACCAACGCCCGTAGCACCGATTGCGCCTTCCAACGCTGCATCAAGCCCGACTGCGCGGCGACGTTCGGGGTCGACGAGGTCCTGACCGAGTGCCCGAAGTGCGGCAACCTGCTCGACGTCGCCTACGACTGGGACCGCCTGCAGCCCCCGAAATCGCTCAGCGAGTTCGAGGCCCTCTGGTCGCGGCGTTATGAACCTTTGGCGTTTAGCGGCGTGTGGCGGTTTCACCGGCTGCTGCCGTTCACGAAGCCCGAAAACGTCGTGACCATCGGCGAAGGGCAAACGTTGCTCCAGCACGCCCCGGCCGTGGCGAAATTCGTCGGCCTGCGCGGGGCGAAGCTCCATTTGCAATACGAGGGAATGAACCCCTCGGGCAGCTTCAAAGACAACGGCATGTCGGCCGCCTTCACGCATGCCCGGAGCATCGGGGCGACGCGAGCCGCGTGCGCGTCGACCGGCAACACCAGCGCGAGCCTAGCCGCCTATTGCTCGGTGAGCAAGTGGATGAAGGCCGTGGTGTTTATCGGCTCCGGCAAAATCTCGTACGGCAAACTTTCGCAGGCCCTCGACTACGGGGCGCTGACGGTGCAGATCGCCGGCGACTTCGACGACGCGATGCAGCGCGTGCGCGACGTGGCCAAGACGCTCGGCATCTATTTGGTGAACAGCGTCAATCCGTTCCGGCTCGAGGGGCAGAAGACGATCATGTTCCGCGTGCTGGAGGCGATGCGCTGGCAAGTGCCCGACTGGATCGTCGTGCCCGGCGGCAACCTCGGCAACTCGAGCGCCTTCGGCAAGGCGTTTATGGAGCTGCATCAACTGGGCCTGATCGACCGCGTGCCGCGTTTGGCGATCATCAACGCCGCCGGCTCGAACACGCTGTATCAACTCTACGAAAAGCGCGGCCTCCGCTGGAACAACGCTCGGCCCAACCTGGAAGTGGCCTGCCACTACTACGAAGAACTCGACCGCGACAACCGCCGCGCCTCGACGATCGCCAGCGCCATCGAAATCAACCGTCCGGTGAACCTGACCAAGTGCCTACGAGCGCTGGAATTCTGCAACGGCGTCGTGCGCGAAACGACCGACCAAGAGATTCTGGACGCCAAAGCGCAAGTCGGCGCCGGCGGCCTCGGCTGCGAACCGGCCAGCGCCGCGAGCGTGGCCGGCGCGAAGAAACTGTTGGAAGAAGGGATCATCGGTCACGACGAAACCGTCGTTTGCATCCTCACCGGCCATCAACTGAAAGACCCCGACGCGACGGTCGGCTACCACACGACCGACCAAGAAACTTTCAACAAAATCCTCGGCAGCCGCGGCGTCAAACGGGCCGCCTTCGAACCGGGCCGTGGCTGTGAACAACAACCTGGATGAAATCATCCGCGCGATTCAGTTGTATAGCTGATGGAATTGCTTCGGTTTTGCGAGCGACTTAGAATTGCTCTCGGCAACTATTTATGTTCCAGGGGGCCGTAAATGCGCAATTTCACCGTAGTCGTGGAACGAGACGCAACGACGGGACTTTACGTCGGCTCCATCCCTGGTTGGCCGGGCGCCCATTCGCAAGGCGAGACCTTAGACGAACTTCGCGCCAACATGAGCGAAGTCGTGGCGATGCTGCTGGAAGACGGCGAGCCGTCCTTTGAGTCGGAGTTTATCGGCACGCAAACCGTGGTGACGACGTGACCGGCGGAATTCCCGTTTTGAAGCCGGCAGAAGTTGTGCGAGCAGTTTTGTCGATGGGATTCGTCGAGGTACGCCAACGTGGATCGCACAAGCAATTTCGGCACGCCGATGGTCGCGGTACAACGGTACCCTTCCACATGGGCCGCGACATTTCCCCTTCGCTTCTCAGAAAGATTGCGCGCGATGTCGGTGTCACGGTCGAAGAACTTGTTGCTGCCTGCTAGTTCGTGAGCTCCATCTAAATGGCATTGCCATGCGCCCTACCAAGCAACTGCTGGGTTTCGCAGCCGGCGAATGCTCCGTAATTCGCCTCGCTCAAGACCGCTATCGCGTCGGCAGCGGCGGGCGGAGGGCTTTGCGGTTGGCCGTCGAGCTGCTGGAGCGCGCCGAGGCGGGCCGATCGCTGTTTGAGTTGCGCGGCGACATTCGCCGGATTCGTCATCAGATCTGCCGGGCTCCGCTAGCCAAACTCGTCGAGGCGACGCCGAATCCGCATTTGCGGCGGATCGCCATCGCGCTGCTCGGCCAATGCGGCGGCCACGTCGGGACGCAAACTTTGCGAGCCTGCGCCGGCGCGGCCGACGTCGAAATTCGCCGAGCCGCCGCTAAGTCGTTGCGGCGAATGAACGAATGGCTCGCGCTGGAAGACTTTTCACACGACGCGTCGCTGCAGGTTCGCCGGTTAGCGGCACCGCGCGGGAACTACGACTATCGCGCGAGATTAGAACGCTACAAATCTCGACTGACGCCGCGCGAGGTTTCGGCGATGCACGGCGAGGTATTTATGTCGCCGACCATTGATTGGAAAACGTCACGCCGCATCCGGCCGGCGTCGCTTTTTCGCGAGATTTTGGAGCGAATTCGCCGCACCGTCCGCCGCCTTCCCAGTGGCCAAAAACCGATTTGAACTCTCCTCGTAAAAGTGGAAAATACGGGGTTGGTTCTTTGACAATTTGACTCTTTGTCTTAGCCCCGGGCGAGTCGCCCGGGGCAGCGTCGATCAATTCATCGGTATGGACAGCGAGCCGGGAGCGTGAGCGACCGGAGTCTCTTACGCTGTAAAGAGTTGCGGCGATTGGTTGGAGGGTCTGCTCCCTCATCCGGCCCTTCGGGCCTCTCGCCTCCGGCAGGAGGCGACAAGCAACACAGTCTCCCTCAAGAGGGAAAAGGGAGTCTCGCCGCCTTCTGGGAATCGACGTAAGTCGCGCAAGCGAATCGGGACTTACGTCGAATTTTGCGAGTGCGCATTCGGGCCAAAGTGCGCACTAAATCGACCTCTTAGTGCGCGTCGGAGCGCTTACCAACAAGGGCGCGCACTAACTTTGAGAATCTGTGCGCAGTGCGCGGGGTGATTTCGGATTTGTCGTCGTCGTAAGTCGCGCAAGCGTTCCGGCACTTACGTCGATTTTCGGTCGACTAATCGGCACTCGGGCAGTCGGATTGGCCGCCGTTTTCGCGAGTTTTCTCGCCGCGCTTGCTCGCGGCCTTTTCGTGCCGAGTCCGCAGCGCTTTGTGCAGTTCCAGTTCGAGGTTTTGCTTACGCGGCGGGCGGGGCCGGTGCCAGGTGAGCACCGTGAACGTGGCGGCCGTCGTCCCCATGAGCGCGAGGTAGACAACCGCGGCTTGGAAGGTTTCTTCGTAGAACTCGCGATCGGCCTGATCGAGCACGACGCCGATGCCCGAGGCTTCGACGGCCTTCGCGTGTCCGACGTAGTGATAAAAAAAGTACGGCACGTAGAAGAGCCCGGCGGCCCAGACGATCGCCAAGCCCGAGATCGCGGCTCGTCGCGATTTGCGAAACCAAGCGGCGGCCAAGCAGAGCAGCGTGACGCCCGCGCAGAGCCAGAAAGGGATGAGCCCGTACGTTGTGAGAAGCTCTTGGAGCATGAGTCGCCGCGCGATGATCGCGCCGCGCAAGCGCGGCGGCTAAACAAGTGGACGTTGCTGCGAAACGACGTTCCTGCAGAGCGACGAACTCAGACTCCCACGGCGATCGGTTCGCTGGTTTCCCAGCGAGTTCCTTCACGGACCACGCGATGGTAGAGCGTATCGCGCTCGACCGGTTCGCGGCCGGCTTCGATGATGAGATTCTTAATATCTTCGACCGAAAGGATCTCCGGCGTTTCGGCGCCGGCGTCATGATAAATCAGTTCGTGCCGCACGGTGCCGTCGATGTCGTCGGCCCCGTAGGCCAGCGCCGTTTGGGCCGTGCCGATGCCAAGCATGATCCAGTAGGCTTTCATGTGCGGGATGTTGTCGAGCATCAGCCGGCTGACCGCCATCGTCCGCAGGTCCATCAAGCTGGAGGGCTTCTTGATGTCGGCCATCTTCGTGTTGTCAGGATGGAACGCCAGCGGAATGAACGTTTGGAAGCCGCCGGTCTCGTCTTGCAACGCGCGGAGCTTCACGAGGTGGTCGATCCGGTGTTCGGCTTTTTCGATGTGTCCGTAGAGCATCGTGCAGTTGCTTCGCAGGCCGAGGCGATGGGCCGTGCGATGAATGTCGAGCCAGTTTTCGGCGTCGGCCTTGTGTTCGCAGATAATATCGCGAACTTCGGGGTGAAATATTTCCGCCCCGCCGCCGGGCAGGCTGCCGAGGCCGGCTTCCCGCAGCGTCGTGAGAATTTTTTCGAGCGACCAGCCGGTGAGGTGCTGAAACCAGTTGATCTCGACGCCCGTCCAGGCCTTCAGATGGAGCCGCGGATACGCTTCGTGCAGGATGCGGATGATGTTCAGGTACCAATCAAACTTCCGCTGATGGTGCAGGCCGCCGACGATGTGCATCTCCGTGCAACCGCTCTCCACCGCTTCCCGCCCGCGAGCGAGAATCTGCTCGTCGCTCATCACGTAGCCGCGCTCGTCTTTGAGATCGGCCCGAAATGCGCAGAAGATGCAGCGGTAAATGCAGACGTTGGTCGGGTTCAGATGCGTATTGATGTTGTAATACGCGAAGTTGCCGTTGAGCCGTTCGCGGACGACGTTGGCCAAGGCGCCGAGTTCGTTCAAATCGACTTCGGGCGAATAGAGATAAACGCCGTCGTCGAACGTCAAACGCTCGCCGGCGAGAACTTTACTGCGAATGTCAGCGAACTTCGTCATGCTTTTGCTTTCAGATTGTCTTTCGTCATTTAGCCGCGGAGCTTGCCTCCGCGCTTCAGGATCGCGGAGACAAGCTCCGCGGCTAAATGCGTTGCGTTACATCATCGTATCAGTGTGCTTCAAACAAACAAATCGAGCAGTCCGACGGCGAGCAATCCCAAGCTCACGATCGCGTTGCAGTTGAAAAACGCCGCGTTGACGCGAGTGAGATCGTCGGGGCGAACCAGGGCGTGTTCGTAGATCAACAGCACGGCGACGGCCGCGACGCCGAAGTACCACGCCGTTCCGAACGCCGGAAACATGCTCGGCACCAGGGCGAAGAGCAGCACCGTCAGCAGGTGGCAGCCTGCGGCAAGGCGCAGGGCTCCGGCGACGCCGAACTTCGCCGGGACGCTGCGGAGCCGGAGCTTGCGATCAATATCAATGTCCTGCGTCGCATAGATGATGTCGAACCCGGCGACCCAAAACAGCACGGCGAGGCCGAGGATGATCGGGGGCCAAGGAATCTGAAATGCCGTGTCGCCCAAGATCGCGATCCACGCGGAGATCGGGGCCAACATCAACGACGTACCGAGCCAGAAGTGGGCCAGCGACGTGAACCGCTTGGTCAGACTGTAGCCGCAGATGAACGCGAGAAACGGCACCGAGAGACTCAGCGGCCATCGATTCGGCAGGAACAACAGCGTGCTCGCGACAAAGCCGACCGAGCAAGCGACGGTCCAACCGATCACGGTGCCGCGCGACATCAGCCCGGCGGGAATATGCCGCTTTTGCGTCCGCGGGTTCTCGGCGTCGAACTTCCAATCAACCACGCGATTAAACGCCATGGCTGCGCTGCGAGCAAAGACCATGCAGAGGAGGATGCCAAGGAGTTCTTGCGGACGAAACCACGGCTCGATCGTTTCGTGGAGATCGAATACCCACCGCCGCACAATGACGCCAGAGTACGTGAGGTTGATCTCACGTCGTAGTGACCAAGCCATCGCCGCACTCAGCAGCGCAAACGGCAGCGCGAAGATCGTGTGGCTGAAGCGGATCAACTCGCCGAACATGCGGAGCTTGGCCAATGGGGAAGTCGGAATGGGGAATGGGGAATGGGCAGACCCTGACGCACCACCGGCGTCGACGCTCCGCAGTTCATTCCCCATTCCCCACTCCCCATTCCCCATTACTCTGCCTCTCCCCATCGCTTCATCAGCGCGTTGGCCACGCCGAGTTGGTCGCAAATTCGGGCCACGACGAAGTCGACCAAGTCTCGCAAGGTCCGCGCGCCGTGGTACCAGCCGGGCATCGCCGGGAGCACGACCGCGCCGGCTTCGGCCGAGCGGCGCATGTTGTCGAGCTGGATCATCGAAAGCGGCGTCTCTCGTGGCACGAGGATCAGCTTTCGGCGTTCTTTCAGGTGTACGTCGGCGGCCCGTTGGATGAGGTTCGCACTCGTGCCGTGCGCGATGCCGCTCAAGGTGCCGCCGCTGCACGGGCAGACAACCATGCCCGCGGTGAGCGACGAGCCGCTGGCGATCGGCGCGAAGAGGTTCTGATGATGGTGATACGTGAACCGATCAACGACGGCGTCACCAGCCCGATGGCGATCCAGCGGCCCGTCGCCGAGCACGGCCCGGAGTGTTTCCCAGCGCGGCGACGTTTCGAAGTCGTCGACCGTCGGCGGCAGCAGGTCGTCGAGCGCGACCGACTTCAGATCGAGGTCCAAGTCGAGTTCTTGCTTCAGCACCGCAGCCCCGGCCGGCGAAATGCTCACGGCCACGTCGCACCCGGCTGCGAGCAGCACGTCCAACAAACGCACGGCGTAAGCGGCCCCGCTGGCACCGGTCATCGCAAGCACGATTTTTTTACCGGCGCTAGTCATCGGTTACTTCGTCCCCACGTACAAGGTCGCAATGCCCATCGTAAACGGCTTGAACCAAACGTCGCGCAAGCCGGCCGTGCGCATTCGCGCCGCCAGGGCTTCGCCGCACGGGAACTCGCCGACGCTCGCCGGCAAGTAGCTGTAGGCCTGCTGCGGCGAGCCGCTGAGCCATTGCCCGATCCGCGGCAGGATGTTGGCGAAGTACCAGTTGTAGACCGCGCGGAACGGTCGCCACGCCGGCTGCGAAAACTCCAGCACCGCCACTTTTCCGCCCGGCGCACAGACGCGCGTCATCTCGCGCAGCCCGCGATCCGTATCGGTGACGTTGCGCAAGCCGAACGCCACGCAGACGATCTGAAACTTCGCGTCGGGAAACGGGAGGTGCTGAGCGTCGGCTTCGACGAACGTCAGTCGTCCGTCGCCGCCGGCCGCGGTGCCCTTCTTGCGGCCGATCGTCAACATCGGATGGCAGAAGTCTGCCCCGACGATCGGAAGTTTTCCGCCGGCCGCTTTGTCATACGCCAGGGCCAAGTCGCCCGTGCCTGTGCAAAGATCCAAGATCGGGCCTGCTCCCGGCTGCGGCGGCACGAGCGTGACCGTCTTCTTCCGCCACCGCTTATCGATCGACATCGATAGCAGATGATTGAGCAGATCGTAGCGCGGCGCGATCTCGCCGAACATGCTCCGAATGCGGCGCTCGGATTTGTCG
Organism: Planctomycetota bacterium; assembly: GCA_017303535.1. GTDB lineage: Bacteria > Planctomycetota > Planctomycetia > Pirellulales > PNKZ01 > PNKZ01. The sequence goes on from JAFLCO010000007.1 coordinate 27,745, forward strand.
ACGGTCGTCGGGCGGTCGGCGGCTGCGGTAGACATAGCTCGTTGGAAGGTGCGACACGCCGCGAAGGGCGAACCCGACACAAACGGTTGATTGTTGTCGGCCACCCCTGGGTTGCAAAGGGGCTTCTGGGGTACGATAGGGCCGTTTTAAGAGTGAAAATCGCTCGATCCGCGGCCGCTCTAGAGCCTAACCGCGAACCGGTCGCCGCCGTTAACCGTCTTCTCTTCCAACGCTCCAAATGCTCGAACTTCGCGTCCATCTGCTGCCGGCGCTCGTCGACCCCGCCGACATGGCGGGCCGTACGGTGATCGTCGTCGACGTGCTGCGGGCCACGACGACGATTTGCCACGCTCTGGCGGCCGGGGCCGAGTGCGTGGTGCCGTGCCTCGAAATCGACGAAGCCCGCGCGACGGCGGCGAAGCTTGGCGCTGACGCGAGGCTTGGCGGCGAACGGCTCGGCCGACGGATCGAAGGTTTCCACTTCGGCAACTCGCCTTCCGAGTACACGCGAGAAAGCGTGGCGGGCCGCACGGTCGTCTTCACCACGACCAACGGGACCCGCGCGATGCGCCGGGCCGCACAAGCCGGCGAAGTGCTGATGGGGGCGTTCGTCAACTTGTCGGCGGTTGTTGCGGCGGCCGCGGAGTGCGAACGCGCCGACGTATTGTGTGCGGGGACCGGTGGCGTCATCACGGCCGAAGATGCGCTGTTTGCCGGAGCCGTGGTCGATCGACTCGGCCTGCCTGCCGCAGGGCTCAACGATCAAGCTCTTCTGGCCCGCGACGCGTGGCGAACATTCGCCCACTCCGGCCGTCCGCTCGCCGCGGCGTTGCGCGAGTGCCAAGGAGGCCGGAACTTAATCGCCGAAGGATTTGACGCCGACATCGACACGGCCGCGGAAATCGACGCTCGCAATGTGCTGCCGCGGCTCGATCTTCCGAGTGGCCGGATCACGCTGCGGTAGACCCCTTTTTGCCCGGCCGGTAAACTTAATCGCTTGCGATTTCGCCCCAGGTATTCACCTGGGGATATTGAACGGATCGCAATGCTGCAACTGCCCACTGACTCCTTACAACTGACGACTGCCTCATGGACATGGATAAACTCGTCTCGCTCTGCAAACGGCGAGGCTTTCTGTTTCAAAGCTCCGAAATCTACGGCGGCCTCAACGGCTTCTGGGACTACGGCCCCTTGGGCGTCGAGCTGAAGCGCAACGTCAAGGAAGCCTGGTGGCGCGACATGGTCACCGGCCACGACGAACTCTCGCAGCTCCCCGGCGCGCCGAGTGCGTACGACATGACGGGCCTCGATTGCACGATCATCATGCACCCGCAGGTCTGGAAGTGCTCGGGCCACTACGACCTGTTCCACGATTTCATGGTCGACTGCACGAGCACCAAGAAGCGGTATCGCTACGACCAGATTTACGCGGTCACGCTCTCGGTGAAGCCGAACCATTCGACGAACCCGGAAATCAGCAAACAGCAGCCGTTTACCGAAGTCTGGACGACGCTCGCTTCCACGCCGGATGAGCAAAAGGCCGACCTTTGGAAGCGGGCCGGCGGCAAATACTCCGTGCGCTCGAAGAACGCCGACGAAGCATTTGAGATGGTCGACGTCAAGAAGCTGCCCGATCTGGTCAAGGCCGGCACGGCGTTGACCGCGGTCGTCGCGCCGGATGCCAATGTTCCCGGCACGCTCACGGCTCCGCGCGAATTCAACCTGATGTTCAAGACGATCGTCGGCGCTCTCGGCGGCGAAGACGATGCGGCGTTCTTGCGCCCGGAAACGGCGCAAGGCATTTTCGTCAATTTTAAGAACGTCGTCGACAGCTCGCGCGTGAAGGTGCCGTTCGGCATCGCGCAGGTCGGCAAGAGTTTCCGCAACGAAATCACGCCTCGCAACTTCACGTTCCGCTCGCGCGAGTTCGAGCAGATGGAAATCGAGTTCTTCTGCAAGCCCGACACGAGCCAACAGTGGTACAAGTATTGGCGCGACCGTCGGTACCAATGGTACCTCGATCTCGGCTTGCCGCGCGAGCGACTGCAACTCCGCGAACATCACGCCGAAGAGCTGAGCCATTACTCGATCGGCACGGCCGACATTGAGTACGCGTTCCCGTTCCTTCCGGCCGGCGAGTTCGGCGAGTTGGAAGGGGTCGCACACCGCGGCGATTTCGATCTCCGCAGCCACATGGAAGGGAAGCTCGATCCGAACTCCAAGCCGGATCTCAAGGTCGAACTCGGCCCCGACGGCAAGCCGAAGCACCGCGGAAGCGGCAAGGATCTTAGCTACTTTGACGATCAGGCTCGCCAGCGGTTTGTGCCGCACGTGATCGAGCCGTCGGCCGGCGCCGATCGGGCCACGCTCGCCTTCTTGTGCGAGGCCTATCACGAAGACACGGCTCCGGACGAGAACGGCAAACCGCAAGAGCGCGTCGTGCTGAAGCTGCATCCGCGGCTGGCGCCGATCAAAGCGGCGGTGCTCCCGCTGGTGAAGAAAGACGGCATGCCCGAGGCGGCCCAAAAGATCTACCGTGCGCTGAAGAAGCAGTTCAACGTCTACTACGACGACGGGGGCGCGGTCGGCCGGCGGTATCGTCGCCAGGACGAAATCGGCACGCCGTACTGCATCACGGTCGACGGCCAAACGCTGACGGACGGCACCGTCACGGTCCGCGATCGCGACAGCCTAAAGCAGTGGCGGATCAAGGCGGAGGAATGCCCGGCCGAGATCGCCAAGCGGATCAACGGGGAATAGTTCGTTGTCCGTTGTCAGTGGTCAGTTGAACTCATTTAGCCGCGGAGCTTGACTCCGCGATTCTTACAACGGACTACGGACAACGAACACATCCACATGCTCCCCGCCATCAGCCAGATCTGCACACTCCACGCGCCGCTGGAGAAAGACGTCGAAGATTTTGCCGCGGGGCATGTCGGCGCCGTCGAGCTTTGGCTGGGCAAGGTCGAAGGCTGGTTGGCTAATCGTAAGCCGCAAGAGTTGAAGGACCTGCTCGCGCGGCATGAGCTGGCCGCGCCCGTGGCGTCGTTCCAAGGTGGGCTGCTCGTCAGCCAAGGGGACGCCCGTCGCGAACATTGGCAGCACTTCGAACACCGGCTCGCGCTGTTGGCCGAGCTTGGCGTCGGCACGCTCGTCATCGCCGGCGATATTCACGGCCCGCTCGATCAGCAAGCGCTCGACCGTGTGAACATGTCGCTCGCGCAAGCCGCTGAGAAGGCGCAAGCCGCCGGCGTGCGGTTGGCGCTGGAGTTTCAAGCCAACGCGACCTTGGCCAACAACTTGCAGACGGCCGCGGCCATCGTCGAACAGATCGGATCGCCGAACCTCGGCCTTTGCCTCGACGCGTATCATTACTACATCGGCCCCAGCAAAGAAGAAGACCTCGGGCTGCTGACGCCCGACAATCTGTTCCACGTGCAGCTCTGCGACCTGGTCGGTGTGCCGCGCGAGATGGCCTCCGACGGCGATCGAGTTCTCCCCGGCGACGGCGACTTCCGACTCGAGCCGATCGTGGCCCGGCTACGCGACATCGGCTACCAGGGAGCCGTGTCGGTCGAGACGATGAACCCGCAGTTGTGGCAGATTCCACCGAGACAATTCGGCGAAATCGGGGTGACGGCGCTACGCAAGGTCTTGGGAATGGCGAGCGGAGGGTAGGTAGAAATGGGGAAGTCGGAATGGGGAATTGGGAATGTTTTGATCGCCGAGTCGGTTCTCTCATTCCCCACTCCCCATTCCCCACTCCCCACTTGATTTACGCCAAACGCGTTGCAATCTCGCCGCCCCGCTGATCTACTAACGCTCAGAGGGGTCCTTTGGTTTCTTCCCGTCTGCAAAGGACCGGGGTTATGCTTCGTCGAATTTTGTTCGGCTTCGTCGCTTTGGCGATGTTCGTGCCTGCGGCTCGCGCGCAAGTTGCGGTGGTCGGCGGCGGCGCTTCGTTCGGACTTTCTAACGGCTTCGGCGCGTTCGGCTCGCAGTCGTCGTTCACGACCGGCACGACGATCGTCGGCACGCCTGGTATGGCCGTCGGCGCGGTGACTTACGGACCGCTCGGGCCGTACACGAACTATTACTATGGCCCCGGCTTCGGCCCTGGCTATGGTTGGACCGGCGGCGGCGTTGGATGGCCGGCAGGCTACGGCCTGGGCTACTCGTCGCCGTGGGTCGGCTATGCTCCCGGCGGCTACGGCTATTGGCGCGGCTACCTCGGCCGGCCGTTCATCAACGGTTGGGCGCTGCCGCCGGCCGTGATTCCGGCCGAAACGATTTATGGTCCGGGCCCCGTACGGCGCATAATGGGCCTCGATCCGCCGCTGGGGACGCCGATCGTCAATAACACGACGATCGTGAACAACGGTCCTGCCGCCGTGGCGACAGGAGTGCAACAGCCCGACGGCTTTGGCGTACTCGCGGGCGGCGCCGCACCGCCGCGATTGCGCGTGCCTGCCACCAACGCGGCGGCTCGCGAACGGGCGAAGCGGCAACTCGAAATCGGCGACGGCTGGTTTCAAAAGCAACAGTACGGCGACGCGTGGATCGCCTATAAGGAAGCGGCCCGCGCCGCACCCGACGTCGCGGACGCGTACTTCCATCAAGCGGCCGCGGCCGTCGCGCAGCGGCGCTATGAAGCCGCCGTCGACGCGCTCAAGTACGGCTTGCGAATCTCGACGGCCTATCTCGACGGCGAGTTCAAGTACTCGAAGCTCTACGGCGACAACCGCATTTCGCAAACAGCCCACCTCGAATCGCTGGCCCAAGCCGCCACGGACCAACCGTCGAGCGACTTGTACTTCCTCACCGGCGTGATGCTCTTCTTTGACGCCGAACCGCTGCGTGCCGCGCCGTTTTTCGCAAAGGCCAAGGAAGTGCAAGCCGGCGAGACGTGGCACATCGACGTCTTCCGCGTGATCCTGGCGCGAATGGAAGCCGACGCAAATCAGAACGCGCCGATTCAACAAGTCCGCGCCGACGCGGCCGGACAAGAGATTTAACGCGGCGCAAGCTACCGACTGTTTAGCCGTCGGACTTGTCCGACGAGTTCACGCCGCACGACGATGTCGCGTCGCATTCATCGCGACTCGACGTTCTCTCTCATGTTGGAGATTCACCGTCGGGACGCGCATCGCGAGCGATGCGGCTAAACGGTCGGCTTCGCGTCGCTTACGTTCCGCTTCCAAGCTCCGCAGCATAACGATCGGCAGCACGCCGATCACCAAGGCGACGACGCCGGCCAGAAAGATCGGCATGCCGAGTTCTTGCAAGCGACTGCGCTCGGCCACAGCCCCCCAGCCGACCAAAAACCCGCCGCAGCTGAAAGCGGTCGTCGCTAGCCCGAGGAAGATCCAAGAGACGGCTAACGCGACGCGCTCGCCGGGTCGGATTTCTCCGCTGCGTGGACCGTCGTCGGCGTCGTCAAACTCGTCGGCGTCGTGCTCGTTCCACTCGTGGGGAGCGGGCTCGGGCGCAGAAGCTGGAGCATACGGATTCGGCGGGCCGCCGGGGCTGTGCGGCGAGGGATACTGCGGCGCGTAAGGCGGAGGGGCATATGGTCTCGTCGGCGGCGGTGCGAAAGCCGGCGGTTCTGCTTCGGCTCGCAGCGCACGAAAGTTCGAGGTCGGTGATGGTGTGTTGAAATGCGGACTACCGGCGGTTGCGCTCGCCTCGTCAAATCGGCGGCGCGACGTCGCTGTCACGCGCTCGACGTGCCGGAGCTTTTCGTTCAGTTCCCAGTTCGCGGCTTCCCAGCGGAGCGATGTCGTCCGCACCGGCTCACCGCGTGGCGGTTTGGCCGGCTGGAAGTCAGGCGTCTCTTCGCGCGGCGGCACGTACTTCGGCGCACGCGACTCGTGAGCGGCGGCCCCTTCGAGCAGTTCGGGCGTGAAGTCGGCCAGATCGAGCCCGGCGTCGATGATGCTTTTGGCTCCACTTTCGGCGACGCCGTCCGCCAAACCGGCGACCGGCCCGACAAGCGTGCCGCAGCGCGGACAGGCGTTCTTGCCGTCGGTCGGGCTGGTTACGCCCGGAACGTCTTGTCGACAGCTTTTGCACCACATAACAGGCCGCCTCGGCTGGTTTGCCGGCAACAAATAGCCGGCACCGACGACAGAGCCCGACTCCGCCGTCGCTCGCATTTATCGGCGACCTGGGCCGGCAAGCTGTAACGAATTCACAAACTTTACGGCCGGCGGCGGTGCAGACGCGACGGCGGTGCGATAGCATCAGCGAGCGGCGGGGTTCATCCCCGCCGTCCGGCTAGTAACTGACAGAACGACAACCCTGGCATCGATGGGATCTCAGCAAAGATCGGAAGAAATGGCAGCCTCGTTTTTCTTCGCTTGCGGCGAAGCTTACACGCTCAGTAACCACGGCTTCTACGCGATAGTCGATCGAATAAGGCAGGCCGCCTCAATGGACGAAACGAAGTTCATCGAGCCCATCATCCGTCCGCTGTAGGAAGGCTTCGATTTTTTGAATCTCGACGACGAAATTACGCCGGACAGCTTTCGCGCCTTTCTGTCGATAGCGAATCGTGAGTACGCTCGATGCTCGCAATCAAACGAGGCTGCGAAGATGCATGCGAACCACTACCAAGGCAACATAGACGCATGGTCCGAATTGCTCCGTCGGCTGCGCGCAGATTCACGTTCTGATGGATAGGCAACGGCGCAATTGTTCGGCTACCCCGATACGCGACGCGGCTTCGAAAAACTCGGACGGCGGGGATAAACCCCGCCGCTCGCCCAGCGGCAAAGATTATTCGTCGAACTATCCCAGCCCGAGCACATCCGCCATGCCGTAGAGTTTGGCCGGTTTGCCGACCAGGAACTTCGCAGCCGCCAGGGCGCCTTGGGCGTAGCAGTCGCGGTTGGTCGCCTTCACCGTGATCTCAAGCGTCTCGCCCAAGAGGCCGAAGACGATCGTGTGTTCGCCCGGATTGTCGCCGGTACGGACCGCGTGATAGCCGATCTCGCCGTGCGGCCGTGCCCCGGGCCGACCTTCGCGGCCGTGCACTTCTTTCTGCTGCCCCATCTCGGCCGCGATGATCCGGCCGAACTTCAGCGCCGTGCCGCTCGGGGAATCTTCCTTGAAGCGATGGTGCCGCTCGATGATCTCGACGTCGGCGCCGCTCGGGTGATCCTTGAGCGCGGCGCCGGCCTTCGCGCAGAGGCTCATTGCCAAGTTCACGGCCATGCTCATACTCGGCGACCAGAGCAGCGGAATCGTCGTCGCGGCCTCGCGCACCGCGGCCATTTGCTCGGCTTCCAAACCGGTCGTGGCGATGACGAGCGGCACTTTCTGGGCGGCGCACGCTTTCACGATGCCCGGAACCGCGGCCGGTACGGAGAAATCGATCACGACGTCGCACGGCACCTTTAGGTCGGAGGTAATCAGCACGCCGATCGGTCCGACGCCGGCCACCGCGCCGGCATCCTGCCCGATCTTCGGATGAGCCGGATTCTCCAGCGCGCCGACGATCGTCAGCGAGGAATCTGCCGAGGCGAGTGCGATCAGTCGCTGGCCCATGCGGCCGGCGGCTCCGTGAAAGGCGATGCGAACGGACATGGCGTTAGTGGGGAGTGGGGAATGGGGAATGCAGACCGGATGGAGCGCTGGGCTCCTAGCTCTACGCGGCCTATTGAACCGGTGCCGTCGCCGGTTGTCTACCGGTCGTTCAGCCCTGGCGGGGGAATTTGTCGTTACCGTCGGCACAATCGGGCTAAGCCGTAGGTCGTGGGAAAACCACCGCGCGATTCTTGACCTAGGATTCAGCCGGACGAATTTTCGCACTGAAACACCCCAGCGTCCTGCTCTTCGTGGAGAACGTGCCGGTGACCGCAGCCGTAGCCGAACGATCCGAACATTACGCCGTCGTCGAACGGGCCGAGCCGCGCAAGCCGCGCCGCAACGAACCTTGCCGTAGCGAACTGCGCCTCGGCGAGGTGCTCAGCGCCATGTCGTTCGCGCTGGATATCACCGAGGGTCAGCCGTGCGGACATTCGGCCCGCAGTTGCCTCATCGCGATGCACATCGCGGAGAAGCTGCATCTGCCGGCGGCCGAACGTTCGGCCCTGTTCTATGCGGTGCTCCTGAAAGACGCCGGCTGTTCGAGCAATGCCGCGAAGATGGCGTACTTGTTCGGTGCCGACGATCGCAAAATCAAGCACGACCTGAAGTCGATCAATTGGTCGAAGGCCATCGAGGGCTTTCGCTTCATGCGGCAGAACGTGTCGCCGGAAAGTTCGCGGCTCGAGCGGTTCCTGAAAATGGCCGCCATGTTGCTGCACGGCCCCGGCGGCGCGAAGAAGCTGGTGCTGACGCGCTGCGAGCGCGGAGCGGAGATCGCCGATGAACTCGGCTTTCCCGCAGCCACGGCGCAAGCGATCCGCGACCTCGACGAACACTTCGACGGCCAAGGGCAACCGCGCGGCCTGCGCGGCGAAGAGATTTCGCTCGCCGGCCGCATCGCGGGCTTGGCTCAAACGTTCGAGGTGTTCTACTCGAAGCTCGGCCTGACCACGGCGCTGGAGATGACCTTGGCTCGCAGCGGATCGTGGTTTGATCCGCAACTCGTTTGCGTGCTGCATCGGTTGGCGACGGAAGAAGAATTCCGCAGCGAGCTCGCGCGCCGCGACGCCGACGTCGCCGTGGCGGCTTACGAACCGCACGAAGTGCCGCGCTTTGCCGACGACGGGCTGCTCGATCGTGTGGCCGAAGCGTTCGCGCACGTGGTCGACGCCAAGAGCCCTTGGACGTTCAAACATTCGCGCGGTGTGGCGGACTTGGCCGTCGGCATGGGCCGGGCCGTCGGGTTCGGCGCCGATCGCTTGCGTCGCCTTCGTCGCACTGCGCTGTTGCACGACGTCGGCAAGCTCGGCGTTTCCAACCTCGTGCTCGACAAGCCGGGCAAACTTACGGTCGAGGAATACACGGCCGTCAAGAAACACCCGGATTTTTCCGAGCGAATTCTGCTCCGCGTGCCGGCCTTCGCGGACATGGCGGAGATCGCCGGGGCTCACCACGAACGGCTCGACGGCCAAGGCTACTACCGCGGGATTTGCTCCGACACGCTGCCGCTGGAGGCCCGCATTTTGATGGTGGCCGACGTGTTCGAAGCCCTCACCGCCGCCCGGCCGTATCGCGCAGGCATGCCGCCGGAGAAGGTGCTGGAGTTCCTCGAGCGCGACGCCGGCGCGAGCGTCTGCCCGACGTCGCTGAATCTTCTGAAGCGGCACTTGTCGCGGAAGGATTTCACCTCGCGCGTCGAGCATCAGCTCGAAGCGCTTGATCTCCTGGCCCAAGACCTGGCCGCGCCGGTTTGCTTGGCTTGCTAGGAGACGAGGCCGATTCCTCATACTAGCCCCGCCGCGCAAGCAAGGGGACATTGTGTGGGCGTCGAGCGGCATGTCCCCTTGCTTGCGCGGCGGGGCTAGTGCGTGGTGGTACCCCTGTCAGCGTAACTCAACGCCAGCACCGCCAAGGCCGTGCACAAGAGCGGGTCGTCCTCTTTCATCAGGAATCCGCGACGGTTGACGAACGAACCATCGGCCCGTTGTTCCATCCGTAGGCCGTTCTTCAGATCGCTCTCCCAAGTGCCGCTCCAATTCAAGGCCCGATAACACTCGGCCCGCACGGCGTAGTGATAGAACTGAATCGAGTCGCGCCAGTTTTCGCTGGTGTTCTTCGGCACGCCTTCCGGCTCGTGAATGTTGGGATGGTCGTTGAGCCACTGTGAGGCGGCCTTAATACGTTCGTCGGTTTGTGGGACGCCGCAGGCCAGCAGCGCGAGGATTCCGTCGCACGTGCAGGTCGCGTAGCTCGCGAAGTATTTTTGACCGGCGTGTTCGAGCGTCCCGCCTTTATTCGCAGCGAGCACGATCGGCGAGAAGTAGAATCCTCCGTCGTACGGCGGCTTCGCGTTTAACGGAGTACGGCTCCCGTCAGGTTGCGGTTGTTCCCGGGTTTCGCTGGGGTGCTTTTGCAATAGCCGCAGAAACCGCTCGGCGCGGGCATAGGTTTGCGGGTCATCGTGACCGGCCGCGCGGAGTGCTTGAAGCACGTGCCGCGTGTGGCCGATATCCATATGGCCCGGTGAACCTCCGACCGGCCGCCGACCGCCGAAACCCCAGCCGCCGTAGCAGACATGCTCCGGGCCGAACCCGGTCGCCTCGCAGTATTGCTGGTCGACGAGATACTTCGTCATCCGCGCGATGAGCGGCTTGTCCTGCGGATCGCGGGCAAGTACGAGGCATTGCAAGGCGAGCGACGTCGCGTAGTTCGGGTACTCGGGAAGCTCGGGATCGTCGTTGCCGAGAGAGCCGTCGGCGGCGACCCAAGTGCGGAGTTGGGTTAGCACTTCCCTAAAGCGAAGGGACAGAGGATCACGGGCAACGTCCATCAGTGCCAACAAGCTCAGCGACGTCAAGGATTTGCCGCCGCGGAGTTGGGCGTAGTTATCACTGTGCCAAGCGCGATCTTCGCCGAGTCTGGACCAGAGCCAAGCGCACGCGGCGGTTCGGACGCCGTCGTAAGAGACGGAGTCAGACTTTTGCCAATCGGGGGTTTCGGAAACCTTGTAGTGGTCATAGCCGTCGTCGTAGCGCCACTGCATTGCGACGACATACGCAATGGCGATGATAGCTGAGATGAAGACGACGAAGCATCCGGTCTCGAAGCGGATGGCTTTCTTTACGTCGGATGAGAGCGCAGGCAAAGAAACCTCGAAGCAGTCAACGATTTTGAGTGCGCGTTACAGATCATTCGCCGAATAGCCCAGAGATTATTGCCCCCTCACCCCGGCCCTCTCCCCGAGACTTTGTCGATTGGAAATCGCCATGCTGTTCGTCGGGGAGAGGGAGAGAACTTGATTGTTAGGTGCGAGGTTTGGTAGCTCCAAAACGGTAACCTACCGCGCCGCCGTCTTCGTTTCCGGCCGCGCTTCCACCTTCGCCAGGGCCGCGGCTTCTTGGGCGAGCTTCGCGAGCATTTCCGCGTCTTGGTCGGCCGTCATCGTCTGCACGACCGCGGCCGTGCAGAACACCGGGCTGGTGATGCAGTGGTGGCCGCTCCAACTGCCGTCGGGATTTTGAACCTTCGCGAGCCGGCCGCTCATCCGATCGTACCAGGGGTTCCAATCCTTCTCGCCGAGGATGACCATCGACTCGCTGGCCAGCATGTAACTGAGAAACTCCTCGCCGCCGTTGTTGCCGAAGCCCGCCAAGAGCGCTTCGTCATCGGTTGCGGCGCCGCCGCCCACGGGTAGGCCGCGACCTCCGGAGACACGCGCGACGCCGGAATAGCTCGTCGGGCCGGCGACTGGGCCCGATGCGGGAGGCGTAGCGGCGACCGCCGGAGTGCCGGGGTTAACGTCGCTGTCGGCGAGCACACCGGCGCTGATCTTTGTCGAGCCGGTGTAAGCACTGCCGCCGTTGAGCGTCAGCGATTGAATGCCCGCCTTCGTGTTGGCGACCGCGAACTTGCGGGCATCCTCATCGTTGACGCCGGCTTTTTTGAGATTCTCTTCATTGATCGGAGCATCGGCTGCCAGCTTCCCTTCGCCCTTGGCCCGATCGATCAGGTCGGCGGCGGCCCGCGATTGAGCGGCGTTGGCCCGGAGCGAGCCGTTGTAGGCGTAGAGGGCAACGCCGGCTGCGGCTTCCGTTTTCACCGTGCCGTTCTTGTCGTCGAAGTTGCCTCCCTGGTAGTCGCGGGCCTTTTGCAGGGCTTCCTTATTAATCGATTTGCCGGCGGCTTGGGCATATTCCAAAGCCGAGCAGCCGAGCGACGATTGCAGGACGTTGGCCCAGCCGCCGCCGACGTTCCAACTGCCGTCTTTCTGTTGCGACGCACCGAGCTTTTCCAAGCACTTATCGAGCGCTTTGTCGACGCGGGCGTGAAGCTTGTCGTCTTTCGGCAAGATCGCGAGCACGCGAGCTAGATATTGCGAGGTCATCGCCGTATCGACGAGCGGGCCAAGCTTCGACTGAATCTGCGTGCCCTCGAGGTCGGTGATTTTTGGGCCGGGCTTGGTGTACTCTTCGACGACCGAGCAGAGGTACTCGGTCGCGCGACGCGCGTTCGATTGATACGCGCCGCCGGCGGGCGTGTGCCCGTTGCGCAGAAGCGCCGAGGCGACGAAGGCGGTCGTGGCGGGATCGACGACGACCGCGTGCGGATCGCGAACGTCTTGATGAGCGTGACTGCCTGCGCCCCAACCACCGTCTTTGTGTTGAGCTTGGACGAGCCACTTCAACCCGTTGTTGACGAACTCCGGCGCGGGGCGGACTTTCACGAGACCGGCGAGAGCGGCTTTGGCAGACTTGCCGGAATCATCGGCCGGTTCACGATGGGCGACGCGCGTGATCGGCGGTCTTTGGTCGCTCGCGCCTTCGCGTTCGGCGGCGACGTCGCGATTGCAGAGGGCGATGATGAGACCGGCGGTGCCGAGGCCGGCGCCGATCGCGGCGAGGGCCCGAGTAAAACTTGTCGACTTGCGCGCGTTCATGGCTTTGGGCTCCTGCGGGAAACGGCGCGGCCGCACGGCTCTGCGGGCCGGCTCACGTGCGAGCCGACCCGGGCGTGGAAAGGGCCGCCGTCGGAAAGTTCGACGCGGCGAGAGCGGAAAGAGTTTCCGAGAAACTCAAAAGACTTCAGGGTGGCTGGGGCAGAACGAAGTGGTGCCCGAGGTCGATCGGCTTCTGGGGCATCGCTGCGCTATGCCCCAGCCACCCAGTTGACCCGCTATCGCCGCCTATCGGCGCTCGGCGCTTGCGCGGCGGCCGCGGCCTTGCCAGAAGGCGGCGACGCTCAGCAGAGCCAGCAGGCTCAAGCCGCCGTACATCAGCATGTCGCCGTCGGTGATAAACACGGTGAAAGCTTCGTTCATGGCCGCAGGCACTCAGGAGATGTCAGGTCGCCGAACGGTGCCGCGGAATCGGGTTCGTCGACGCCGTAAACCTAGGTCGGTCACAGCGATCGGTCAAACCCCCGGGCCGCACGATCGGCATATTCGATGCCGCCTGTCGCGGCGCGGTGACGCGCCGTTTGTTACGAGGCCGGACGCGGGAAGTTCGGGCCGTCAGACGATCGGGCCTTTTTTCTCGTTCCGCAGCACCAGCAGCATGGGAAGCCCGGTAAACACGGCGAGGCCGGCAAAGATCATCGCCGTGGCCTGATACGCACCGACGCGATGCGGAAGCTCGCCGATGTACGGCCCCAAGAACAAGCCGAGGCAAACGGCCACCGTGATGCTGAGAAAGATCAATAAGAAAAACATCCCCATGCCGGAACCGGGCAGATAAGTCTCTAAGACGGCCGCTCCGCCGAAGAGCGTGACGAAGATCATCAGGATGACGAACATCGCGAACATGCTGAGGAACTGATACTCGGCGAACGCGGCGTACGAGATTTGCTCGGCGACTTCGAAACCGGATTCGCTATCGATGTGATGCGGCGCCTGCACGGGGAGAATCAGCAGACTCAGCAGTCCAAGGATCAAGACCGGGGCCATGATGGCCAGACCTTGCGTGAAGGCGGCGTCACGCGCGTCGTTGTCGGCATGGCGACCGACCAGAAGGAACAAGAGCTTGCTGATGTAGTACGCGGCGATGCCGAAGGGAATCGCGACAAGCGCGACGACGGCCCACCAGAACAGCAACAGGATCAGACTCAAGATGCCTGAGATGCCGTACTGAAACAGCTCATCCCAAGGCTTGAGCCAGAACGGAATATCGGCCGGGTCGCCAAGCATGTACGCACAGATGCCGCAGAGCAAAAAGTGCCCGACGCCGGCCGCCAGCCACACCGCGGCCATCACCAGCACCCATCCAATCGCCGGCGGCGGCTGAGGATCGCGCGGCGGCGTGGCGGGCTTGATCTCCTTGGTCGACATACGTCTATCCTACATCCCCCAACTCCAGCACCGCGCCGTAGCGCTTGAGCATTTGTTTGCGGAGTCGTTGGTGTTCGGGCTTCGCGAGGCCGGCGTCTTCTTGAACTAGGGCCAAGGCGTCGGCCCGAGCTTCGGCGACGACCGCTTCGTCACGAACCAGATCGGCGATGCGTAGCGGCGGCAGGCCGTGTTGCTTGGTGCCGAGCAAGTCGCCGGGGCCGCGAATGTGAAAATCGACCTCGGCGAGTTCGAAACCGTCGTTCGAGGCGACGAAAGCTTCCAGCCGTTTCAAACCCTCGGCCGTACCGGACTTGGCAAATACGGTGCAGAAGCCCGGATGATTGCCGCGGACGATGCGGCCGCGGAGCTGATGAAGCTGCGAAAGTCCGAAACGCTCGCCCCCTTCGATGGTCATCAGCACGGCATTGGGAACGTCGACGCCGACTTCCACGACCGTCGTCGCCACGAGAATTTGCGTCTTGCCGGCCGCGAACTCGGCCATCGCCGCTTCTTTCTCCTCGTTCGACATCCGGCCGTGCAGCAGGCCGAGGCGAAACGCTTCCAGCGGACCGTTGGCGAGCTGTTCGAAGGTGCGCATGACGCTCGCGCGCTCATCGTCCGGATCGTCGCTCCCTTCGACGAGCGGCGCGATGACGTAGCCTTGGCGGCCTTCGCGGAGCTTCTTGCGGACGAACTCCCACCAGCGGTCGCGTTGCGTATCGTCGGCCAAGTAAGTCTTCACCGGCATCCGGCCCGGCGGGGCGTCGCGAATCGTGGAGATGTCGAGGTCGCCGAACATCGTCATGCTGACGCTGCGCGGAATCGGCGTGGCGGTCATCACCAAGTAATGCGGCGCCTCCCCTGCCCCGCGCAGCTTGGCGCGTTGGCGAACGCCGAACTTGTGCTGCTCGTCGACGACGACGAGACCGAGCCGGGCGAACTCGACGTCTTCCTGCAAGATGGCCTGCGTGCCGATGACGACGTCGATCTCTCCGCTGCGGATTTGCTCGAGGACGGCGCGTCGCTCGCTTTGCGAAAGGCCGCCGACGAGGGTCGTCCACTTCACTCGGCTTTCCGAAAGCAGCTTACCGAGCGTGCGGGCATGTTGCCGGGCGAGAACTTCCGTCGGCGCCATGATCGCCGCTTGGCGGCCGTGCGCGACGGCAACGAGCACTGCGTAGACCGCGACGATCGTCTTGCCGCTGCCGACCTCGCCTTGCAGCAGCCGGTTCATCGGGAAGTGCCGCGCCAGGTCGCCGCCGATTTCTTTGATCGCCTGCTCCTGGCCGGCCGTGAGTTCGAACGGCAACAACCGGCGGATGCGGGCGTCGATTTTGGCCGTCGGTTCGAGTTGCGGGGCGCTGCCGTCGACCTGCAACCGCAAACGGCGTACGGCCAGCGCGAGTTGGAGGATAAATAACTCTTGGTAGACGAAACGGCGGCGGGCCTTTTCGAGTTGTTCGCGATCGGCCGGGAAATGAATCTGCTGCAGCGCTTCGCGGAGCGGCGCGAGGTTGTGGGCCGCGAGAAACTCGGGCGGGAAGACCTCGTCGAGTTGGTCGAGGCAGCCTTCGAGCGCGGCTTGCACGGCTTTGCGGACCGTCGGTTGGTAGAGCCCTTCGGTGAGGGAGTAGACCGGCAGAATTTTGAGCTCGGCGTCGGCCGGCTCTTGTTCGAGCCGCTGGGCGCGGGGATGCGAAAACTCCCAGCGGCCCCCTTTCTTCTTCGCCTTGCCGGTGATGAGAAACTGCCGACCGTTCTCGAACTGCTTCCGCATATGCGGCATGTTGAACCAGAGACAGCGAACATAATCGGCCGCCGCTCCTTCGCCGCATTGAATGAGCACGCCGAGCATCGAACGGCCGGTGTAGCCGCCGCGCTGTTCGATTTCGACGACCGTGCCGCGGAGGCGAACGAGCTTATCGGCCTCGAGTTCCGCGACCGACTTCAAGTCGGTGAGGTCCTGATAGTCGCGCGGGAAATTGAAGAGACAATCGGCGGCCGTGAAGAGTTCGAGCTTGGCGAGCAGTTCGGCGTTCCGCGGACCGACCCCTTTCAAAAACTGCACGGGGGTCGAAAGCGTGACGGATGCAGAACTCGCCGGGCCGGTGCTCATGCTCCGAATTCTAGCAACTGTTTACCACGGAGGCACGGAGGACACAGAGGGAAAGGAAATTGCAAATTGGCCGGACGGCTTCGCCGCTCGCTTGCGCCCATTTTGCAATTTGCAATTACCAATTTGCATTTTGCAATGTCCGCTCCTCCGTGTTCTCCGTGCCTCCGTGGTGAATTCCGCCTAGTACCCGGCTTTGCGGCGGATCGCTTCGCGGACTTCCGGCAGCGGGTAGTTGATGATGGCCGCTTCCGTGTTCAGGACTTCGCGCAGGCGGCGGTAGCCGCGGGTCACCAGCGTTTCGCGCTCGCGGACGTACGCGGGGTCGAGCAGGCGCTTATCGAACATGCCGTCGACTTCGACCGGCGGTTGGAAGTCGGCGTCGACGATGAACTGCGCCAGCGTCGGATTGCAGCGGATGTGGCGCTCGGGCGTGGTGTGCAGGACCTCGGGATCGAGCTCGCCGATCACGTAGCGGAGGTAGAGATCGCTATCGATGATCTCGGCGACGTCTTGGCCGCAAACTTCGCAGAGGTAGCCTTCGTCGCACTTGGCCATGGGTGAATCATGAACTGCTTGAGGTGGCGGCCCCCTCACCCCCGGCCCCTCTCCCGCAAGGGGCGAGGGGAGCAGGAGTGGTGCGATTTACGACGCCGCCGCGGCCGTCTTCGCGTACCGGCCTTCGCCGTTGATGCGGGCGAAGACGTCGTTCAGCACCCAGTGGAAGATGCAGAGGTGGATGCTCTCGACCATGCCCATGTCGTCGAGCTTCACGTGCAGGCCGTCTTGCTGTTGCTTCAGGAGTTTGCCGCCGCCGTAGCCGGTGAGGCCGTAGGTTTTCAGACCGTGGCGATGGGCCCAATCGACGGCCGCCAGGATGTTCGGGCTGTTACCGGAGCCGGAGATCGCAATGAGCACATCGCCGGCCGAGCCGTAGTTCATCAGTTGCTGGACGAAGATCTGGTCGTAGCCGACGTCGTTGCCCAGGGCCATGATCCAGCCGAGATTGTCCGTCAGGCTCAGCACCTTTAGGCGCTTCTTGGTTTCGTCCTTCAGTTCCGGTTCGCGGAGCGTGCTCTTGCCGAGGTCTTCGGCCATGTGAGAGGCGTTACAGCCGGAGCCGCCGTTGCCGATGATGAAGACGAACTTTCCGTTTTCCCAGGCCGCGTAGATGAGGTCGGCCATCCGCTCAATCGCGCCGTGGTCGAGGGCCGAGATTTCGTCGTTCAAACGACCGAGATAAGCAGGAACGTCGAGCTTGGCGCCGAGCATGGCAGTCGTCCGAGAAACTTTGAGGGCGAAATGGATGCTCGTAGTTTAACGAAATGGGGCTGCCGCGGGTATGCACCCGCGGCTATTGAACGGACGTCGGCAAACGACGGGGCCCGGCGATTTTTCAAAAGTCGCCGGGCCCGTTAGTCGAATGCCCCCTCGCTTGCGCTTCGGGGCTAGTGTGACGTGGTCAGTCGCTCCACTACCGCCGTGATAACCACTGGGTGAGAATCTGTTGCGGTTGGCCGCGGAAGGCTTGGGCGAAGGCGCCGTCGAAGTTGGCTCCCTTGCCGAGGTTGCCCATCAGCGAAGCCCATTGCGGCGACTTCATCAGGTCTTTCACGAAGGCCTGCGAAATGGCCGACATGCCGGCGTCGAGGTTGCGAGCTCCCATCAGCGATTGCGGCGTCAGGCCGGCCGGCGCCGCGGCGAGCGAATCTTCCCAGCCTTTGGTCACCGGGCTTTGCGGGTGCATCTTCGCGGCCATGTTGCGGGCCGTGCCGACGGCGAACCAGCGCGGCAACCGATCGACGGTCGAGTCGAAGTAGCAGCCGAGCACAGTTTCATCGAGCAGCGGCGCAATCTCTTCGGCCGGGCCGGCCGAGGCCGTCACGCAGGCGTAGGCGTCGATGTAGTTGAAGCTCCAGTGGCCGAGGATGCCGTCGGAAAGTTGCCGACGCTCGACGACCTGCGCGAACTCCTTGTGTTCGAAGCCCTTGTTGAAGACGTACACGGTGATGCGCCCCTTCACCAGCGGCTTGCCGGCTTGGAGCTTCATCGATTGCACGATCTTGGCCTTCTCGGCTTCGAGCGTCGCCTTTACTTCTTCGAGGCGCACCATGCCGATGTCGCCGATGATGAAGAAGTCCGTGGTCTCGAGGCTTTCGGCCGGCGAGTCGGGGTTGGCCATTTGCCAATTGCGCTTGGCCGTGGCCATGCGCTGGGCCATGAGTTCTTCGTGCGTGGCCTTCTTGGCGATGGCCATCCGCACGGCCAGGTCGATCGCCATTTGCGGATCCTCGCCGTCGAACTTCGCCCCTTCGGCGATCCAAGTGACGAACTTGCCGATGTCTTCGTCGGTGAGTTGGCCGCCGCGGGGCATCCGCGGGCGAATTTCGTTGTTCGCGCCCTTGGCGGTGCCGCGGAGCATTTGAATGAGCGTGCTGCCGTCAGGGTTGCCCGCGCGAACCACGGGGCCGCTTTGGCCGCCGCGCATCAGGTCGGCGAACTTATTCATGCCGAAGTTGTCGGAGTTGTCGTTGGGGTTCGGCGCGCCGTGGCAATCGAAGCAGTTGTCGACGAGGATCGGCGCGATGTCGCGCATGAACTGCACCTTTTCGTTGCCCGTGGCGCGAGCGATTTGGCCCCCCTGCCCGCCTCCCATGCCCGGTGCGAACGTGAGCAGCGACGCCATGCGATCCGGGTAGTCGTAGCGGGCACCTTCGTCGATCCACTTCTTGATGACGGCCAGTTCCATGTCAGAAACTTTGTTGTTGCCCGGCGGCATTTCGCCCGACGACATTTTCTCGTAGAAGATGCTCGTCTCGCCCTGGCCCGGCTTGATCACGGCAAGCGTACCGCCGGTGCCGGCCGCGAGTGCGTTGAAGTTGGCCATGCTGAAGTCGCCCCGGTTGCCGCGGATGTGGCAGCCTTCGCACTTGGCGACCAAGATCGGCGCGACGTCCTTCGTAAAGCTCACGGCGCCGGTCGGCATCTGGCCGGGGCGCGGGCGCGTGCCGGAAGCAAGCGGGCGCGGCATCGTGCCGCTCGGCGTCGGCATGCCGGGCATCGGCGTGGTCATCGCCGGATTGGCGCCGGGCGTCGGCGTCTTCACGGGCGAGGCCGTGGCGAGCATCGCCGCGTGTTCACTGAGCTTCTTGGCGGCGTCGAGCCGTTGGCGGAAAGGTTCGAGCACGGGCCCGATCGAGCCGTCGTTCTCGTTGGCGATTTGCAAGCCGTTGATGCCGCTCTCGATTTCCTCGATGAGCTTCTTCATCTCGTCGGTCTTCTTGTCACGATAGAGCGTGACGACCTTCTGCAGCGACTGATCCAGCGCGACGAGCTTCTCTTTATGCTCGGCGGCGAGTTCGACGCCGTACGACGATGCCGAAGCGACCAGCGCCGCGACGGCGACGCAACCCAACAGCGACCAACGGCGCGCGTTCATCACTTTACCTCTTCCAAAGTCCGATGGTCGGCGGCTCTGTTCCGGTGATGCGGCATGAGCGCATCGAGGGCCGACCGGAGAATGCATGCGATTTGAGCTGACAGGCCTGCGACCGTGCCTAACGGGCGGGGCCGTGAAGCCCACGATCGAATAGCCCAGTATAACGACGCCGCGAAACGCGAGTCCAGCTAAGAAGGGGGAGGTCGAGAGGCGCGACCGAAACCCGACTTCGAGAGCGCAGACTCCGGCCCGAGGGCCGGAACGACGGTACGGGCGACTATTCGGACCGGCGGCGGAGAGTTATTCCCGTGGGCGTTGCCGCGGCGGCGTCTAAGCGCCGGGCGAGTCGCCCGGGGCAGGGTTACTGCTGCAAACGGCGCGATTCCAGTTTCAAACCCTGCCCCCGGCGACTCTGCCGGGGGCTAAGACTTCTCGGCCGTGGACGGCCAGGCTATGCGGAGCGACCTTCGCTGGTGCTCAGCGATGCGATTCGTCGAGCTTGTCGCTCGCGTTGCGTCGGCCGGTACCCGTATTCCACGGCGAACCATTCCGCGTAGCGTTCACGGTCGATCGTTCGGGTATTGCGCGTATCGAGCAAATGCCCCAACTCGTGCAACAGGATGTTGTTGAGGTAGAAATCTTTCACGGCCTCGAGCGTCCAAACGAGCCGCCATTTGCCGCCGCCGGCATCTTCCCAACGCCCGCCGTACATCTTGGCTTCGGTCCGCTGGGCCGGGGTGGGCGGATGGTTGTAGTGTTCGACGAGGCTCTCTTCGATCGGGTACAGGTAGATCGCCGAGCCCCACTGCATGCCGTAAAGCGGCATCGACCGCTTCTTCCGCGTCATCCGGCCCAACTGCACCACCTGCAGACCGGCCGTGAACGACGGGGGCAGCAGCGCCAAGCGGGCCCGAACCTCGTCCGGCGTGACGACGTGCCGATATCCCGGCCCGGCCGATTCGACGACGAACTTGTAGCCTGAGGCGTTTTCACGGGGTTCATGCCACGTTTCCGGCGGCATAAACACGCGCAGCACGTTCGTTTGCCCCCGACTGCGGGCGCGGGGAGCCATACGACGATCGCCGCCGACGCGCGCGGTCCGAGCCGGATTAACCCGACCCGAGGTGCGAGGCTGACGGTGGGTGTTGTGACCGTGGAAGTTCGACATGGGACGCGGCCTTAGCAGGGCACGACGCGGTCGAGTCCGTTCGAATCGGGGCGGCTATCGTCAGCCATTTCCGCAGCGTGCGGTGAGTTAGCAGGTCGCATCTATCTTCCGCAGCTTGCGAAGAGAGACGGCCTGATAGGCGGCAAGACCGGCGAAACCGGCCCTGAGACCTACACTCAATGCTAAGCCGGCCAGGGCCGGAGACAAGCAAAGTCATAAAGCCCTATTTGGCAAGGCTTTAGAATTGGGTTTGACAGGACAAAAACCGTCGTTCTGCGGGCCGGAACGCTCAAATTGAGACGGACCGAGAAGGGGCTGCAAGACAACGGTGCGCGAAGTTATGCGCGAGCGCGAGTCGGAATTGGATCGAGCGCGCGATTCTACGCGATCAGGAGTGAGGCGCGAGCGACGTGATGCGACCGAGTTACTTCGGCGCGAGCGGCTTCACAACCGGTGCGGCGCCGGCCGTTCCGGTGGCTGCGGCAGGTGCCGCCGGAGCGGCTTCCGTCGGTCCGATGACGGCCGGCGTCTCGGTGCCCGGCTGAGCCGCCGCGGGGGTCGTGGCTCGCTTTTCCGAGGCTTCTTTGCGCTTCTCGGCGTCGCGCTTGAGCACCAGTACCAAGCCCACCGCCAAAGCGATGGCCAAAAGCAGGATGCCGGTACACAACACGATGACGACCTTGACCGACATCCCCTTTTTCCGCATCGGCTTCAGCGGCGGCTTGCCGTCGGCGGGCTTACTGCTCAGGGCTTTGGCCGAGCCGGACGTATCTTTCACAGAGGGCTTGCTGCCGCCGGCCTTTGTCGGAACGCTGGTCTCGGAAATCTTCTTGTCGGAGACCGACTTCGACCCGCCGGGCTTCGAGCCGGTCGAGCTATCGCCCGGCTTGCCCGGCTTCTTGCCGTACTTCGTGTTGAGAACGCTGCTGTCTTCCGTCTTGATGTTGAAGTTAAAGCCGCCCGAGGCATCGGCGGGCTTCCCGGCCGACGTTCCGGAGCCGGGAGCTTTCGCGACGGGGACCTTCTTCCCCAGCCCGCTATCGCCGGCTTTGTCGGGCGTGCGGCCGGCGGGGCCTTTGGTCGTCGGTTGGTTTTGGCCGGCCAGCGTGTCGTGTACGGCAGGCATCGCGCCCGAACTGTCGGCCGCCTTGGCTTTCGGCACGATCCGCTGCGCTTGCGGCGGGCTGCCGCCGGGTCGTGCGGCGGTCAGTACACGGCCAACACCATGGCCATGGTCGCCGAGGCCA
>JAFLCO010000070.1 GCA_017303535.1 Planctomycetota bacterium
TGGGCCTGGCCATTGGCGTTTCGGTGAACATCAGCGCGACCGACCTTGCCGACCACGTCCTTCACTTCCGGGACGGTGCGGATCGCGACGTCCTGTTGCTTGATGACTTCTTCCGCCAGCGTCAGCGAACCGGCCGGCAAGATCGACGGCATGTAGAGGAACGAACCTTCGTCCAGCGGCGGCATGAACTCGCGACCGATGCCGGGGAAGACGCGGTCGAGACGTTGCCAGGTCTCCCATTTCGAGGTGTCGAGACCGGCGACTCGTAGACCGGCCTGAATGGGAGCAGTCACGCGGTCGAAGCCCAACCACACGGTCGTGCCGAGCAGGATCAACGCCAGCGGCAGCGTTAAAAACACGGCCTTGTGGGCTAGTACCCACCGCAGTGACGGTTTGTAAAGCGCGTACACGAATCGAGAGACGCGATTTTGTTCCAACGGCAGCAGACGTTCGCGCCCCATACGATACACCAACAGGCCCACGATCACCCCCACGCTCACGGCCGTGGGCCAGCCGCTCCAGGTTCCGGACAACTTCAGTCCCCACACGATGAAGCCGCGCAGCGTTAGCATCGCGGCGATGCCCGCGCAGCTTGCAACGAGCAGCGACCGGCGACGAGTCCAGACGACGGGTCGCAATAGGAAGTGACTGAGCACCGGGACGACTGTAATGGCTAAAATCACGGACGATGCGATGGCGAACGTCTTGGTGTAGGCCAACGGCCCGAACATCTTTCCTTCGGGGCCGGTCAGCGCGAACACGGGAATGAAGGAGATGATCGTGTTGGTCACGGCCATGAGAATGGCCCCGCCGACTTCCGTCGCGGCTTCATAGACGACTTCGTTGTAGGGACGACTCGGCTCGGCGGCGATCCGGCGGTAGATGTTCTCCGTCATGATGATGCCCATGTCGCTGACGTCGCCGATCGCGATCGCCAGTCCGGCCAGCGACATGATATTGCTGTCCACGCCCAGCCAGTACATGGCTGCGAAGCTCATCGCTAGCGCCAGGGGCAGCGTCGGCAGAACCGCCAGCGAACTGCGCAGATGCAACAGAAACAGCAAGGTGATGAAAGCCACTACAATCGACTCTTCAATGAGGTTGTCCTTCAGCGTGGCCATCGTCTCGTAGATGATGTCGGTACGGTCGTAGTACGGTACGAGCGTCACCGGCACGGCTTGACCGGACGGCAAAGTGACGCGCAGGCCGGGTTCGATCTCGGCAATTTTCTTTTTCAAGCGGTTGATGACCGCCAGCGGGTTTTCGCCGTAGCGCATCAGGGCTACGGCTCCGACCGCATCGCGGCCCGCCTTGTCGAGCGTGCCGCGGCGAAACTCCGGGCCAAGCTGCACGGTGGCGATGTTTTTCACGAAGATCGGCACGCCCGCTTCCTGCCGGATGACGATGTTCTCAATGTCCTGCACGCTGCGGACGAAGCCTTTGCCGCGAATGAAGAATTCGTAGCGATTGCTCTCGACGACCTTGGCCCCCACGTCGATGTTGCTGCGGCGAACCGCTTCATAGACCTCCGGCAACGTGACGCGATGTGCTCGCAGTTTTTCGGGGATGACGTCGATCTGGTACTCGCGCACGTAGCCGCCGAGCGTCGCGACCTCGGTCACGCCTTCCACTGCCTGGAGCTGATACCGGATGTACCAGTCTTGCAGCGACCGAAGCTGGGAAATGTCGACTCCTTCCGCTTCCAGCGTGTAGTAGAAGATTTGCCCCAGCGCCGTCGCGTCCGATCCCAGCCCCGGCACGACGCCGGGCGGGAGCCGCGACAGCGACACATTCATTCGTTCCAGCACTCGCGACCGGGCCCAGTAATAATCCACTTCGTCTTTGAAGATGATGAACACCATCGAGAAGCCAAACCCGGAGAACGACCGGATCGTCTTCACGCCGGGCGTGCCGGAGAGCGTGGTCGTGAGCGGATAAGTGACTTGATCCTCGACATCCTGCGGGGAGCGGCCGGGCCAGTCGGCCAGCACGATGACCTGCTTCTCACCGATGTCGGGAATGGCGTCGATGGGGATGTTGGTGACGGCGTAGTAGCCGACCGCCAACAGAACCAACGTCGCCAGGATCACGAGGAACCGGTTGTCGAGGCACCAGCGGATGATGAAGTTGACCATGCCGTCGTCTCCGAAGTTCTAGTGCTGATGTCCGCCGGGTGCCGCGGATTGGGAGTTGGACTTCGCCGCGGCCCCCCCCATTCCGCTCATGCCGCCGTGGCCGGAGTGCAGTGACGAGCCGGCTTGCCCCTCGGGATACAGCAGACTCGGCATCCCTTCGATTTGGCGTTGGCTGTCGAGCAGGAATCCGCTTTGCGAGACGACTTGGTCTCCCACCTTGATGCCGTCGAGAACGACGAAGAACTCGCGCCGCTTGCCCGATGCATCTACGGCATGGGCACGGGGACCAAGCTTCAAATCGACGAGTTCGTAGGCTCCGTCGGCGGTCAATCGGTACGCAATGCGCCGGCGGCCCGTGTCAAGCACCGCCGAGACCGGAATCGCCGACACGCCGGCACCTGAAGGTGCAGGCGTGTCGACCGGCCCTTTTTCAGTGGACGTTTTTGGGACGTGGCCTGCGTGTCCAGCGTGGTCTTTGTGGTCTGCCGGCTCGTCGAATTTCACGAACTTCGGCGGCGCAGGAGGAGCATTCCGTTGGTCGTCCAAAAGTTTCAACGCATTGCTGGGCATGCGCCGCTCCGGCACTTTCTCCAAAGGCATCGCGCAGATCGAACACTTGCCCGGCTCGTCTTGCATGACTTCCGGGTGCATCGGGCAAACGAACTTCCCTTCGAGACCGGTCGGTACGGGCGAGCCGTCCGGGCGCAGACGCACATGGATCGTGGCCGTGGCAAACATCTGCGGCTTGAGCAGCCGATCCGGATTCTTGATGTTCACGCGGACGCGGATCGTGCGCGTCGCGTCGTCGAGAAATGGATCGATGAACATGATTGAGCCGCTGAACGTCTCGCCTGGAAACGCTTCCAACTGAACATCGACCGCCTGTCCGAAGCGGATCCAGGCGACGTCGAACTCATAAATGTTGAGGTACAGCCAGATCGGATCGAGGTTCGCGATGCGATAGACCGGGTCTCCCGTGTTGAGATACTGGCCGACGCGAACGTTCTTTTCGATGACCGTGCCGCCGATGGGAGCGAAGATCGTCAAGTGCGTAGTGGGTTTGCGAGTCCTTTCAATTTCGGCGATCTGGGCGTCAAGAATGCCGAGTAGCCGCAGCTTCGTGCGGGATGCTTCGAGCCGCGATTCGGCAAAGCTCCGGGCGGATGGAATTTCCTTTTCGATCGCGTCAACGCCGAGCAGCAATTCATTCTGCGCGACCAGCAACTCCGGACTGTAAATCTCGACGAGATGGTCCCCCTGCTTGACCTCGACTCCGGTGAAATCCACGAACAGCCGATCGACGCGGCCGTTGATCCGCGACGAGATGTACGCCACCTGTCGCTCGCTGTAGTCGAGTTTGCCGACCGTGCGAATCTCCTTGAACAACTCGCGCCGCTGAATCGCTTCGGTCACCAGCCCGGCACGCGTTTCCAGATCGTCGCGAGCCTTCGGCAATCGTGACACCGGGATCAACTGCATCCCGCAGATCGGGCAACGGCCGGGGTTCGGCAAACGAATCTGCGGATGCATCGAGCAAGTCCAGATGTCGCTTCCGGACGTCGCTTCCGTGGAAGACTTCGGCCACCAGACGATCACCGACACAAGTCCGACGACGACGGCCGCTACGACGCCCAACTTGATGAGATGTCGTCTTATGCTCATGGCGATGCTCCTGTAGAATCCGATGAATCGCTTCGTCCGAAGAACTGACGGCCTAATTTCACGGATTCGATCACGGTGACCGGCGTGAGCGCCAACGCCGACAACACGAACCATTCCCAGGACGTGTGGCCCGTTGCCGCGAAGATCGGCCGTGCAAACGGCACGGTAATGATGCTGATTTGCAGCAATGCGGAGATCGCGACGGCGGCGAATACATAGGGATTCGTCCAAGGCCCCAGCTGCCAGAACGTCCAGATTCGGCTGCGAGCGGCGAGGGCGCGAAACAGTTCGCCGTAGACCACCACGCAAAAGGTCATGGTCCGAGCCTGGTCGAGGTCGCTTTCCTGGTCGTAACCGAACCAGAACGCCGCCAAACCCACGGCCGCCAACAGCAATCCTTGACCAATCACTACGCCGCCCAACGACCACGACAGCATGGACTCGTTCGACCGTCGCGGCCGACGGCGCATCAAGTCGGGCTCGGGCGGCTCCATCGCGAGAGCCAAGGCAGGTAGGCCGTCCGTCACGAGGTTGATCCACAGTAATTGGACCGGTAGCAGTGGAATCGGCCATCCCAGCAGAGACGCGAACAGCATCAGCATCAATTCCCCGGCGTTGCACGACAGCAGGAAAATCAGGAACTTCTGGATGTTATCGTAAATGGCGCGGCCTTCTTCGACCGCGTTCACGATCGAGGCGAAATTGTCGTCCATCAGCACCATCGCCGCCGCCTCACGCGTGACGTCGGTTCCGCTGACTCCCATCGCAATGCCGATGTCCGCCGCCTTCACGGCGGGAGCGTCGTTGACGCCGTCGCCGGTCATCGCGACGATCTCACCGCGACTTTTCCAAGCGCGTACGACGCGCAGCTTGTGTTCGGGAGCGACGCGGGCATAAACGGCAATCTGCTCGACGTTTGCCGCCAGTTCATCGTCGGACATCGCATCCAAGTCTTGCCCGGTGACAATGTGATCTGACGCGGACGCGATGCCGAGTTCTCTCGCGATGGCGCAAGCCGTCGCGGGATGATCTCCCGTGATCATCACCGGACGGATGCCTGCCATGCGACAGCGCACCACGGCCTGTTTCACCTCTTCGCGCGGCGGGTCGATCATCCCGACTAGGCCGACGAACGTCAGGCTCTGCTCGTCAATCGTGGGTTCGGTTCCGGCGTCGTCTCGCGACGCCAATGCCAAGACACGCAAGGCGCGCGAGGCCATCTCAACGTTGGCCTGGATAATCTCACGCCGACGCTCATCGGTCAGCGCGACAACCTGGTTATCCCTGCGTTCCGTGACGCAACCGGCGAGGATGCCTTCCGGAGCGCCCTTGGTGTATTGGACTCGGCGACTGGAATCCTCTTCGAGCAAAACCGACATCGCCTTGCGGTCGGAATCGAACGGTAGTTCTTGTACGACCTGCGGCTTTCGCTCGCGTGACGTCAAGGCGCCTTTCATCGCCAGCACAATCAGCGCTCCTTCGGTCGGGTCGCCGATGACATTCCAAGTACCTTCGGCCTTGCCCGGCTGGACTTGTGCGTGATTGCAGTAAGCCGCGACGCGTAACGCAACCTGCGCGTCTTGGTCGTCGGTCAGATCGACGGACGGTTCCCGGCCGGATGCGATCATGAAGAACTCCCCTTGCGGGGCGTAGCCGGAGCCGGTCACGCGATAATGAACTCCGCCCGCCAGCAGCTCGCGAACGGTCATTTCATTGCGAGTGAGCGTTCCGGTCTTGTCCGAGCAAATGACGGACACGCACCCCAGCGTCTCGACGCTCGGCAATTTCCGTACGAGTGCGTTGCGTCGCGCCATTCGTTGCAGGCCCAGCGCCAACGTCGTCGTCACCACGGCGGGCAATCCTTCCGGTACCGCCGCGACCGCCAAGCTCACCGACGATAACAGCGCCTCAAGCCACGAATTGCCGTGTAGCACTCCCAGGAAAAAAATGACGCCGACCAGCGCCAGGCAGACGAGGACCATCGCGCGTCCGACGCCGACAAGCTGGCGTTGCAGCGGCGTTGGTTCACGTTCATACGCCTGCAACATGCCGGCAATTCGACCGATCTCCGTCCGCATTCCCGTCGCCACGACGACGCCCCGCCCCTGGCCGTTTGCCAATACCGTGCTCATGTAGGTCATGTTCCGTCGATCCGCGAGCGGCGTGGACTCCGGCAGCAGGAGTTCGGCAACTTTCTCGACCGGCAAACTTTCGCCGGTGAGCGAGGCTTCTTGGACGCGCACCGAGAACGCGGTTAGCAACCGCAGGTCCGCAGGAACATTGTCTCCCGCTTCAATTTCGAGGAGATCTCCCGGAACGAGTTCTCGTGCGGGAATTGAGACGAGTTTCCCGTCACGAATGACTTTGGCCGTCGGAGCGGCCAGGCTCTGCAATGCCGCGAGCGCCTGTTCGGCCTTTTCTTCCTGGAAGAACCCCAACAAGGCATTGAGCAGCACAATGGCCAGGATGGCCGCCGTGTCGGTCCACTCGCTCATGGCTCCCGAAATCACCGCCGCAATCATCAGAATCCACACCACGACGTCACGGAATTGAGCGAGGAACCTCTTCCAAGCAGGCTCCGCGACGGCGGCGGCCAGTTCGTTCCAACCAAACTGCGCACGGGCGGCGGTCACCTGCGACGCGGATAAGCCGGTCTGTTCGTTGCTCGACAGCGTTTGCAGGACCAGTTCTCTGACGGTCGAATGAGCCGGCGTCGTCATGCGATCGATCCTCGTCAACGATGGCATCTGCAAACGTAACAAAACATGGATGAGAGAATACCAAGAATCACCGTAGCGAAGCGTTCAAGCACGTAAAACGCCTGACATTTCGCACGCGACGTCCTTCGCCGCCGTCACATCCGCGCCGGAGATCGCCCCGCCGAGCGAGATAGCGACCGTATCGAGCCGCGTGTGGCGCTCGCTGCGCTCGACGCGGGAACGGGTCAGTACCATTGCCCCAGCGGCCCGCGCCCGTGCCAAGGGCCCCAACGCTATGCCGCGGATTGGGCATCTATCGGGACCATTGAGACGGAGCTGAGGATGCGTCGACCAGGTCCCCCTGCCTGCGGCATTGCCTTGTACTTTCGAATCGCGTCCGCTCAGCCAAAACGGCCCCCCGACGGCGCCGAACACGATCGCCAAAATACCGCCGCAGTCCACGTGTCGATCCACACCATTATCAACATTGAATCCCTCACGAAGGTTGTTCCGAAGTTCCCTGGAACGCGCGGACAATCGTTAACGAGGCCGGTCGATCGTCGACGACAGCGATGTCGTCGACGACCCGCAGCCCCATTGCCTCGCGTTGACAGATTCTTACGGCCAGTAGCTTTTCATAAAACGAACGAACACACCCGGTCAGAACGACGGCATCGTTTTCGTATGCGACATGCACCCGACGTAAACCGGGACGGTTTGCCGCCGCCAACAAAAGCTCGAGTCGTCGCGCTGCGGATTCTGCGTCACTTCGCATGGAGGCAACCTCCTTGAAGAACGTCGGAGCGCTTGCGGCGATCTCCGCCGGTGCGCTTGCTTCAAATCTGCCAAGACAAACGCCGGTCGCACGCTCACACTCGCAGGCGGGGGAGTTAATCATGAAAACTGACGCCTTTCTGAAGCAGGCGGAGCACGCCTAGGGTTCCATTTCGATCTTCGCGAAGCGTTCGGGGTCGGCGGCAAACTCGTCTCGGCAACTCGGAGCGCAGAAATAGAACCGGTGCCCGCGATAGTCGAGATGCCCCGCCGCGTCGTCTTTGACGATGCGCATGTGACAGACCGGATCCGTGGCGAGCCCTTGACATTGCTGACGATCGGCGGCTTCCAACTGCAAATAAGCATGCACGAACGCCGTGAGCCGATCTTCAACCCATGTGGTGACCGTTTCCAGGTCGACATCGTCGAGGGGCTGTGCCAATCGTTCAAAGCGATCGTAAGTCGTAAACGAGGGAGTCATCCGCAATTCCTGGATGACGTAAAGGCTGCGAACGTCCTCGTCGTGGCCGCAGCTAAGGTCCAATTTGACCGAGGCCGGAAACCGTTCGCAGTAGCCGAACCACCACGTGCAGTGAGCCGGATCAACCTTGCGGGGCGGGGCCGCGTTCGGGAAAAAGGCGGCCACCTTTTCCAACCGTGGGCGCACGATTCCGTCGATGATGGAGCGTATTAAGGGACGAAACCGTTCGGTTCGCTCCTTGAGTTTCGTCATATATTCGGCGTCGCGGTCGGAATTCTCCGACGCACGCTCCGCTGCTTCAAGTTCCGCTCGAATCCGAGCCGTGAAAGAGTCGAGAGAACACATGGGGCGCTCGTGGCGAAAGGCGATTTGAAGACGTTGCAATAAAATCCCGCCGGCTGCGGAAGCGGCGGACCGTGCCGCAGCCGGCGGGTGAGCGACCGGGTTACTTCTTACCGTCAGGCGTGGCCTTACCCGGCATCGGAACTCCCAGGTACTTCATCAGTTTGTCATGGGCTGCGTCGGCGGCCCGTAAATGCGTCAGCATGTCGTTGCAGCAACTGGCGACCGTTCCTCCGGCGGACATGTGCTTGGCGCATTCCGATTCCAGCATCCCGCAATGCTTTGCGGCGGCAACTTGATGTTCGCGGATTTCCACGATCAGTTTCTTGGCCTCGGGATCATTTTCAAACTCCTTCGGCAACTTCGCGATTTCCTTACCGAAGGCGTCTAAGTTACGGCGAATCTCGGCGGCATGTTCCTGGGCTGTCGCCTGCGGAATCGACGCACTGTTTTTGCCGTAATACTGCAGAGTTTGAGCATGATTGATGGCATGCCCCGAATAAGTGCGGGCCGTGTACGGACGGTAACCGCCGATATAACCGAGTCCGCCAGCTGCAGATGGATTGTACATCTGTCGATAATTCTGAGCGGTTGCCGTCGATTCGGCAGCGGCAACGATCGAAACAATCGCTACGGAATAGAGTAAGGAACGCATCAGACACCTCCAAAGAAATGGAAATCAGGGCACTATCAAGGATTCCGCGGTCGGCGCCCGAAAACGCCGCGGTATTATTTTGGGGAACTGAGCGTCGGCGCTGCGACAGCGGGTTGCGCGTACGCGAGCCGAGAACGTGGACGCTGAAAAAGACGGCGTCGCAGTTACTAAAGATTTGCCGACCGGATGAAGAGACCGGTCGCGAGGGAACGCATTAGGTCAACAGGCGACTGAGGCTTATGCAGCGTTCTAGAGCAGTAGCTACCTGAAATGACAAAGTCGAATCCGACGGTCGAACCGGCCGTATATCGACGAGAATAATTGGTGCAAACGACGGCGCAACTTCATTCAGAGACGAAATCATTGCGCGCCAGGATACTGGCGTGGTTCCTTGGGGGCCCTTAGTTACGTTGTTTTGAGCCGCAGCCCATTGTGCACATGTGCACTCAGCGGAAGCACATGCGGGGGCTGCAACGATCTGGAAATGGCGCGCTGCGGATCTCGGAAGAGTTTCCCGGACGGCAGCGTGTTTCGTGGTCTTACAGCAAACCTTGGACGACAATCGATTAGGAGCAGCAACGGTTAAATCTGCCGAGCCTTGGCAGCAACACTTGGATGTGCCGCAACACATGCAGCGAGGCACGAACACTGATTGCATAATCAGGCTTGCGGAAACCAAAATACCGACGCTCAAAGCAAACACCGGAAGTCTCCCAACCTCTCACGAACACGGGTTAGTCACAATAATCTTTGGCAAAGCAACAAGCAACTCGCATGCCGTTATGCCCTGCGTCAACCGTTTCGCGCAGCATGTGGCCGTCCGTCGCCCTCTTTATTTTATTGGTCGCTATTTTATTGGTCGCTCTGGAAATCCTTTGGAAACGCCAGCTAATGCAGGTAATTCGGGGACTTTGAAGATGGATCTGTGTCGCACCAATCACATGGAATTCCGTATTTCCGAATGCTTCGACGGCCACTGGACAAGCGTGCGTCGGTATTACACGCAAGAAAGTCACAATCTAAAAAAAGGTGTTGCCTCAATGCAACATGCGGTTTGTGTGCGACGTAACAGTGAGCGATGTGCGCAAAGTAGCCCGATGACGAGACGTTTCAGCACGGCCGTTGGCACAGTGCACACTCCATGTCAGGGGAATCAGTTAATTGCGGGTCTTGGCAAGCCTGGCTTGCAGTAAGGTTTGCTGCCGCAATTTATCGATTTTCGGCATTTCCATTGTGTGACGGAGAACGGCAAATGGTGAAGCCGAAACGCGGTTTCGGGATTTGGCTGGCGAAGTGGGCTATTGTCAATAGTTTGGCCTTGCCCATGAAATACGGGCACTCGGATCGGGACTTCCGATAGTCGAGGATTTTTGGACTTTGCGATTGCCCAGGACTTTCGGACACCGGCGGGGCGGAAGTTTACGCCGCAGTGGCCGGCGCGCCCCGATTAATCCGGCGAACCTGCTGCCAATTCCGTCGGGACAGGCCCGCCGACAACACGCTCCAATTCTGCAAGACGACTCAGGTATCCCGCAATCGCCTCTTGGTGCTTTTCTTGTAGCAGCAAAAGTTGACGTTGGGCCGTAATCAGTCGTAAGAAGTCGCCTCGATTGGCCATGTAGTCGTTCCTGGCCGACGCGACGTTCTGGTCCGCGGCCGGCAAAGTACGAGTTTCGTACAATTCGACGATCGCTCGCATCTCGGCAACTTGGGCATATGCCGATTCGACTTCTTGATTGACGTCATCCATCCGTTGTTCGAACTCAGCACGTTGCTGTCGCAATTTGAACAGCGCCTCGCGCGCGGCGGCTCGACGCTTCTCGAAATAGATCGGCACGTTCATGTTGACGCCGACCTGTCCTTGCAAAGCGCCTTGCGTACTAGTCGGTTGCCAAAAGCGGTCGTACAGTCCCACTATCTCAAAATCCGGATAGAAGTCCTTGTATGCCAGCGCGAGCGAAGCGCTGTCGGCTTGCAACTTGGCTCGCATCGACGCGAGATCAGGACGTTGTTGCAAAGCGACTTGACGCAACAGTTCCGGCGGCGACGGCAGACCGTCGACCGCAAGTGAGGCGGGAGGAGGCAAGACGGGATAGTCGGGGGGCAAATGGATCAGTGTATTGATCCGCGCCACCGCCGTGCGATGTAGGCGCACTAACTCGATCCGCCGACGTTCCGCCTCTGCGAGTTCGACTTCGGCCTGCAACACGTCTTGCTGGGTTACCAAGTTCGCTTCAAATTGTCTTCTAGCAGTGACGCGGAATTCATCGAGGCGTTGGATATTGGCCGAAGTCAATTCCAATTGGCGATCCACGAGATAGTAGTCGAAGTACGCTAGGTGCGCAGCCTGAGTCAGTTGTAAGCGGGCATCGGCAATGTCCATTGAAGCAGAGTTTGCCTCGGCCTGAACGACTTGACCTCGGAGCGAGCGCTTACCCCACCACGGAATCTTTTGAGAGCCGCCCAAAATGTAGGCAGGATTCACATCATCGGAACTCCACGACGCCGGTGCGGTCATCGACGTAAACATCGGGTCGTCAAGTGCAATGGCCTGCGGATACTTTTCCGCAGCGGCGCGCCATGCAGCAATCATCGCTTGTAACGAACGGTTGCGGCGGAGCACTTCGCCGACGTAAGTTGCTAGGTCTAGCGATTCGGCGACGGCGTCGAGCGGTTGTTGGGGAACGATTTCCACGGTCGCCTCCTGCCCGTTCGATGAGAACTCGGAAACGGCCGGTTGAAACTCCGCAGTAGGATTTGACGACGAAGAAGTTACGTACCCAACCTGTTGTGCGCCATCAGCTACCGGTTGACTGGTGTTTATCAAAGGAGGACTTGTGTCGTAGCGAGAGGCAACCGGCGAGGGGGACGCGATGATGTCGGCGGTGCGGCGCATGGCGCAACCGGCCGTCAGTAAGACGGTGAGTATTACGGTGTGGGCGTAGGCCCACCGGGCACGGCAAGACATAATTGTCCCCCGAAGGTCTTCGGTTGGACTTCACGGGTCGGCGGGTTAGCGTTGGGAACGCAATGCGTTCTGAACGGTTGATCGACCGCTA
Organism: Planctomycetota bacterium; assembly: GCA_017303535.1. Taxonomy (GTDB): domain Bacteria; phylum Planctomycetota; class Planctomycetia; order Pirellulales; family PNKZ01; genus PNKZ01. The sequence continues at coordinate 11,808 of JAFLCO010000070.1, forward strand.
GAACCGGTAGCGGCGATCCTTTCCCACACCGTCGGCACAATGCTCATAATCGGTTTTTTTCTTCGTTGAGCTTGTCAGCAAACCGGACAAAACACCGTAACTTCTGAGGAGCAATCGACATCCAAGGCGAAATGCAACATTTCCGAATTCCCGCATTATGCGATTGACAACGGCAGCCGAAGCGGCCGATAGTTAATTATAGGAATAATTGGAACCAGCGGTGACTTCGTGTTTTATCTGTCGCATTCAATTCGTTCGGCGGTGCTCTGGGCCATGATGCCTGCGGCATTGTGGGCCGGCATGCAAGCGCCGGAATGCGAATGCTGCACGGGCGAGCATCGCTTCTTCTGCCCAAACCTGCTCGCGGCAAATATTCGCTCGGGACTGATTGCACGAACTGAACCGAGATTCGCTTGCTGCGGTCGTGTACACGTATCGGTCAAGCATCCGCTGGCTGCGTCATGCTGCTCGGTTGCTTCGATCGGACATACAGCATCCCCCAGCGCGTGCGGGCAGTGTAAAGCGATCCCCAATTCTCCGATCAGCTTCACAAATCACTCAGAATCGCCGCCGACGGATTGGACGGCTTGGCTGCCGTTAGGCGTGGATGCCGATCACGCGTCCCTCATCGCCATGCAGGGGAGCGATCGTTGCTTGTCCCCTTCTGATCGCTTGCCGATGACTGATCGTGTCATTGTGCTTTGTTGTCTCTTGATATAAGAGGCTCGCGCGCTGCTGGCTGATAGCAAGCGCGCTTCTCGGTCGCTCTTAGATGCCTTCGGCATGGCCGAGCATTTCTGCGAGCGACGTCGTTCGGCGCTTTTCGCGCCGCCCTCAACCACACCGCCGTATTCATGGTTCCGATCGCACGGACCAGCGGCATGGTTGGCTGAGCCGAAAGAGGATTGATCTTAGGTATCAACGGTCCGGACGAGTTTAGGTGGATTCGTAACCGAACCGTTTCATTTTGAGGAGTTTTGCCATGAAGAAGTTCTTAATGCTCGCTCTCGTCGCCGTTTCGTTGGGATTGTTGGGAGCCGGTTCCGCCGAGGCGGCTTCCGGTTGCCATTGCCAGGCACCGGCTGTTGCCGTCGTGCAACCGACCGCTCCCGCGGCAACTACGGCGCAAGCCCCGCAAGTACGGCGCAGTTTTACCTATGAACCGGGAACGGTCCCGGCTGCGACCTACGCTCCCGCTCGTCGGTATCGCTCGTCGCAGACGCCGGTGTGGGCGCTGCCGAAGTCGGATCCTCGTAAGTACACCAACGGCATCTAGTCCTGGAACATCCGGCGCCTCCGTGGAGAGGCGTCCGGAGGTTTGTGGCCGCCTCGGTCGTTCGCGGCCGAGGCGGAGTTTTTGTACGAAATTTTACGGAGAACCGCATATGACCTATCGCCAGCTCAAAATAATGATCCTCGGTCCCCTAACGATTCAGGTGTTTGGGATCGTCGTCATGATGACGGGGGACGTGATCGGGGAAGAAACCGTCAAACAAACATTCGTCGTACAGGGGCTGCATTGCCCACCCTGTACGAACACCGTTGAAGCGGCGCTCAAGCGCACGAAGGGAATCGAAGCCGTCAAGGTCGACTGGAGAACCAAGAACGCTTGGATCACTTTCGACGAGAGTTTGATTTCGGCCCAGCAGGTGGCGCAAGCCGTCGCCGTGACGCCGCACATGATGGGCCGCAGTATGCACTATCAAGCGTCGCTCGCGCTGAAGGTGCCCGAATTGAAAGACGAAGCCGCAGCAAAGAAGGCCAAGACGGCGCTCGGAGATGTTCCCGGCGTGGCGGCGGTCTACGCCTATCCGCAACAGCAATCGCTCGCCGTTCGGTTTAACGGCACCGGCAAGGTGACGACCGCCGAATTGATCGCGGCGCTCAAGAAGGCCGGATTCGAGGCCGCTCCGTTTTAGCGTTCATACATTTCGCACATCCGCGAATCGTTACGTCACGACTTAGGCCGGAAAGGAATCCGGCCTAAGTTTGAGTTCGAGGAGACCTTGAGACAGGCAGCCGTGCCCGGGTTGGCGGGTTAGCGCCACAAAAAAGCCGGCTTCGTGGTGCGGCTGCCTGTCTTGCGGTCTTCGCTGAAAACCGCGTTGATTGATCACTGTTCGCTAGTTTGCCGAGAAGTGCGACCTACGTCGCAGGAGAAGTAAATGTCCGACCCACAACACAATCCGTCTACCACCGAATTGTTGCCGCTCGACGACGAAGGAGGCTTACGCGCGCCGCCGCACCTGAAAGGTTGGCGTAAGGCTTGGTGGTGGTTCGATTTCATCATTTTGGTCAAGCTGGCGCGCTTGCGCTTCATCGCCGTGCTGGCGGCGATCGGGATCGTCATCACGCAATGGGACACGCTGTTGGCCTACTACGACAAGTGGACGCGCCCCACCAATGCCGCGGCCGTCGTGAAAGGGGACGTCGAATGGTTTTGCCCAATGCATCCCTCCGTGGTGCGCGACAATCCGAAAGACAAATGCCCCATCTGCTTTATGCCGCTTTCTAAGCGCAAGAAAGGAGACACCCACGAGGAGGTGCTCCCGGCAGGAATTGTGAATCGGGTGCAGCTTTCGCCCTATCGGGTGGTGCTGGCAGGCGTCCAGACGTTTACCGTCGCATACGTGCCGCTCACCAAGGAAATCACCGCGGTGGGGTTCATCGAGTTCAATGAGCGCGGGCAACGGCAAGTGACCGCCCGCTCTAAGGGCCGCCTCGATCAGTTGTTCGTCAACGAAACGGGGGCGATGGTCGACTCGGGAGACTTGCTGGCTTCGCTGTATAGCCCCGAACTCAACGTCACGATGCAGAACCTGCTCGACGCCAAGCGAACGAACGATCCAAGACATTTGGAAAGCGTGCGCACGCGTCTCCGGTTGCTCGGTGTCGACGACGAACAAACCGATGCCGTGCTCAAAGCGGGGGAGGCGAATTCGCATGTGAAGATTCGTTCCCCGATCAGCGGACACGTGATCAAGAAGTATGTGCAAGAAGGACAATACGTCGAGGAAGGAACGCCGCTCTACGACGTAGCCGATCTTTCGACCGTTTGGATTCAGGCGCAGGTTTACGAAGACGACATGGCGTTTTTGCCCGTCGAACAAGCACACAAGCCTAACGCAGTCACGACGGAAGCGCCCAGCGTTACGGCAATCACGCGGTCTTTTCCCGACGAGCCGTTTTTGGGAAGGCTGGCCTTCATCTATCCGCACGTCGACCAAGACACGCGCACGGTCACGGTGCGGTGCGAAGTCGATAACCCCCACCCTCACAAGCTCCGCCCGGGCGGGACGGCGACGGTCCACATCGAGGTTGCTCCCCGGCAGGTGCAGGCGATCGCCGCGGCGGTTACGGCCGACCAACAGAGTTCCGCAAAACTGGCAGAAGGTCGCGTCCTTGCGGTGCCGGAAACGGCGGTGATCGACACCGGCAGTCAAACGATCGTCTATCGCGAATCGTCGCCGGGCGCGTTCGAGGGTGTTCTCGTAGGGCTAGGCCCCAAGATGTACGGCTCCGATCAAGTTGTATTTTACCCCGTGCTCAAGGGCTTGGCGCCGGGCGACAAGATCGTCACCGCCGGTTCCTTCTTAGTCGACGCCGAGACGCGACTCAATCCGGCCGCCGGTTCGATTTACTTCGGCGGCAGCGGCGGCGGTTCCAAGAGCGGCTCAACCGTTACGGCCGTACGCCCGTCCACGCCGGACGATCCCGACGCCAAAATCGTCGCTTCCCTCGCCGGTTTGTCGCCGACCGATCGAAGCATCGCCGAATCGCAACGGTTTTGTGCCATTCTAACAACGAGCCGCTTAGGCTCGATGGGACCGCCGATCAAGCTCGCGGTCGACGGCCAGGCAGTCTTTATTTGCTGCGAAGGCTGCAAAGATCAAGCGCTGGCGAAACCATTGGAGACGCTGGCCCAAGTGGCGAAGGCCAAGCAAAGGAAACCCGCTGCTCCCGTTGCGGCTTCTCCGACCGACGACGCTCCGCCACCGCCGGTTGCCGAATCGAGCGTCGCCGCTGCGCCGCAATCGGCGGAAGGCGAGGAAGACAAGATCCAAACGACCTTGGAGAAACTCGCACCCGACGATCGCGCCCCAGCCGTCGCTCAGAAGTTCTGCGTCGTGCTCACGAGAAGTCGCCTCGGCTCGATGGGCGTACCGATCAAGCTCATGCTTGACGGCAAACCCGTCTTTCTTTGTTGTGAAGCATGCCGGAGCAAGGCCGAACGCGACCCGAAAGGTTCAGCTGCGAAAGCCGAGGAGCTACGCGACATTAGTGCGGCACGAGCGAAGCTAAGTGATGCCGATCGCAAACTCGTCGAAGCACAAAGCATGTGCGTGGTCATGGACGATAGCCCGCTCGGCTCGATGGGGACGCCATTGAAGGTCATGGTCGACGGACAACCAGTGTTCATCTGCTGTGAGGGATGCCGCGAAGAGGCTCTGAAAGATCCGAAAGGAACCCTCGCGAAAGTCGCGAAGTTGAAAGCGGACGCCAAAAGGTAGTTGCCCTTAACGCAGGAGTTTTCCGATGAGATCTAAAAGTCTTTTCGCAGCCGCACTGGGTGGGTGGCTCGCAGTCAGCGTCTTGGTCGGATGTGACGGCGGTTCTTCCCCCGCAGCGAGGCAATATCCCTTGCACGGCGAAGTTGTCGAAGTCTCCGGTGGGCAACTCAAGATCGACCATGAAGCCATCCCCGGTTACATGGGCGCGATGCAGATGACCTTCCCCGTCTCCCAGCCGGTATTGCTTCAGGGGCTTCAAGCCGGTGACCATGTGCACGGCCAACTTTCCGTAACCGGCGGCCAACCGATTGTTACCGAACTCAGTAAAGACTAGGCCGCTCAAGCTCAACCAACGACCGCACGGATTCTTCGCGCATGATCGAACGCCTTATCGAAAGTTCCATTCGGAACCGGTTTCTCGTACTGATTCTGGCCGCCGCACTCACGGCGGCGGGGGTCTACGCGATGCTCAATACGCCGGTCGACGCCATTCCCGACCTGAGCGAGAACCAAGTCATCGTCTTCACCGATTGGATGGGTCGCAGTCCGCGCGAAATCGAAGATCAAGTGACTTATCCGCTCTCACGTAAACTGCAAGGTTTGGCGGGAGTGAAGGCGGTTCGTTCGTCGAGCGAGTTTAATTTCTCGATGATCACGATCATCTTCGAGGACGACATCGATTTTTACTTCGCGCGCCAGCGTGTGACGGAGAAGCTGAGCCAAGCCAATACGTTTCTTCCGGCCGGCGTAGTTCCATATTTGGCTCCCGATGCGACGGCGCTCGGACAGATCTTCTGGTACACGGTCGAGCCCGGTACGGCCAACCCGATCGACCCGCCGAAACTGTGGGCGCTGAATAAGTTCTATATCGCGCCGCAATTAAACGCCGCAGCCGGCGTCGCCGACGTCGCTACGGTCGGCGGCATGCCGATGGAATACCAAATCGACGTCCGTCCCGAGTCGCTGCGCGCCTACGGCTTGACGCTGGGAGACCTGTACTCGGCCGTGGGCAAGAGCAACATGCCGGGCGGCGGCGGAGTCATTCAAAAGAACAACGCCGAATACATCGTCCGCGGCGTCGGCTGGATCAAGACCAAGGAAGACATCGAGAACACGGTCATCAAGGAGATCTCCGGCACGCCGATCTTCGTGAAGAACATCGCGGTCGTCCAGCTTGGTACGCAGTTTCGCCGCAGCGTTTACGAAAAGGACGGTAGCGAAGTGGTCGGCGGCGCCGTGCTCATGCGGCACGGTCAAAATCCCTTGGCTGTGACGAAATTGATCAAGGAAAAGATCCAAGAACTACAACCGGGACTGCCGGAAGGCGTCCACATTGTTCCCGCCTACGATCGGACGCGGCTGATTGACGGCGCCATCCACACCTTATCCGAGGTGATGTGGCACGAAATGGTCATTGCTTCCGTGGCGATTCTTCTGATCTTGGTCCACGTTCGTAGCGTTTTCGTCATCTGCATCACGCTTCCGTTGGCGGTGTTGTTTTCCTTCTTGATGATGTGGCTGCTGCGCGTGTTGGGCATCATCGACATTCAGGCCAATATCATGTCGTTGGCCGGGATCACAATCTCCATCGGTATTCTCGTCGACCAAGCGATCGTGATGGTGGAAAACGCCACCCACGAACTCAAGGCGCATTTCGGCGATAGGAAAGTGACCGGAGACATCCGCGAACTGATCATCCCGGCTTGTCGCACGGTCGGACGCCCCATTTTCTTCTCCGTGATGATCATGCTGATCTCCTTCATCCCGGTGTTCATGCTCTCCGGCCGCGAAGGAAAACTATTTCATCCGCTGGCGTTTACCAAGAGCTTCGCTCTGCTCGGCGTGGCATTGATTTCCGTCACGTTGGTGCCGGCACTCATTCCGACGTTCATCAAAGGCCGTCTGCGGAGTGAAGAAGAAAACGCGATTGTCCGCAGCTTTATCCATATCTACAAACCATTGCTTACCTGGGCGCTACCGCGCCGCAACTTGGTGATGTGGGCCTTCTCCGTTCTGCTCATCATGGCCGCCGGCATGTTCCCATTGCAGGCGATCATCGGCCAAGGAGCGAGCGAGGAAGCGTGGAGAACGACGTTTTTCATTGTCTTTGGTTTAGTCTCGTTTCTGACCGTCGTCTCGACACGGGGGACGCGCTGGCAAATCCTCTCTTTCGCCAGTCTCGTGGTGATCGGACTGTGGTCGTTTGGCTTCACAAAGATCGGCGTCGCCTTCATGCCGGCGCTCGACGAGGGAACGACGCTCGACATGCCGATTACGGTCCCGCGGGCCAGCGTCACGCAAGCGACGGACGACCTCAAGGCGCGCGACGCGCTGCTGCGGGGGTTTCCCGAAGTCGAATCGGTGATCGGCAAGGCCGGCCGCGCCGATACGCCGACCGATCCCGCGCCTTTGGATATGGTCGAATCCTTCGTCAATTTTCGCCCCAAAGAGTTTTGGCCCAAGCGGGTCCTCAAGTTTTCCGACGCCGTCCGCCAAACGGAGCAAACGCTGAGTGCTCTAGAAGCCGAAGGCTTCGTCATTCGCGCGCCTCACCGTGAAGATCGCGAGTCGCTGATCAACGACGCGGCCCAAAAGGCGTTGGAACGCTTCGATGAAACTCTGCGGGAGTTGGCGCTTCGACGCTTCTTGGAGTTTGAGGAAACGCTCGGGTCGCAGATGACGCGATTCGCCGTCACCGACACGGTACGCAGAATGCGAGAGAGCGGTAAACTCACATGGCCCGCCGCACTAGCCGAACCAGCGGAAATCGACCGACTCACCAACACGCTCACGGCGAAATACGGCCCTTGGCTAGCCAAACTTCCGGCACTGGAAGATACGACTCGTTTGGCGCAAGATGTCGCCAATGATTTGGCGAAACAGGGCGCCATCGCGGATGTCGTGGCAGCGCTGCAGGTGCAAGATGCGCGCCCGGCAGGGTGGCGACGAGTTTTGCCGCGCGGGGAGATCCTGCGCGCGATCGCCGAGAGCTTCGGCGCGGCGCAGCGCACCTTCGGCGGCGAGCTGTTAATAGCCACGGAACGGCATCGCCATGAACAATGGGAAGAGCAAGTGCGCCGCGTCAACTGGGAGCTGTTCGACCAGGGAGCGGAGGCCTTCGGTTGGTATGCGATGCAGGAACTGATCAAGGGGGCACAAGGAGTCGCATTGCTCGATGCCGCCCCGCGCGGGCCGGACGCCGCCCGTTTCGCCGCCGCTTCGCTCCAAGGCCAACTCGGGCGAGCGAGCGAAGCGGCCGACGCGGAACCGCTGCTGTCGATCAACGAGACCGCTGCGCGCGGATTTCACGACCAGATATTCCTGTGGCAGCGTCAAACAGGACCTAAAGGAGACCTCGTCGACGACGAAATGGGGCGAGTCTTGCAAGTCCCTGGTTGGAGCAACATCTTTACTCAACCGATCATCAACCGGATCGAGATGTTATCGACGGGAGTACGGACCGACATCGGCGTCAAAGTCTTCGGCCCCGACCTGGACACGATCGACCGGGTCTGCAAGGACATCGAAGCGGTGCTCAAGCCGATCAACGGTTCCCGCGACGTGATCGCCTCGCCGATCATGGGTAAAGGCTATCTCCAGGTTGACATCAATCGCCTCGCCGCCGCACGCTACGGCATCAGCATCGAGGACGTACAAAACGAAATCGAAGTGGCGCTCGCGGGACGCGCGGTCACCTTTACCGTCGAGAAGCGGGAGCGGTTTCCCGTGCGCATTCGTTACGCGCGGGTGAATCGGGAGGATGAGGAAAGCATTCGCCGGTTATTGATTAGCCCCAGCAACATGGCGCCCTCGACCGCCGCGAATTCCGGTTCGATGAACAATGCGTCCATTCCGACCATGTCCGGCCAAGCGGAACCCAATGACGCGCCGCGTACCCATTCGGCGGTCCCGGCGCACGCGGCCCAACGCTCGTCACTGATTCCACTGAGCGCACTTGCCGACGTTCGTGTCGTCGAAGGCCCGGCGATGATCAAGAGTGAGAACGGACGGTTGTTGAACTACGTGACCCTCAATGTGCGCGGGCGGGACATCGTCGGCTACGTCGATGAAGCCCAGCGCGTGGTCGCTCAAAAGGTCAAATTGCCGGAAGGCGTGCATATCGAGTGGAGCGGAGAGTTTGAGCATCAAGTGCGCGCCGCTCGCACTCTGCGGTATGTCTTTCCCGCGGTCATCGTCCTGATTTTCGTGATCCTCTATCTGACCTACAACGATCTGGCGGATGCGGCCTTGATGATGTTGGCCGTGCCCGAGGCGCTGGCCGGCGGCGCCTTCTTTATGTTCTTGTTCCCGAAGATCATGCAAGGCTGGGATGCGCCGCCGATGGATTTCAGCGTCGCCGTGTGGGTCGGCTTCATCGCTTGTTTCGGCATGGCGACCGAGACCGGCATCATCATGCTCGTTTACCTCCGCGAAGCAATCGACAAACGCGGCGGTTTGGAGAACATCAAATCGCTCGAAGAATTGAGGCAGGCCGTGATCGAAGGAGCCGTGCATCGCCTGCGACCCAAGCTGCTTACCGAGGGCGTCGCCATCATCGCCATCTTCCCGATGGTGTTTGCCAAGGGCGTAGGCGGCGAGATCCTTGCGCCGATGGCGCTGCCGGTACTTGGCGGGCTGCTTATCTCCGACGAGGTCGTCGACTTGTTTCTACCCGTTCGCTTCTATTGGGTGAGACGAGCCCGCTGGCTCAAGTTGCACCAGAAAGCTGACCCGGAACACGCTCTGAATGCGCCGCCGCTTGTGACAATGTCGCCGAGCTAATGCAGGTCAAGCCGCGACTTGATTGGCGGCCCCCAGCTAAAATCTTCGTTGCAGTCCAATTCGCTCGTACACCGATGCAACAACTTCGGACAGAGATGGTTGTGTGCCATCTGAATTGCTTGTCACTTAAAGCGAGTTAATGTCTGGGGTAATTGTGCACCTCGCGGCGACGATATCGCTCGATGATCTGTGTCTCAAACGGCAAGTTCCACAGTCGCGGCATCCGCAACTTTACCTGCCCGGCCTTCGTCGTCAATTGCCGCTTGTAGTGGATGGCCCGCGTGTCGAGTCGTTTCGGCGAACGCTCGTACCGCTTGGCGCCGCACAATGCGTCAGCCTCCGCTTCCAGCAGATTGTTCAACGTCTCTTCTATGCTCGAACGCACCAGATCGTCCAAGTGACTCCGCACTCGCCCCTCGCCAGTCCGAATCGCGTCCTCCAGGGTTCCTTCAACGCCATCCTTCGCTACACTGCCCATGGGCAGTCCTTTCTTCCGTTAGGGTCTTCGTTGACAAAAGAACCTTAACAGAACCAGGACTGCCCGCTCTTATTTGTGCGCAACTGCCAGGACGTTATTCGTCTTTACGCTGCCCACCGCACAACGTAAGCGGCTCGGCAATGACGCGCCAGCCTCAGTTCACTCAAGGCGACTATTGACGCACGTCCCACAAAGTTGGTAGGCATCCTTTGAAAAGCAGCAATGCCACAATATAAAGCAGACCGCAATTAGCAAGATAGAAAACGATTGGTTTCATTATGAACTCTCTCAGCGCGAATAAACTCTGCGAAAGCCTCGTGGATGGCCTTTTAACTTTACTCTTCCCTGCGCCGAAAATGAGCCATTTACAATCGTAGCTTAGCGGCATGAAAGAAGGACTGCATCAACGGGGGACGGAAGTGAACATCGCCGACGGCGTTGACCACGGCGTCGTAGAGTTGT
>JAFLCO010000071.1 GCA_017303535.1 Planctomycetota bacterium
AACCGGCGATCTCGTGCAGCACATGCCGCACTTCGGCACGACGCACGGTTACTACTATTTCCGTCCCTACCACGTGATGCACGTCTTCTCGCAACAAGAGTTGGCCACGCGCTGGGGCGGCGATCCGCGGAACCCGTACGACAACACGATGTTCCAAAACGTCTATCAGCAACTTGGCGTCGACGCGGCGACCGTGAAGGCCCGCGCCGAACAAGCGGCGAAAGACGCGCAAGCGACCAACCAAGCCGCGCAAGAATACGTGGTGCCGACGCCGCTGCCGAACTACCCGACCGCTCCGCAATACGTGCCGGGCTCGGAACACATCGTCCCGCAAGGTGCGATTCCTCAGGGCATGGCGCCGCAAGGCGTGCCGATGCCGGCTCCGGCCGTGGAATACGTGCCGGGCCGATAGTTCGGCCGATGAACAGGAGTAAGTGTGCCATGCCGTCACGGCGCAGCCGGGTCGGCATGATTCACGGTCATGCCGACCTCGCCTGTGGCGATGACGGCATGGCACGCACAATAGTCCAGACCGTGCCGGGCCGATAGTTCGCCTGCTTTGCAACATCCGCTATGCTACGTCGTTAGCCCCCGGCGAAAGCGCCGGGGGCTAATGTTTTTCACCCTCGAAAGACATCCGACGCGGCAGCGCCATGAACCCCGTTCAGATCATCACGAAAAAGCGCGACGGCGGCGCCCTAACGCCCGTCGACCTGCGAGCCCTCGTCGAAGGCTACGCCCGCGGCGACGTGCCCGACTATCAAATGGCCGCCTGGGCCATGGCCGTGTTTCTGCGCGGCATGACCGACGATGAAACCGCGACTCTCACGGAAGCGATGCTCGACAGCGGCGCGCAACTGGAGTGGCCCGCCGATCTCACGACGGTCGACAAGCATTCGACCGGCGGCATCGGCGATAAGACCTCGCTCGTTCTCGCGCCGCTCTTGGCGACGTTCGACCTCGCCGTTCCGATGATCTCCGGCCGAGGACTCGGCGCCACCGGCGGGACGCTCGACAAGCTTGAGGCCATACCCGGCTTCCGCACGAATCTAGCGCTCGATGAAATCCGCGCGGTGACGCGGGCCGTCGGCTGCGTGATTACCGGAGCCACGGCCGACTTGGTCCCCGCCGATCGCAAGCTTTACGCCTTGCGCGACGTGACGGCGACGGTCGCTTCGATCCCGCTGATCACGGCCAGCATCATGAGCAAGAAGCTGGCCGAGGGCCTATCGGCCTTGGTGCTCGACGTGAAGTTCGGCAGCGGCGCGTTTATGAAAACGGCCGACGAAGCCCGACGACTGGCCCGGTCGATGGTCGCCGTCGGCCGCAAGATGGGCGTGACGACGACGGCCCTGCTCACCGATATGAATCAACCGCTGGGGCGCATGGCCGGCAACGCCGTCGAAGTCGACGAATCCGTAGAAGTCTTGCGCGGTGACGGACCGCGGGACTTGGTCGACCTGACGCTGGCGCTCGGGGCCGAGTTGCTCGTCGCCACGGGCCGAGCCGCCGATCACGACGCCGCCGTCGCAGCCCAACGCAAGCGCCTCGCCGACGGCACGGCCTACGAAAAGTTCCTCGCGATGATCGACGCACAGGGCGGCGACCTTGATGCCGCGCGCGAGCGTGCCCCGGAGTCGCTCGTCGCCGCCGACCGCGCCGGCTACGTTTCCGCGATCGACACCGAAGCCCTCGGCTGGGCCGTCATCGAGCTGGGGGGCGGCCGCAAGGTGCTCACCGACAAGGTCGATCCGTCCGTCGGTCTCGAGATGCTGGTCCGGCTCGGCGATAAGGTAAAGCCCGGCGATCCGCTGGTCCGCATGTTCGCCCGGCCCGACGCCACGCAACACGCGGCGTCCGCTGTCGTGCGCCGAGCGATCACCATCGCCGCCGCGCCGCCGGCCCCGCACCCGTTGATCTTGGAGCGCGTGGAATAGAGGCGTTTGCTTGACGAACCGCGGCGTGCGACCATATCGCGACCCTCCCCGCGAGATCACGCCATGCCCTCGGTCACGCTTCGTACGCTTTACGTCTTCGCTCTCCTGTTCGTTTCGTCGCACGCTGTGAATGGCGCGGAGCCGGCGAAACTGCGACCGGCCGCCGAGGCTTGGCCCGACGTCTTCGTCTATACGGACACGTGCAACACCTACGTCCTGCGCGACGGCGATGCCGCCATTCTTATCAATCTCGGCGACGCCGGTGTGCTCGAGCATCTCGCCGAGATCGGCGTGCGGCGCGTCGAGTGGATTTTATTTACCGACCATCATCGCGAGCAGTGCCAAGGAATCGGCCGCGTCGATCGGGCCGTCACCAAAATCGCGGCGCCGCTCCAAGAACAGACGCTCTTTGAAACGCCGCGCGCGTTCCGCAAGTGGCGCCCTAAGCTCGGCGATCAGTACACGGTCCACGGCGCGAGTTACGTTCGTCCGCCGGCCGCGTCCATCAAGCTCGACCGCCCGCTCGCCGACGGCGAAACATTCTCTTGGCGCAAGTACAACATCGGCTGCTTCGCCACGCCGGGCCACGCGCCGGGCGGCATGACGTTCATTTTGCGCAGCGGCGACGAAACCGCGGCCTTTAGCGGCGGCCTCATGCACGACGGCAGCCGCTTCTCGAATTGGTACGACACCGAGTGGGACTATGGATTCGCCAAAGGACTCGATGCGCTCACCGCCTCGGTTGAGCGACTTGCCAAACTCCCGCTGACCGACGCCTTCCCCTCGCAAGGGCCCGTGATCGCCGAAGCGCAGTCACAGTTTCAAAAGTTCCACGAGCGGCTCGTCGCGTTTCGGCCCGACTATGTGCGCGGCTACCCCGTCGAAAGCCTCACCAAGCGTCGCGCGGTCAACCCGATCGTGAAGCCGACGCCGATTCCGCAGATCGTGCAGGTTACGCCGCACCTCTACAAGTTCGCCGATTCGCTCGCCGGCAAAAACTTCGCGATCATCATCGCCGATTCCGGCCGCGGCCTGTTGCTCGATTGCGGCCTGTTCCCCGAGCAGCAACTGCATGACTTGATCGCCGACATGCAGCGGCACCTCGGCCTCAAAGGCATCGACGCGCTTTGGATCAACCATATGCACGGCGACCACTTCACGCTCGGCGCCGAACTCAAGCGCCGCTTCGGCGTGCGAATCTGGACGCTCGACCGCATCGTCGACAAAGTCGAGAACCCGCTGCGTTACGATTACTGCGCGCTGATCACCTCCTACAACCCGGCCTACGAAGGTCTCAAAGTCGACCGGCCTTTGAAGGATGGCGAGGTCGTGGAGTGGGAGGGCTACCAGCTGCACGTCGATTGGATGCCCGGCCAGACGGAGTTCGGCAATTGCTTGTGGCTCGAACTCGACGGACGGCGCATCGCCTTCACCGGCGATAATCTTTTTGGCGACCCGGCCGATCCCGCGCAAAACGGCCATGAAGCGGTCGTGGCCCGCAACAGCGCCATCTTCGAAGAAGGCTACGAACTCGGCAGCGCGTACCTTCGCGACCTCAAGCCCGACATCATCATGGGGGCTCACAACGTGCTGATGACGGAGCCGCAGGCGTTCGTCGAGCGCTACCATGCTTGGAGCAAGCGAATCATCGGGCACTACAAGCAACTGCTGCCGGACGAGCGGTACGAATACGGCTTCGACCCGTTTTGGGTGTCGGCCTACCCGTACCGCGTCAGCTTGGAAACGGCCGACGAAGCGGAGGCGACGATCACGGTCCGCAACCATCACGAGCGCCCGCAGCGGCACGAAGTTCGGCTCAAGCTGCCGCCGGGTATCACGGCCGAGCCTGCGGTGTTGGAAGCCGTGGTGCCGGCGAAGTCGCGCGGCGTTTACAAGGTGAAGCTCAAGGTCGATCGCTCGCGTGTCGAACCCGGCGTGCAAATCGTTCCGCTGGACATCACGCTCGACGGCGTGAGAAAAGGGGAGCGGTTCGACTTCCTCCTGCAAGCCATCGGCGCGCCGAATTAAGCGCCGATCAAAATTCTCCCCTCTCCCCTCTCCCCTTTGCGGGAGAGGGGCCGGGGGTGAGGGGGCAGATCCTTCGGATCGGCTTTAATACCCGACGAAAGGACGTGGCTGCCGCCTGTCAAGGAAAGTTTTGGCCGGCCCGGCGGAATTCGGCGCGTTGTGCAAACGCCGATTTGAATTTGTGCCGGCGGTTGTGGGATAATGGGGCGTTTGCCGCCGCCGCAGAACCCAACCACCGCACACTAGCCCCGCCGCGCAAGCAAGGGGACATGGCCGCGTTGTTCTCATGATCAACGCCGAACAATCAACCACTCGCATTTCCCCCGGCATGAAGTGCCGGGGGCTAAGGTCCTAGACGATGCATCACCAACGACATCAACAGCGAGCCGGGAGCGTGAGCGACCGGAGTCTTGCTACGTCGACACGAAGGTCCGCCCCCTCATCCGCGGCTTCGCCGCACCTTCTCCCCCAAGGGGGCGAAGGACTCTTTCAACGTCCGATTTCTGCTCGGCAACACGCGTTATCATCAATCGTTTTGCAATTACAACAGCGCTACGGTTACTGCGTACAAAACGGCGGTGGTGCGTACATCGAGCGTCGTTTTGTACGCACCACGTCACTTAGAACTAAGGGTGCGTACATCTCGGGCTCCGATGTACGCACTTGCAATTTTGAGGCAGTTGCAAATCTGTTGCGATTAGCGTTTCGGAAATGCGGCGGAGATCGCTTTCTGAAGAAGGCGATTTCTGTTCCGCTACGGTGCTTCGCGATCGGCGCCGCTTTAGCGCTGACGAGTTCCGCCGCCGCCGAAGAGGTCGCCCCTTACGAAGCCTTTTGGACCGACGGAACCCGCACGACTTCGACGACGCCGCTGGAATGGATCAACCAGGAACGCCGGCCGACGCTCGGCCAGCGTTCGCCCGTGTGGGGTGAGAATCCCTTGCGCCGGCTGCGGACCACGGCCTTGGCCCGACCGGCCGATCTTGGCGGGCGCGTCGAACTCGCCGGCGGCGATCGCCTGACGGGCCGCATCATCGAGTTCTTGCCCGCACGCAACAACTTCTTGGCAGACGAACTGCGCAGGCCGGAATGCCTCGTCGTTGAACCGCTCGTCGCTCCCGACCAGCCGACGCCCGACGTTCCCGTGCGGCTGCACGTGCCGGTGGAGCGCGTCCGTCGCGTGGTGTGGGAGGAGCGCACGCCGCGGATGTATCGACCCAACACGCTCTACTACCGCGACGGCCGGCAGACGACGTTTCGTTCGCTTCGCTGGAGCCCCGGCAGCGTGCGACTGTTGGTCGAGCAGGGGGTCGAGGAAGTCGCTTGGGACGAAGTGGCCGAAGTGCAACTCGCCGAACGCGACCCGTGGGAAGAGTATGCCGATCAGCTCGCGCTGCTCACGCCCGACCTCTCAAGCAAACTGGTACGCTTCGAAACGACCGGCGGGCTACGCATGACCGTGTCGCTCGATCGCATTCGCGCGACCGGCGACGTCAGCAAACCGGAAACGCAGTTGCTCGTCGTGCAGCCTGCGTGGAGCTTGGAGGGCCTGACGATTCCGCTGCAGTTCATCACGGCCGCGACGTTCTTCACGCCGCGCGAAGTGCCGCTCTCGAACTTCGAGCCGGCCGTGTATGTGCATAAGGCGGCGCTCGCCGGCGGTTGGAAGCAATGGCGTTGCGACGCCAACGTGCAGGGCGATCCGCTCGCGGCCGGCGACCGCGAATACGGCTGGGGCTTCGGCGTTCACGCGCATGCCGAACTCGGGTTCGATCTCACGCTGTGGGCCCGCGCGTTTCGCACGGGGCTCGCGCTGGATCGGGCTGCCGACGACGGCGGTTGCGCGAAGGGCAAAATCTACTTCGGCCCCGTGTTGCCGACCGGCGCGTTGCCGAATCGCCCGCTGTATGAGAGCCCGGCGATCGTCGGCAGCGTGAAGAACGGTGAGCGGCCGCTCGACTCGGGTCGCTTGGAGCTTCGTCCGCAGCCGGGCCGCGTGAATCGCTTGACGCTCGTGGCCGATGCGCTGCCGTATGAACGGCCGGCCGGCAGCGATCCGCTCGACGTCCGCGACGTCTTCGATTGGCTCGAGCCGATCGTGGAACTCGACGAGGCATTGCTCAAGGCGGCGGTCGCCAAACACGCGGCGTCGATGTTCGTTCGCGAGCACGGTTGGACGATCGCCGGCCCGTACGGCGAAACTTGGCAACTCACGAGCCACGGCTACGGCAACCAATGGCGGAGTGTTATTGAAGTCCTCAAATCTCCGCTGGCGATTTCGCGCAGCGTGGCGATCCCCGCCGAGGCCGAAGCCTTGATCGTGCGCGGCGGCGCGGTCGGGCAACCGGCGAGCGTGACGAAGCTCAAGCTCACCGTCGGCGGAGCTCAGGCGATCGAGGTCGACCTGCCGGTGTTCGCCGACGCGAAGAACCCGCCGACCTTGCGACTCCCGCTGCCGCCGACGGCTCGCGGCCGGACGGTGCGCTGCGAGTTGACCTTCACGACGACCCAGCAGCGGCTGCGATATGACGTGCAGGGAATCAGCGTGGCGACACCTCCGGCGAAGTGAATTCCACGAGAAATCAATCGGCGATGAGAGCCGGCCAACGCTCGCATCGCCCGCTCGGATGGACTACCATGAAATGTCCCTCCGCGGCCCGGCCATCGGGCTGGTGAGGGCCGCCCGATTCCTCCCGCCTCGCGCACCCGGCCCCGTCCGGTCCAGCCGTGCAAGACGAAGCTTTAGTCGCAGCCGCTCAGCGCGGCGATCGTCAAGCGTTCGCCCAACTCGTCGAGCTGCATCAAGCCGGCGTTTACGGCTACCTCCGCGCGCGACTGTTGCGAGCCCACGACGCCGAGGACCTGACGCAGGAAGTGTTCCTCCGCTGCTACACGAGTTGGGCCCGCTTCGACGGTTCGGCTCAAGTGCGGCCGTGGCTCCTCGGCATCGCCCGGAACCTGTTGCACGAGTATGCCCGCAAGCAACGCCGAAGGAAGGAAACGGCCTGGACCGAGACTTGTCTCGAAGTCGACGAGGTAGTGTCGTCGCAAGATGACGTCTACGGCGACTTGGTCGACCATCTGCCGAACTGCATGGATGGCCTCGGCGACACGGCACGCCAGGCGATCGAGATGCGGTACCAGAGCGACCTGCATTTGCCGGCGATCGGCGAGAAGCTCCGCCGCAGTGCGGGCGCCGCGAAGCTGCTGATGTTTCGGGCTCGGCAGGCGCTGAAGAATTGTCTGCTCCGCAAGCAGAGCGCGGAGAGCCATGACTGACGCCGACCTCATCGCGCGATTAGAGGAAACGCCGCCGGAAGAGTGGTCCGTCGAAGAGCTGGACCTGCTGCGCGCGCGGGCCGCGGAGAATCCCGAAGTGCGGGCCGCGCTGGTCGAGCAGATTTGGCTCGAGCAGACGCTGGTCCGCGGCTTGGGACGGCCCGGCATTACGGCCGATCAGGTGCTCGCCCGTTTGGACCAACGTCGGCGCGGGCCGCTGCGGTTCGGACCTTGGCTCCGTGCGGCGGCGGTGCTCTTGTTCGTGGTCGGCGTCGGCGGCATTTGGTGGAAGCTCCGGCAAGCGCCGCCCGAAAAGCCGATCGTGCAGAACCGGCCCAGTGTGGATCAGCCGGCGCCTTTGCCGCCGCGGACAAGTGCGGCAAGCGGGACGAAGCCGAAAGCGACGGCAAGCCCGACGCCGAGCGCTACGGCGATGGCAAGCGTGCCTGCGCCTTCTGCCACGGCGACGGCCGGCCCTGCAACACCGCCGGAACCTTGGACGCCGATGCTCGCCGCGGGGCCGGTGCCGTTCGACTTGTTCTGGTCGTCGACGCGCCGACTCTCGCGCGACGTCGAGAGTTTGCAACGGTGGTGGGAAACCCGGACCGGGCAGCAGCGACCGGTGCAAGCCGACGAACGCTTCGGTCTGCAACTCGGCGGCCTGTTCGAACTGCGGTCCCCTTGGTCGGCCGGCACGACGCTGACGCTCTGGACCACGGAAGTGCAGAGCGAGATCGCCAAGCTGCACCTGTGGAACGGCGATGCAGGTCCCTCAGGCGTGCAGGGTGTGACGCTTGAGCTGCGTCAACGGCCGTACGAGCATTGGACCGCCTATCAAGCGACGAAGCAGCCGGCCGAACCGCTGCCACAACAACTGATCTTCGCGACCGGCGACAACGATCGGGCTCGCCGCACCGGCGAAGGACCCATCGATCTGCGGTGGCACGAAGGGCGGGTGTGGCTGAGTCGCGGCGATATCTTGTTGTTGACGGTGCCGCTGGCCGCGCCGCCACAAAGCGTATGGTTCGAAGGAACCGCGGTGCTGAAAGGGATCGGCCTTTCGCATGTCGAAGGAATGCCGAAACGCTGGACCGGCGACGACGCGGACCGGCCGAACTACTTCGAACTGTCGAAGCCCGTCGATTGGCCGACGCTGCCGGCCACGGAGCGGCTGAGCGAATTGCCGGCCGGCGCGACCGTGACGCCGCACGGCGACGAAGGAATGACGCTCACGGTGACCGACACGACCAAGCCGAGTTGGGCGGCGTTCAAACTGCCGCAAGACGGGTTCTACGATCTGGACTGCGAAGTCGAGCAGGCCGATCCGCAGACCGGCGTGTATCTGGGCGATGACAAAGGGTACCCGCGTCACGCGATCGGGTTCTATGAATATCAGCCGGGCCGGCCGCTGCATGTGGCCTCCGGCAGGCCGACCGATCTGAAACCGCGGTACAAGTACGATGCGAAGAACTCGGCGCTCCCGGCCATTGCGTTTCCCGGCCGGTTGCGGCTGCTCTGTGGGGCGGGCACGGTGAAGGTGTTCGGCACGGTCGACGGTCGCTCGTGGGGCCGCATTATGGAGCCGATCCGCGGCGTCGACGGTCATCCGCCGACGCTTGGCGTGTACTGTGCGCCGGGCAAAGGAAAGCGGTCGATCAAGCTCAGCCGCGTGCGCGGCGAGGCGCGGTTCACCTTAGATGAAGACGTGCTGGCCGCCGTGCCGCCGATGCCCGAGGAAGGGGGCTTCGGGATGTGGCTCGTCGACGTGCTCGCGCGGCCGTCGCAAGAGGCCGATGATCAAGAGCGCCGGCTGTATGAAAGGGCATTGGCGCTGCTGGTCAAAGGGGTGCCGTATGAAGCGGCCCGCACGATGGTCGGAGCGTTGGCGATTTCGGAGCCGCCCGACGATCACGACGACCTGACCGATCCGCCGTCGATCGACTTCACGACGCTGTGCCTATTGGCCGACACGTACGACGGTTCGGCCGGCGACGATTGGTACGACTTCTATCTGCAAAGCGGCGTCGGCGACGGCTTGGAGCGCATGACGCTCAAGCCGCTGGAACGGTGCGCGGATGCCCGCTTGCGCTGGATGGAAATGCCGCTGCAGTCGGCGGCCCGTTGGCCGTTTCTGCCGCCGGAGTTGATTCGTGACGAGATCTTCGACCTGCTGTTCCAAGAAAACTGGGACGACCTCGATCAATACTGCCGGGTGCTGCATTTCTACGGCGGCCGTACGGACCCCAACGCGCGTCGTCAGCCGCATCGCGAACCGATCATGGAACTGGTCGATTGGGCCGCGGCGCTGGCCGAGCGTCGGCGAAGCGTGCCGGAGGGGCAATTGCCCGTTGCGCCGCAGACGGCGTTTAAGCCGGAGTGGCGGCATCCGCTGATCGAGCAGTTCGGCAAGGAAGGCTACAACGTGCTGGCCGAGTTGGAGATCGCGCTGCAGGAGAAGGCCTATGCCGACGCCTGCCGGATCATCACCGGCGTGACGGCGGTGCAGGCCGTGGGACTGTTGCCGAATGCGGCCGACGGTGACTTGCTGGTCTCGCTCCCCGGCGCGGTGGCCCTGGCCATGCGGACGCATCCGGAGTTGCGGGCCGTGATGCAGCGCGAGTACGGCGAGTTGGCGCAGTTGCGGTTTCGCCAAGCTTCGGCGGATGGCGAGGTCGACGCCGTCGAGGCGCTGACCACGCAGTTTTACGGAACGGCCGCGGCTGCCGAGGCGCAAATGTGGCTGGGCGATCGAGCCCTGGCGCAAGGGGATGCCCCGCGCGCCGAAGGGCACTATCAAGCGGCGCGGAGCGAACTGCCGCCGGACGCCGACCTGGCGACGGTCGCCGCACGACTGCGCTTGGCGGCCGCCATGCAAGGGCGGAACACGGGGGACCCGCCGACGACGAGCATGAAGCTCGGCGCGTGGACGTTGTCGCCCGCCGAGTTTGAACGGACCGTGCAAGAGCTGCGCGCTCGGGCCCCGGAGCAAGAGGCGGGACCACGCTCCGCATCGGGCGTCGCGGTCAATCAGATCACTTCGCCGCTGCCGCCGCCGAGCCGTTTCACATTGAAACCGTTTGCGCGGCTCGACGGCGACATAGGCCGCAATCCCGAGCAAGTGCCGCGGCGCGACGTCGACTTTCTCGGCCCGCAAATCTCGACGACGTTCTCCGCCGGCCGGATGATCGTGAGCAACCGGTTTCAGGTCTTGTCGCTGAACGTAAGCGACGGCAAACCGGCCTGGCGCACGAGCCTGGGAAATGAGCAAGGCCGCACGCACTCCTGGTCGCGGGTACCGATGCCGCCGGTCGTCGTCGACGGCCGAATCTTCGTGCGCCGTCTCACCGCCGCAGGGCCGGAATTGGCGTGCTTGGAGGAAACATCGGGCCGGGTCGTCTGGCGGTCGCCGCGCGGGGAAGTGGTGGCGTCGGACGCACTCGTGGCGGGCGATCGCGTGCAGGCCGTCGTTTTGGCGACTCCGCAGCAAGAGACGCTCGAGGCGGTGCTGACGACGTTCGAGTTGCGAACCGGCAAGGTGCTTTCGCGCCGGCCGCTGGTGATGCTGCGCGATTATTGGAAGCGAGAGTTGCCGGTGAAGTTGACGCCTGCCGGCGACGTGCTGCTGATGCAAATGGCCGGCTGTGTGATCGGGTGCAGTCCCGAGGGGGAACTGCGTTGGCTGCGGCGTTTGCCGTGGCTGCCGACTTCGCTCGTCGCGTGGTCGCAATCGGCTGCGGTTGGCGATTGGGTGGAGTTTGCCGAAGGACGGCTCACGGTGCAGGGGCTGCTCAACGACAAGTACGACGTTGATATCCGGACCGGCGCCGTGCAGTTGCATAACCGCATTTGGTACGGCTCAGGCCGCGATCGGCAGGAAGCCGGCGAGCCGCGCGATCGATATGCCTCGTTCCGTCGCATGGTCCACGGCGGCGATCGGTTCGGCGTTTTTAACCAAGAGTTCAATCACAAACTGTGGCGACCGCGGGCTTTTTGGAGCAGCGTCACGACCGGCGAGGTCGACGCGGCTTGGCCGATGCCGTGGCAGAAGACTCGCCCCTCCGTCGGGCCGCTGGCCTCGTACGACGGGCGGTATTTCGCCTTCGTCACCAATGACCTGAAGAATACGACGCGCGACATCGTGGAACTGGTGCCGCAAGAACCGCTCGACGTCGAGTCGCCGAATTTGGGGATGGAAACCTTCTCGGCGCGGTGGCTCACGCAAGTGCCGACGCCGCTGCGGGACGACGACCCCTTCGCCGTGTGGGACCTCGTGCAGTCGAAATACGAAGAGAAGCTGTGGCAAGAGTCGAAGCTCTTCCTGGAAGACGATTGCCGGCTGACTTACGCGACGCCCAGCGTGCCGGCCGTTTGGAGCCGCACGGTCGCGCTGCCTGCCGGCTCGCCGATGAAGCTGAAGCTACAAACGGCCGCGGCCGGGGCAAGTGCGTGGCGATTAGAAGTGCGGATCGACGGGCAATCCGTGCTGGAGCGGACGGTCGAACCTGCGGCGGCCGGCGTAAACGCGTGGCGTGACGATGTCGTGGATCTGGACAAGTATGCAGGCCGGAAGGTGCAGATTACGCTGATCCATCACGCTTTATCGCCGCCGAAGGGCGTGAAGCTCGGGCCGGCGGCGTGGCGGCGGATGACGATCGTGGAGAAGTGAGGCCCGATGTCGGGCGACGACCGATCAAGATGGAAGGCCGTGACATGATTCGATTGCAACTTGAAAATTGCAAATTGCAAATTGCAAAACGGCGGAGCTGCGCGCTTCCCAATTTGCATTTTGCAATTTGCAATTACCAATTTGCAGTTCTGCTGCTTGTTACAACGATCTTGTTTGGCGGCGCAACGCACGGCTTCGCGCAGGCGCCCGCTTCGCCTAACGAGATGACGCCCGAAAGCCGCGCGGCGCTCGACCTCGGCTTGCAGTGGTTGGCGGCCAATCAAGGACCGGAGGGGAACTGGGGCTCGAACGATCTCGGCCTCGTCTCCATCGGCGCTTTGGCGTTTCTCGCCGACGGGCACATGCCGGGACGCGGGCAATATGGGGCGACGGTCGACAAGGCGCTGAACTTCGTCCTGAAGAACGCCAAGCCGTCGGGCTTGCTCAACATCGCAGGCAGTAAGCGCGATATGTACAACCACGGCCTCTCGACGTTCGTGCTCGGGCAGGCCCACGGCATGACCAACGATCCGCGGATCGGCACGACGCTCGATCGGGCTTTGAAGCTGATTGCCGAAATGCAGTGCCAAGACGGCGGTTGGCAATACGAAGCGCAGCGCCGTCCGCAAGGGAACGACCTCAGCTTGCTCGTCATGCAGGCCAAGGCGCTGCGCAGTGCGGTCGACAGCGGATTGGAAGTTTCGCCTGACGTCATCACGCTCGCCATCAAACGGGTCCGCGGCTACTACTATTGCTCGGCTCCGGAAATCCGCGGTCGCAAGCCGCCGATCGACGAAGAACTGCTCAAGCGGTATCCCGGCCGGTTCACGTATGCCGGGCACGGCGGCAATGCGACGACCGCGATGGCCGCCGCCGGCGTCGTTTCGATGCAGGAGTTCGGCCAGTACGACGATTGGCGGATTCCGAAGAACATGGACGTCATCAAGAGCGAGATCGGCAAGCTGAACCCGCCGAATCGCGGCAGCGGCCGGTTGCCGAGCGGATTCGATTCATACACGCTGTATTACGTCGGTCAGGCCTTGTATCAGGTCGGCGGCGACGACTGGCGCGGCTTCTACCCGAAGCTGCGCGATGCGTTGGTCGTCGGCCAAGCTCGATTCCCGAGCGAACCGAAGCGGCACGGTCAGTGGGTCGACGACGTCCGCGTCTCCGGGCCCGGTTCGCCGCTCTACGCCACGGGCGTGGCCTGCTTTATCCTCGCCATCCCCAATCGCTATCTGCCGATCTTGCAGGAAGGGCGGATCGAAGAGATTCGCCGGCAGTTTGATACCGGCGGAGGGGTGACGCAGTGAGCTTCTCCGTCGGCATTTTCGCGCTCGCCGGAGTCGCCGCGGCGGCCGGTCCGATCTTGGTTCACCTGATGAACCGCCGGCGGTTTCGCACAATCGACTGGGCCGCGATGCAGTTTTTGCGCGAAGCCGTGCGGCAAAGCCGGCGCGTGCTGCATTTGCGAGACTTGTTGCTCTTGGCCTTGCGCACGTTGTGCGTGCTCTTGTTCGGACTGGCCATGGCCCGGCCGTATTTCTCGTCGACCGACGGCGCGTTCGGCGCGGGCGAACCGATTCACGCGGTGCTGCTGGTCGACAATAGCCTGAGCATGGGTTACCGCGGCACCTCGGGCACGGTGCTCGATGAAGCGCGACGACGTGCGCGGGCGTTCGTCGATCAATTGCCCGCCGGCAGCCGGACGGCCGTGATTCCAGTAGCCAGTGATCCGCGGCACTATTCGCTCGATCCCGCGGCGACTAAGCAAGACGCGCTCGAAGCCTTAGACGCGGTCGCACTGGTCGATCGGCCGGCCGGATTCAACGCCGCGCTGGAGTTGGGACGCGAAGCGTTGCGGCGACTCCCCGACATGCCGAACAAGCGGCTCGTGTTCGTGGGGGACGGCCAACGAACGAATTTTCCCGCCGGTGGTTTGGAACAAAGCCTTGCCGGGCCCGATGCGCCGAGCGACTTACAGATCGTGAGCCTGGCCGCGCCGAATGCGGAGAATGCGTGGGTCGCCGAGTTGCGGGCGGTCGACGGGGCCGCGGCGCCGGGGGCCGATTGCGAGTTTGTCGCCGTCGTGCGGTACGAAGGTCCGGCGCGCCGGCCGGCCGTGCAGGTCGGCTTTCAAGTCGACGGCGTGCTTGTGCAAAGTCGGGTCGTCGATCTGGAGCCGAATCAACGTCGCGAGTTGTCGTTCGTGCATCGCTTCGAAGCGGCCGCCGAGTCGACGGGGCTAAGGTTCGGCACCGTGCGCGTCGAGCTTTCCGACGATCGGTTGCCGGACGACAACCACCGCGAAGTCGTGGTGCCGATTCTGCCGAGCCTCAACGTGCTCTACGTTTCGCAAACCGGCCCGAGCGAACCGACGCCGGAAGCCGCGGCCGGGCGCGGGTTGTGGATCCAGCGGCTCTTGGCGCCGGTCGTCGAGCGGGGCGACGTGCAACCGCGATTGGTGCGGATCACGCACATCGCGGCCGAAGCACTCGAGCCGCGATTGCTGCAGGAAGCTCGCCTCACGGTGCTCGCCGGCTTGCAATCGCCGGGCGATAGCCTGCCGCGCGATGCCGTGCCGCTCTTGCGCGATTACGTGACGCAAGGCGGACAGCTCTTGATCTCGGCCGGCGACGGTTTTGATCCCGGGCGGTGGCACGACGATGCCTGGCTCGACGGGGCGGGACTGTTGCCGGCGCCGCTGGCCGCGCGAACCGTCAACGTCCGCACGGCCGCCGAGGTCCGACCGCTGCGGCTCGACGTTAAGTCGCTCGGCCATCCTTACTTCGAAATCGACGGCGCGGCGAGCGACGAACTGGCCGACCTGTATGCGGGTCCGCTCTTCTTCGAAACGGTCGCCGCCGAAGCGACGGACGAAGCCGCGGCCAAGGTCCTCGCCGACGAGACGGCGCGAATCGTGCGCGAGCGGGCCGCGCAAGAAGTCGATGCCGCTGCGCGGTCGCAAGCGACGGGCACCGCGGCGAAAGCGGCAACCGTCGACAAACAAACTCCGTCGGCCGTTCCGCTTGTGCGGCTCGGGTGGATGGAGCCGGCCGCCGACGTGGGGCAATCGATCAAGCCGGAGGAGGAAGCGGAAGCCGCGCGGCCGCGCGTGATCGGCCGTTACGACAACGGGCTCCCGTTCATGGTAGAGCGGCAGCTCGGCCGCGGCACCATTTTGTTTTGCACCACCGGGCTGCAATCCGAGTGGAACACGCTGGCCATATCGCGGGCCGTCGTGCTGCTCGATCGGGCCGTGCGGTCGCTGCTGGATCACACCATGCCGCGGCGCAATTTTGCGACGACCGAGCCCGTGGTGCTGCCGCTGCGGCCGCCGAGCGGCGGCGCTTACCTGCAACTTGTGCATCCCGACGGCCGTCAGGAGCCGGTGATGGTCGACGCGCTCGGCGGCGACAAGTACGCGCTCGTGTTGCGCGACCTGCCGGAGCGGGGCGTTTACAAAGTCGTGTCGCGCGAGGCCGATGCGGCGGTCGAGGGGACCGTCACCGAGAAGACGTTGTACGAGCTGCCGCTGGCCGTAGCCGGGCCCGAGAGCGAATCCAGGCTCGCGGCGATCGAACGCAATGCGGCGCTCGCCGGAGTCGACGGGGCCAAGGTCCGCTGGCTCGGCCCGCAGGATGAGATCGGCACGGCCGGCGCGACCGTGCGCGGGCAGTATCTCTGGAAATGGCTCATGGCGGCCGTGCTTGCGCTGCTCTTGGCAGAGTTGGCGATCATCCGCTGGATGCGACCGAACGTCGCGCTGCGCACGCCTGCGGCCGGCGCTCGTTCCGCAAACTTAGAGCCTGTCGGGGCCGGGAGCGGCGCCGCATGAGTTGGCTTGCCCGCCTGCTCGGCTATCGGGCCGACGAATCCATTCGCGATCTGGAAGTCTCCGCGGCCGCGCCGTGGGCGCAAGCCGTGCCTGCCGCGCTGTGGATCGGTTTGCTCGGGCTCGCGGCGCTCGGCGTGTGGTTCTATCTGAAGCAGCAGACGCTCAAGAAGCCCTGGCTGCAATACACGCTCGCCGTGATGCGGGCCGCGCTGCTCTGCTTGATCCTGGTGTACTTGGCCGAGCCGACGTTGAACCTCCGCGTCACCACGCATCCCAAGCCGGCGCTGTGGCTCTTAGTCGACGGTTCCGCAAGCATGGCGATCGAAGACGCCCCTGCGGAAGCTGCGATGGCGGCGACTCCGACCGATCCGCAAACGCCGGTCAAAAAGACTCGGCTCGCTCAGGTGCAGGAGGTTTTTCAAAAGCCGGGCGACGAGAACCTGCTGCGGCAGCTCGCCGACAAGTTTGAGCTACGGGCCTTCACGTTCGACCGCCCCGGCGAAGCTCGACCGCTGGCGGAAGCGTCGGACGACAAAGAATCGCCGCTCGACCCGACGCGGTTGGCCGCACAACTTACGGCCGAAGGTCAAGTGACGGCCTTGGGGGACGCGCTCGACGATCTGCGCGAACGTTACGGCGCCCAGCGGCCCGCCGGCGTGGTGATCTTCAGCGACTTCAACAAAAACGCCGGCCTGTCGCCGACGGAAACCGCCGCCCGCCTCGGAGTGCCCGTCTATAGCGTGGGCGTCGGGCCGGAATCGGCGCTCGACGTCGCGGTCGACGTGCAGGCCCCGCTGTTGATGAAGAAAGGCGAGCAATCGGAAGTGCGCGTGACGGTCCGTCGCACGGGCGATCTGGCGCGCGACGTCGCCGTCCGCTTGTCGGCGCATAAGATCGGTTCGTCGCAACCGCCGCGG
This sequence comes from Planctomycetota bacterium, assembly GCA_017303535.1. Lineage (GTDB taxonomy): Bacteria > Planctomycetota > Planctomycetia > Pirellulales > PNKZ01 > PNKZ01. Next base: position 16,666 of record JAFLCO010000071.1, read on the forward strand.
GCGATCGGCGAACAGATCGTCGGCGCCGATAACGACGTCGCGGAACTGCCGTTCGCCTACACGCCCGACGACGTCGGCCGCTTTGAATTCGTGGCCGAGGTCGACCCGCAGCCGGGCGAGACGATCGTCGAAAACAACACGGCCCGACGCGAAGTGAACATTCGCGACGACTTCCTCCATCTCACGTTCGTCGACTACGAGCCCAACTGGGAATGGCGATTCATCAAGGAAGTGTTCCACCGCGACCGCTTGGTCGGACTGCGCGGTTTCCGCACGTTCTTGCGATCCGCCGATCCGAAGGTACGGCAGACGAACGAGCTGTTTCTTTCGAGCCTCACGCCGCCGCGCAACGAGTTCTTCATCAACGACGTGCTCTTCCTCGGCGACATGCCGGCGACGAGCCTGAGCACGCGGTACTGCGAAATGGTCCGCGAGTTCGTCGATAAGTTCGGCGGAGGCTTGGTCATTCTCAGCGGCCCGCACTTCGGACCGGGCGAGCTGGCTTCGACGCCGCTGGCCGATCTGTTGCCGGTGAAAGTGATACCGGGCGGCAAGCTCGTCGACGCCGGCCGGCAGCCGTTTATGCCTCGCCTCACGGATGCGGCCGCCGAGTTCGACTTCATGCAGCTCGGGTCGAATCCGACGGAGAATCGCAATCTCTGGAGCCGGCTCGGCCCGCTCCAGTGGTTTCAACCGTCGGCCGGCGTGCATGATCAGGCCCGAGTGCTGCTCGAGCACCCGACGGCGAAATGCTCCGACGGTCGGACGCCGCAACCTTTGCTCGCCGTGCGGAGGTACGGCAAGGGGGAGGTCGTGTACGTCGCCGTCAACGAAACGTGGCGGCTGCGGCGCGAGTACGGCGAACTGTACTACCGCAAGTTTTGGGGCCAGATGATTCATCGGCTCGGCTTGAGCCACGCGCTGGGGAATCAGAAGCGATTTGTCGTCGCGACCGATCGCCGGCAATATCAGGCAGGCGAACGGGTACTGGCGACCGTCGAAGCGTACGACCAGAACTACGAACCGCTGAACCCGGCCAAGCTCACGCCGCCGCTGGCGCAACTGTCCGGTGAACTGCTCCCGCCCGGTGCGGGCGAAGGGGGAGCCGGCGCGACGCCGCTCCGGTTGTCGCCGCTGCGGGAAGGGACGTTTCAAACCGAGTTCGAAGTGCAGGAGCCGGGGGAGTACGTGGTTCGCGTGCTCGATCCGTTGTCGAACGAACAGGTCGACGCGAGTTTCCGCGTGACGAACGTTTCCGCCGAGCGGCGCAGCGCGGTTCGCGACGTCGCCCTGGAGCGGCAACTCGCAGGCTTGCGCAGCCCGCGGTTCGGCGTGACCGGGCGGGCGTACGACCTGCGAAGCGTCTCAAGTTTGCCGAGCGAGATCTTCGTGCCGGACGAAGTCGAAAGCTATCCCGAGCGAATTCCCTTGTGGAACACGTGGGCCGCATTCTTGCTCGTGGTGCTGCTCATGCTGGGCGAATGGTTCCTCCGCAAATGGGTGCATCTGCCATGAACGGCTCGCACGACTTTGCCGCACTTCGCCGCAAGCTCACGGCCGCCGCCGCGCGACGCCGGCGCGTGCGCCTGCTTGACGCTTTGCTCCTCACGGCGGGCCTCGCAGCGGCGCTGGTCTACCTGCATTATCGAATCGATCGGGCTTGGAATCTTGTGCCGGCGGCGCGCTTGGTGCTCGATCTGTTGCTCGTCTGCGGCATCGGGGCGGCGGCGATCCTGCTTGTGCGGCCGGTGCTGCGACGGCGCGAAGATGCGGTCGACGTCGCTTTGCGGACCGCGCAACCGGCGGCCGGGGGCGATCTTGTGGCGGCCCTGCAGTTCGATGAGTGGCTCCGCACCGGTGAGGCGGCGCGCTACGGCAGCGTCGGCTTGCTCGAGGCCGTCGTCGAGCAGACGACGATCGAATCCGAAACGTTCGATCCGGCGCAAGAGCCGGTCCAGCGGCCGGCCGGCTGGAAGCGAGGGCTGGCGGCCGCGGCGGTTGCGGCGCTTGTCGTCGGCGCGGCCTTCACGCCGCGCCACTATGCGGCCTGGGTCGATCGCGCGCTGCTCGGCGGCTCGGCGTACCCTTCACGGACACAGATTCGCATGGTCGAGGTGAACGGACACGCCGTGAACTTCGCCGGCGACGGCACGCCGCGCGTCGTCGTCGCCGAGAATCGTCCGGTCCGGTACGAAGTGGTCGCGGCCGGCGAACTGCCGGAGAGCGTGCGCCTGACGCTGGTCGACGAGCAGGGGACTGCGGCCCTGCTCGAGTTGACTGCCGCCGACCCTGCCGCCGAGGAACGATCTGACGATTCGGGCAGCCGTCGCTATCGCATAGAGAATCCCGCGCCGCCGCTGCCGGTCGTTGTCGAAGCGCACGCCGGCGATGCGTTCGGCGAGCCGTTCGAATTGATCGTGCAGCCGCTGCCGCGCGTCATGGTCTCGCTCGAAGTCACGCCGCCGGCGTATGCCGTCGGAGCCGACTTACCTGCGCCGCCGCCGGGTCGCTTGAGCGCGGACGTGCTGGAAGGAAGCAGGGTCGACGTCCGCGTGGCATGTGCAAACAAATCGCTGCGGCAAGCCTGGCTCTCGGCGGCCGAGCAGAAATGGCCATTGCGGACCCTCGACGCCCAGCGCCGCGAGTGGGAGTTCGACCCGTCGGGCACGCCGCTGGAATCTGTCGTGGAGCCGCTGGAGTTCAGCGTCGAAGCCGTAGACGACGACGGCTTCGCGCCGGCCGAAATCTTGCGAGGGTCGATCCTCTTGCGGGCCGACCAGCCTCCGACGATCGCCGCCGAAGTGGTCACCAAGTACGTCCTGCCGACCGGTAAGCCGTCGCTGCTTTACCAAGCCGCCGACGACATCGGCGTGCAGAGCCTGGCCGTGCTTCGTCAGGTTTTGCACGGCGACGGTTCGACGACCCAGGACCGCGTGGAGATTCCGTTGCCTGCGGCGGCTGCGACCGCGCGTCGGCAGTTGGCCGGCAAATTTCCGCTCGAGCTGGCCGGCTTGCAACTTCAGAAGGGGGACCGGGTTACGGTGCGGCTCGAAGCCCGCGACCGGAACGGCGACCCCGATCGGGCCACGGCCCAAAGCGAGCCGTTCACGCTGGAAGTGACCGACGAGCAGGGGCTCTACGAGGCGATGGCGGAGACAGACCAACGTTCGGCTCGTAAGATGGACGAGATCATTCAGAAGCAACTGCTGATGACCGGCCGCGGCGGTGCGACGACGGGCAGCTCGCCCAACCCGTCGCCTCCGGTCGCGCCGCTGTTGCCGAATCCCGCCCCGACGCCGACCGCCGCCCCGACTGCGACCGTCCCGCCCGCGCCCACCGCAACACCGTCCGCATCACCAGCCTCTTCTCCAGCCGCCACGGGATCCAAGCCATGACCCGACGTTCATGTCCCCTCGCTTGCGCTTCGGGGCTAGTGTGCGCGATCATCGTTGTGGGCGGAATTCTATTTCCCCCCTCCCCCCTCCGCCTTCCCTCCTGCAACGCTCAAGCCGTTCCCGTCGACGAGCTGCGCCGCAAACAAGAAACTCAACAACGGGCCGCCGAGTTGGCCCGGGAGCTGGTGCTCGACTTGCTGGATATTCAACTCCAGCAGCTGGAAGAAAACGGCCTGACCGAGCGGCCGCTCTATCAAGACGTGAAGACGATGCGGCAGAACATCGACGGCCTCATCGACGCCGAGATGAGCGACGTCGTGACGCTGCTCTTGAAAGCGCAGGCCGATCAGACGGAGAAACGCGACGAATCGTTCCTCGAAGCCCGACGAAAGATCGGCGAAGTGCTGGCCCGGCTGTTGGCCGAGCGGCAGAACTTGTCGCGCCGTTTGCGAACGGCGGAAGTCGCGGCGCAGGTCCGTCGCCTCATCGACATGGAATCGGTGGTGCGCGAGGTGACGATCAGTCTGCCGACGCAAGCCTTGCGACAACAAGAACTGCAGCAACTTTCCACCTTGGCCGACCAACGCGATGCGCGGAAGCTTTACGACAAGCTCGTGGAAACGTTGGTCGAAGCCCGCGGTTGGGGCGGCGAGGTCGGGCGGACGGCCGTCGAAGGTTTGGCATTGTTGAAAGCGGCCGACACGGCGCTGCACTTCGACGAAGCGGCCGGCTCGATCGAAATGGGGCGCTTCGCCGCGGCCGTCGAGCATGAGACGGCCGCCATCCGCGGCTTGCAGGTGCTGCTCAAAAAGGTCAAGGAAACGCAAGGCTTGATCCAGGCCGATCATCGGGCCGCGCTCGAAGTCGTGCGCGACCTGATGCGCCGCCAAGAAGCGTTGCTCGCCGAAACGAAAACTGCGCCGCTTGACGACCCGATGGCGGCCGAGAACCTGCTGAAGAAGCAGACGGCGCTCGGCAAAGACCTTGAGCGGCTCAACGAGATGGTGCTCGACAAGCCGAGCGCCGCGCCGCTGGTGGAAAGGGCCCAAAAGGCTTCGGAAAAAGCGACGGTCGAACTCTTCAACCAGAAATCGGCCGACGCCGCGCAGCAGCAAAACACCGTGCGGGCCAACCTCGCGGCGGTTGAGAAGCAACTGGAAGACGCCGCCGCCGACGACATGCCGCAAGAGCGCGACGCCGCGCAGCTCGCCCAGCGTACGGCCGATCTGGAAGCGACCCGCGAGGCGCTGAAGCAGGCCCGAGCCCAGGTGCAGCCGGTGGCGGAAGCGGAAACTCCGCCGACGCCGGCCGCCAAAGCGCCGCTGGAGCAAGCGGCCAAAGACATTTCCCGCGCCGGACAAAGCCGCGACCTGCCGCGGATGGTCGATGCGCGACTGCGCGACGTCGTGCGCACCGCGCGCGAGGCGGCCAAGTCGATCGACGATCCGCTCCGCGACGACGCGGCGAAGAAGCAAGAAGTGCAAAAAGCCGATGCCGCGCTCGAGCAAGCGCAAGCCGAAGTCGAAGCGGCCTTGGCCGACGTGAAGCGTATGCAACCGGCCGTCGCCGCCGCCGAATTGTCGCGGGCCGCCGAAGCCCTCGATCGGGCCGCCGCGGCCGAGCGCGAGATCGCCCGCCGCGCGAACGTCGAAGC
>JAFLCO010000072.1:0-17410 GCA_017303535.1 Planctomycetota bacterium
CACTTCCGCTGCCACTAAGCGGATGACGGCGAAGGAGATTGAAATCGAATTCGCCGCAACTTGCCGAACCTGCTCCGACCCTTGCGACGGTCCCCCGTCGCAAGGGTTTTTCCTTTTACTGTCTTCTTAAAGCCTGGGGACGGTGGTCCCTGGGACCCGACGCACGGCTAGCCATCGTCGAAAAATGCCGGCACATCATCGCCGGCGGCGCGCCACAACCGCCCCTTTCAGAATACGCGCAAAAATCCGCAAGTTCGTCACAGATTCTCACGATAACTATTTCCGGATCGGCGAAAGCTCTTCGGCGCCGCGCCCGTGTTGCAGGCGCGAACCGAACAACAAACCCCTGACACCGCCGCCCGTCGAACTTGCAAAGGGATTGCTCACGATGAAAAAGTCCTCGTCGCTACTGGCCGGCTGCATGCTTGCGATCGGCGTCGCAAGCTCGACGGGCTGTATGTTCCCGCTCAACACCGTGACGATGCCGTCGTTGGTCCTACCGTGGCCGATGCCGGTTTCGCCGTATCACCAAGACCGAATGGAAGACGCCTACTGGAACAAAGAGCGCTACGAACGGGTACCGATCCTCGGCCCGGTCACGAGCGGCGGCGTTCCGAAGGCCCTCGATCCGCCGACGCCCGATGAAGTCATGCGGGCTCTCGAAAAGGCTTCGAGCGTCGAAGGCGGCGTGCCGCTCCTGTGGGAACGTCAACGCAACAAGGTCCGCATGGTCATCGAGCCGATCGCCGACTACGTCGATCCGCCGCGTGTCTACCCGATGATCGGCCCGGCCCAATTGCACCACGCTCACTACAAGTGCACGGTCTACTACGAAGAAGTCACGCGTGTGGGCTGGCCGATTCCGTACACGACGACCGATGAAGATTCACGGGAAGTCATCTACATCGATCACAACCACCTCCACATGGTGGGAGCGGACTGCGTCGAGCCGGGAGCTCCCCACGCTCACGCTCACTAACTCAAAGCCGACGGCTCCCGCTCGAGTCTCCGCCCGAGACTTGGCGGGACCGGCGGCCGGAAGGTGCCGATGCTCGCACCCATTCGAACTTTGCTCATCGCCGCGATTCTCGTCGCGGCGATTTGCTGCGCACGCGGGAACCTGTATGCCGACGAAGGGCCCGCCAAGCCCGGCGCCGAGCAGGCTGCAACAACGGCCGTCGTCGTCGGCGATTGCTACACCGCGGCCGCCGAGCACTTCCGCAACTCGCGATGGCCGGAAGCCGCGGCGGAGTATCGAAAGCTCTTGACCGCCGACGCCAAACATCCATTGGCCGGGCCATCGCGATTTTACTTGGCCGAGTCGCTCGTGCAGGCGGGCGATCATCAAGCGGCGGCCGACGCTTGGTTGAACTACTTAGCCGCGGAACCCGACCCGCTGCTTGAGCCCGCCGCAAGATTTCGAGCCGGCGAATGTTGCTACCTCGCAGACCGGCGCCCGGAGGCGAAACGCGAGCTTACGAAGTTCGTCGCCGACCACGCCGACGCGCCGACCGTATCGCGTGCGTTACTCTACCTCGGCAACCTCGCGGCCTCCGACGGCGACTTCCAGGCCGCCGCAACGTTCTTCGAGCGCTCGATCAGTGACTTTCCGAACGACGAACTCCGTCCGCAAGCCGTATTGGGACACGCTCAGGCTTTATTGCGGGCGGGTGAAATACGCGCGGCTTGGGGAATCATCGAAGGCCCATACTCCGAGCAGTCGACGGACGGCGCGAAGCCCTCAGCTGCGGAACTTGCAGCCGACGTCGCGTGGGTGGCTGCGGAAACGCTCGAACGGCTCGGACGTGACGAAGACGCGTTAGCGGCGGCGAAGCGTTTTCTCGCCGTCTGCCAAGCTGAAGATCCTCGCCGCTTCGACGCGCTGCTGCTTACTGCACGCCTTCTCGAACGCACTAAAAAGCCGAGCGAGGCCGCGTCCGCATATCAATCGATCATCGACGCGGCCGAACGCCCGACATGTCGCGACGTTGCTCTCTATGAACTTGCTTGGTTGTTACGATCTCTCGATCGAGAGGCCGAGGCAACGGCGGCATTCGCTAAATTGGCTGCCGACCACTTGCAAAGTCCGCTGCGGGCCGATGCCCTCTATCGGCTGGCGGAAGGCGACCTGACGGAGGATCGGGCGGCGGAAGCTGCGGAAAAGCTTCGCGAGGCGGCCAAAATCGCCGGAGATGAGCTTCGCCCGCATGTGCTGTTGCTCCAAGCGCGAACGGCGCTGGCGTTGCAACAGCCGGCGGCCGCCGAAGCTGCGTTGGCCGAGTTGGCGAAGAAACATCCGAAACACCCGCTGGCCGAGCAAGCCGGCTTCTGGAAAGCCGAACTGCTCTTTCAAGCGGGCGAGTTTGACTCGGCGGCCGATGCGTTCGCGGCACTTGTAACGACGACGCCTGACGCCAAACGCAGGTCTTGGTACGCCGCCGCCCGACTGCGCGAAGTACAAGCCTTGGCCGAGGCCGGGCGGTGGGGCGACGTGGTCGCCGCCGTCGAAGTCGCCAAGCGCGAGTTGCCGCAAGCCGATTGCGAGTTCGATTTTCTCGCGGGGCGAGCCCACGCCGCGCGGGCCGAACTCGCCGAAGCCCGCGCCGCGTACGAGCGGGTCGCCGACGACGAACGAGCCCGCGATACCGAGATGGCAGCAACCGCTCAATTTCTCGCCGGGGAGACTTACTTTCATCAACGCAATTACGAAGCGGCACTGCGCGAATACCGCCGCTGCCTGACCGAACACAAGCAGCCGGCTTGGCAATCGGCCGCGCTCTTGCAAGCCGGCAAGTGCCAAGAGCATCTCGGGCGTTTCAGGGAAGCACACGCCGCCTACGATCGACTGGTCGCTGAGTTCGGGACGTCGCCATATGCGGCCGATGCGCAAGCTCGACGCGACGCCGTACTGCGGCAAGCCGAGGCCGCCGACGGAGCCGTGCAAAGGAAATAAGCGATGGATCGCGAAACGATAGCCGCCAAGTCACCGTCAGTTCGCCGCGCCGAGCAGGCATCACGTCGCCGGCGCCTGCGCCAAAGCCTCGCCGCCGGCGTAACGACGCTCTTGCTCGGCCTCGTAGCGACGAGTATCGCAATGGCCCAAACCGCGCCGAGCACCGCAACGCCGACCGTCGCAGCAGGGGAGCAGATGCCGGAGATTCCGTCGAAGAATCTTTGGCAGATCATCATGGCCGGCGGCGTCATCATGCTGCCGATCGGCTTTTGCTCGCTGCTAACGAGCATTTTCATGTTTGAGCGGTTCATGACGCTTCGCCGAGGGCGAGTGCTGCCGGGCCCGTTCATCAAGCGTTTCCTCCATCAATTGCGCGAAGGGCAGCTTGATCGCGACAAGGCATTGCGGCTCTGCGAAGAGAACGGCAGCCCAGTGAGCGTGGTGTTTGCCGCAGCGGTGCGAAAGTGGGGCCGACCGGCGGTAGAGGTGGAGCAAGCGGTGCTCGACGAAGGCGAACGGACCGTCAACTCGCTGCGCCGCTACTTGCGCGTGTTCAACGGTGTCGCGACCCTAAGCCCGCTGCTTGGCTTGCTGGGAACGGTGTTCGGCATGATTCGCGCGTTCAACGAGATTTCGTCGAGCAATGCGATGGGGCGGCCGGAGCTTTTGGCCGGCGGGATTAGCGAAGCGCTGATCACGACGGCCGCCGGACTTTCGGTAGCCATCCCCGCCTTGTCGCTCTACCTGTTTTTCGTCGGACGAGTAGACCAGCTCATCATCGAAATCGACGCGTTGGGACAAGAACTCGTCCGCATCGTTTCTGCCGAAGGACTGCACGAAATGCCGACGAAACGCCGGACGCCGAGTAAAGAAGCTGCCTGAGCTTAGAGCCGAGAGCCGGGAGCTTAGAGCAGCAAGAAAAACATACCCCCGATTCGACCGAAGTCTCCAGTCTCTAAGCTATAGTCTCCGGTCTCTCCTATGCCCCTTCGCACTCATCTCGACGAACAGCCGACGCTGAACCTGACGTCGATGATCGACGTGCTGTTTCTGCTGATCATCTTTTTCATGGTCGGTACGAAATTCACGGAGATGGAGCGTAAGATCGGCCTCAAGGTGCCGCAGGTCAGCGACGTCGAAGCGTTGACGCCGGCGCCGGAGAAAAAGGTCGTTAACGTCTACCGCGACGGGCAGGTCGCAGTCGATTGTGAGAACGTCACGCTCGACGAACTAACGCGGCGACTTAGTTCGGCCCGTTCGCAGTATGCCGACCTCGGCGTACTCGTGCGGGGCGACGGCGACGGTGCGTTTCAACACGTGGCCGAAGTGTTGAACGCCTGCCGGAAAGCGGGCATTACCGAGCTTGGCGTGGCCGTGACCACCGAGAAGCCCGACGCGGCCCGAAGGCGGTGAGCAATGGATGCGGTGCACCGCCTGGGAGCCTGGCTGATCGCACCCCACACCTTGTGGGTCGCGCTGTGGACCGGACTGGGCGTATTTACCGTCGTCCTGCTGACTCTGCTGCATACGAAGCTCGGTAAAACCAAGCCGGTGCAGAAGTGTGCCATTCTGGCGATCTGGTTTCATCTGCTGCTGCTCATTTACGCGACAAGCGTAACGATCGTCGCCGAGCGGGCCGGCGGCGGCGGACAGGTGACGATCAATCTCGGCTTGTCCGACAACGCGACCAAGCCGCCGACCGCGGCCTTAAAACCTCCGATGCCAACGAGAGCTTCGCCGGCGAAAGACATTCTGCCGAAGTCGGCCGCGCCGCGGGTGCGGACCGCGGCAAATTCGGCGGCGGTTGAGAAATCTGCTACGGGGATGTCCAGCGGCGTGCCGGTGAAACCGCAAGCTGTCAGCGATGCGGGGAACCGTGCTTTACCTAAGGTCGAGATATCGCCGCCGAAACTCAATACTGCGGCGTTGACCAAGCTCAAAACGACTGCGCCCGCAAAGCTCGCCAATCTGCCGGACCCGCTGGTTGCGATGACGTCGCCGTCGCCGGCGAAATTGAGCGAAGTGCCCGGCGCGATGACGCCGATTCCGCGCTCCGCGACGCCGCTTCCCGCGTCGCCGCCGAATGTTGCCGCAAAGCTGTTGCCGATCGCGCCGGCCCCGATGGCGCAAACGCTGCCAAAGGACCATCACCAGCCGCCGCCGCTTTATCAGCAGCGCGTGGCTTCGGATCGGTTGCAAATCGCCGCAGCCCACGGCGGTTCGTTGCGTACGGAAGCCGCGGTCAACGCGGCGTTACAATGGCTGGCCACGCATCAAGAGGCCGACGGCCGCTGGTCGCCGCAGCGTTTCGGCGCGGGCCATGAAACGGAAGTGCTCGGCCACAACCGGGGCGGCGCCGGCGCCAACGCCGATACCGGAATCACCGGCTTGGCGCTCTTGGCGCTGCTCGGGGCGGGGCATACGCAAGAGCGGGGCGACCATCAGAAGGCCGTCGCCGCCGGAGTGAAGTTTCTCATTGAAACCCAGCATCCCAACGGCAACCTCGGCGGCAATGCGGAACCGTTCGCCTTCATGTATTGCCACGGCATGGCGGCCTTGGCACTGAGCGAGGCCTACGCGATGACCAGCGACGCCGCCTTAGAACAGCCGGTACGTCGTGCAATCGACTACACTTTGAAATGCCAGAACCGCGCGACGGGGGGCTGGCGCTATCGCCCGCAGGAAGCCGGCGATCTGAGTCAACTCGGTTGGCAGCTCATGGCGCTGAAGAGCGCGGAACTGGCCGGCGTAGAAGTGCCGTCGGAAGCTCGCGACGGCATGATTCGCTTCTTGCAGGGCGTGACGTCCGGACCGGCCGGCGGGTATGCGTCGTATCGAGCGGGCGAACGGGTCAGCCGTCCGATGACGGCCGAAGCGCTCGTCTGCAAACAGTTCTTGGGAATGGCCCGACAGAATCCGGCCGGCGATGAAGCGGGCGATCTACTGCTCGGCGAGCTGCCGGGGCTCGGCGAGAGGAATTTCTATTACTGGTACTACGGCACGCTCGGCATGTACCAGTTGCAAGGCGACCACTGGCGCCGGTGGAACGACGCGCTCACCGGCGAACTTCTCAAGAGCCAGATCCAAAGCGGCGACGAAGCCGGCACCTGGGAACCTAACGACGTTTGGGGCGGCTACGGCGGTCGCGTCTATTCGACGGCTCTCGCAACGCTGTGCCTCGAAGTTTACTACCGCTACCTACCGCTCTACGTTGAAGCGGCGAACAACGGAGGCAGTACGCAACGCAAGTAAGTTCGCGAGCGGCGCAAAAAAAGAAGAGCGGGCCGGAAGCCCGCTCTTCTCGCGAATTCACTCTTGCGAAGCGTCGAAGGTTAGTTATTGCCTTCGGGCTTCTTCTCCGGACCGGCAGGCGGCGTGGCGGGCTTCGACTCGCCGTTGCTCGCAGGCGGCGGCGTGGTCGTGCCGGTCGACGGAGCGGGCGTAGTGCCGGTTCCCGTCGCCTTCGGCGGAAGTTGACCGCCCCAGTTCACGTGGAACTGCTCGGCTTCCTTCCGGTGCTTGAAGGTGCCGCCGGCGGTGCCGATCACGCGGGCCATCAACTCGCGAGCGCGGTTGAAGGCTTGCGGGAACTGTCCGGCCGGCAAGGCGGCGTAAACGCGGGCCATGTAGTAGGCCGTGTCCGGGGTCAATTCCATATTCGGCTGTTGCTCGAACGCGGCGAAGATCTGGGCTGCGTCACCAATCCGACCGGCGTTGAAGTACGCCCATGCGGCCGTGGCCAAAGCCACCGGCGACTTCTGATTAAGCCGAGCGCTGAGTTCGGCGACTTGCACGGCCTTGTTCATCTTGGCTGCATCCACCGAGCCGTCGGGCTTCTTGGCCGCTTCGATGAGCGTGAGCGCCAGGTAGTTGGCAGCGAACATATCTTGCGGCGATTCCTGGTGCATCAATTGGAATTCACGCTCGGCCGCCTCGTAGTTGTTGGCATAGTAGTACAACACGGCGGTGAGTTGCTTGAGCGCCGGGGAATCTTTGTCGATCGCCGTCGCCTTGTTGGCGTATTCGGTCGCCTTGTCGAACTCGCCCTGGCCGAGGTACCACTGCGAAAGAGTCGAGTAAACCCGGCTACCTTCCTTCTTGCTCTTCGGATCGTTGTATTCGGCCGACTTCGAGTCGATCCGCTTGATTTCTTCGCGGGCCTTATCAACGTTGCCGGTCGCGCTCTGCAATTCGAGCAGCGCCAGTTCCGGCGGAACCACGGCCGAAAGCTCGTCCTTGCCGGCGAGCTTTTCAACGGCGGCCTTATACGCTTCTTCAAACTTCGCACGAGCGTCGGCGACGGTTTTCTCGTCCTTCGGGTTCTTCTGATCTTGGAGGAAGATTAGGCGACCTTGCCGGAAGAGGGCGTTAGGATCGTTGGCGTCGATCGAGAGCCAAGCTTGGATTTCATTGAGCCCGCGGCTCCAGTTGCGGCGTTGTTCGCAAACGCTGACGAGCCCTCCAGCGATGTTCTTCAAGAACGTGTTCTTTTGCTCCTTCGTCCATTGCGGAGCCGACGGCGAATCAACGAGTTCGGCGGCGCGCGTGAATTGCAGTTCGGCGTCGGCGAGACGGCCTTCGAGCAGCGCCAGGTTGCCGAAGATCATATAGGCTTCGGGCGACGACGGCTCCTTATCGACGGCTTCATCGAGAAACTGACGACCAACCTTGACGAGGTTTTGATCGTTGGTGGCGAAGCAAAGACGGGCCAAGTAAACGGCCGATGGCGAAATCGACGAATCGGCTTGGCGTGCCTCTTCCAGCTTGGCGCGCGTCTTTTCGACATCGCCGGCGCGGAAGGCCGTGATCGCGTCGGAGAAGGCGGCTCGGAGCTTGTTCACCCGTTCCGTGCGGGAGGCATCCGCATCGCCGGCCTTCGCGGTGAGCTGCTCCTTATCCATCCCGAGCACTTGCGTGATGATATCGTCGGTCAACACCTCGGTCGAAGCGGCCGGGGTCTGAGCTTGAACCATGCCCGCGCAGCAGAGCAACGCCGCGCACATCCAAGCGCCGTATCGAAACGGCAGCAAACACTTCATAGCCAATCTCCTGATCGATTTTCCAAGTAAGTTGTGTCGAGCAATCTGTGCCAAGAATCTCACAATATTTCTGATCAAGCGACGGTGGTCGCCCGATGCGTCGCCGAACTTTTCGCGGAAACGGTCTATTCAAGTTGGTCGTCAAAAAACAACGTCGGCGTCATCAACATCCCATGGCCGCCGGATCGTCGAGCTAGAACGCCGACGACTGCGAAAGCAAAACTCAATCGAAGCGGGACAGTGTCAAGAAAGCGAAACTCACGCCGCACCCGTTCTACTGCAGCGACTCCCTTCGAGCATGTGCGGCTCGTGCCCGGGCCATATGATCTTCCGCGTTTTCGCGTTGTCCAAGCTTGGCATATGCCGAGCCCAAGGTCTGATGCAGTCTCACGTCGTCCGCCAAACGAATTGTCAGTGTAACATCGTTTTTCTTCTCGCCTACGGCTTTATTCAAGAGAGCGATCGCTTCCGCGTAGCGCCGCGCATTGAACGACGTTTGCCCCCGAATAAACAACAGATCCGGATGATCCGGCCAAATCCGCATAGCCGCTTCCGTCAACTGCAGTCCTGCCGACGGCGGCAATGCCGAATACTTGCGCGCGATGAGGGCCGCGGCGAAGGCGGCGATGACGGCCGGGGCTAATGAGTCGCGCGATTGCCGAACTCGGCCGTAGTGTTCGGCGGCGACTTGCGGCAGTTGCCTCCGATCGGCATCGTAACCCAAGAGAAACTGGGCGACCCCCGAAGACTGGTACTGTTGCGGCAACTCGGCAAGCATGGCCCGCGCCAAGGCAGCCTCTTTTTCGGCTCCCAACAGCGACTGTAGGATTCGGGCAACGACCAAGCCGTTGCCGGGGTTGGCCTCGAAGGCCGATCGCAGTGCCTGAAACGGCAGCTCGGCGGCGGCGGGCATGCGCCGCTGGAATTCCAAGGCGCGAGCAAAATGAACGTTGCTTAGCTCCTGGTCGAGTCGCGGGTCCGGCTTGCGAATGCGGCCCATTTCCAACACGTCCGACGCCTCTCTTAATTCCATAGCCGAAGCGAGAACGCGCGCCAATTCGACCCGCGATTGAACGTCGGTGGGGTTGATTTCCAACTTGTTCCGTAATGTATCGACGATCCGTTGGACACTACGTCGGGCTTGTTCGTAATTGCCCTGCAGAGCCAGAATCGTGCTTAGCCGGAGAATGGGCTGAACCTCTTCGCCTTGGTACGATAGGTAATTCTTCTTGGCGTTCTCCAGCAGAGCGTCTTTGGAGAGGCCGCGAGAAATGCCGCCGCCGCTCTCCTGCGCGACATAGGCTTGGAAATAGAGTTCGCCTAGTTCGCGATGGACGTCGTTGCGATTGAGTTCCGGTCCCGTGCTTTTCAGCGCGCTTTCCATGTGGGCGACGGCGACATTGAATTCGTCCGGCCCCATCGGCTTCATGAAGATTTGATGGGCACGGGTAACGTGCGCCGGCCCGAAGCCGATCGAGTCGCGCGGGGCCAAGTCGGCGACGATCGCCATGCCGCGTTCTTCCTCGCCCAGACCGTTGTAGAGCATTGCCAAGTTATAGCGGAACGCTTGATTGAGCGGCTGCAACTGCGTGAGGCTACGCGCGAAGAACAGCGCCCGCTTCGTCATCTGCTGCTTGACTTCGTCGTCTTTGGTCTGGCCCGATTTCTCGAACGCTTCCCGCATCTCGTCTTGATAGGAAGCCAGCAGCGTATTGTTATCGGTCTCGATCGCAAGGAAGTACCAAACGGCGGCGCCGGCGATCACGACGGAAGGCAGTCCCCAGACGAGGTCCTGCCACTGCATGAGCCGAGGCCAGGCGGTGATCGCCCACCAAATCCACTGAAACAGAGAAGTGAGCAGCAGCAGTAACAGTCGCGGGACATAAAGAACCAAGTCGATGAGAAAACCGACCGGCCCTCGCCCGCTTTTGAAGAAACGTCCGAAGAACGCCCCCAAACTTCCGGCGACGTCGTAGTAGGGGGCGACAATCAACGTCTCCCACAACCACACGAGCGCGCGTAACGGGGCGGTGAGGATGTTCCACAGCAGCGCAAGCAGTCCCCCGGAGTTTCTCATGGCATTTCTCCCGCAGGGGCGGCGACGAACTGTTCACCGGCCCCCAAAACTCCGGCCAAACGGGCGCGGAAGCTGGTGTAGAGTTGCCGCAAGTCCCGTTCGTCTTGCGGGGTGAACGGCGCATGATCTTGCAGGAAGATCTGGATTTGAAAGGTCTGGGTCTGCGAATTGAGATCGGCCCCGGCGGCTCCGAACGTCAACAACCGCTCGCGATACCGACTCAGCCGCTCGGCAAGGATCTTGAAAACGTTCGACTGCGGCGGCGACAACGGCGTCATTCGCCCGTTGAAGACCTGAAAGAGCACGATGCCGAAGTCCTTTTCGGCGGGCTTCTGCATGCGCAAGATCACGCCGGTTCCGCCGGTGCCTTCAGCGGGAGAATCCGCCGTCGCCCCGGGTTCAAACGGCGTCTGTTCTCGGGAGTTCAATGCCCAGCCGCCGCCGGCGTAGCACGTCCCTAGATCGTGCCAGCCCATAAATGGATAGTCGATCGACACGACGAGCTCGCGTTCCCCTTTGCGATAACGCCAAGCCTGGGAATAAGCGCCCCATTGGGAGTCGCGTTTGCGCTCCTCTCGCTTGTGGCTCCCCGGGACCAAGACCCAGCCGGCGGCTTCAGGGATGGCCAAATTCGCGTCGAGACTTTCCAAACGCGTAGGCGAAGCGGTTGCCGTAGGTACGCGAATTTGCGGCAACAACAGAAAGCAAACGACGCTCAGATACAGCAATATCAGCCACGCGCTTGCCAAGGAAGTTTCCGTGACGCGCGGCAAGCTGGTGGGCAGAATATCCTGACCGGCCTTTGTCGCCGCGAGTTGCTCGGTGTCGATGCCGTCGCGCTTGCCGAGGATGCCGAACGGCAGAACGAACCATAGGAAACGACCGCTGCTATAGATCAGCAGGAGTGTGACGCCGAACAATCCCAGCCCGAGGGCGTCGTGCATCCAGCCGGTATCGACGGGGATGTTGAAGTTTGAGTTGAGATAAGTGACGAGAATGACGCGCGCGACGTTCGCCGCCCAAACCCACCACCAGGCGACGACTAAAATCAGTAGGGATCGCCACCAGGCCATGCGCGACCAAAGTACGAAAAACACGGTACAAGCGGTGATCGCGAATAGCGACTGGACGCCACTACACGCCTCCTCCACCGCGTAAACCTTCTCCGGCGTTTCGATGACGTTGCCTTGCAAGATGTGCGGTTGCCCAATGTTGTGCAGCAAGATGCTGGCCCGCCGGGCGGCGATCGACTGAAGTTCTTGGATCAACCGAGTGTCCGAATCGAACGGAAGCCGCACGATGAGCCACAGCACGATCCAGGCCGGCAGAAAGGCCAGCGTCAGCTTACGTCCGCCCCAGGCATAGACACCCGCCAGAATCGCCCAAAGCCCGGAGATCGCCCCCAACCAAGGAGAATCGAAGACCGTAGCCACGCAAACGAGCAACGCCGAAATCAGAAACAAAGCCACGGTCGGTCCTGTGGCGCCGCGATTAAGCGATCCTAAGCGCCAAGCCCTGCCGTAGACGAGAATCCCCGCAAAGATCGGAAGAGCAAGGATGTATTCGTACTGGGGCAGCGCAAGCAGCGACTTGCAGTAAACGTAGAGAAAAGGAAGGTGGGCAACTGCGACAAGCAGTAAAGACGCCGCCGCCTGGAAGGTTGCAAACGCGCCGGAGGACTTGCGCTCGACTTCGGAGCTTTCCGGGAGGTCAAGCGTCGCGGCGATGGAGCTCATTCGGGAATTACCTTCGGACCCTTCGCGAGGAGTAGAAATCGGCGTTGAATCGGAATCAATAGACGAGTCAGATTCTGAAGCCGACGGCACTCTAAGCGGCCGCGGGCATGTGCCGATTCCGTAAATCCTATGCCTGCATTTTCAGACCGTCAACGAATCTGGGGCGAATTGCTCGCCGTTGCCGGCGGCGCGGCGCTTAACGAGCTTGCGGATTGTGACGGTTGTGAGACGTTGAAGTCGTTCACATCCCCGCAACGGCAAACCGCAGCGCCGTCGTCGTACATTCACAACAAGGATGTCGCCGCATGTTTCCGAAAGCAAACTTCGAGAAATCGGTGGCTAGTTCGTCGAAGCAGGTATAGAATTTTTCTACAGGGCTCAAGCGACGGCGATCTCGCTTCGTCGATCGGCGAAACGGCGGTTTTTGCTCGCCGAAGGAAAGGTCCCGCCGAGTTGTCGCCGCTGTTCGGTCGGACTCGGCATGCCGCTTGCCCCTTGGATCCTTTCCGGAAATCACTTTCGACTGCATTTCACCTTCGACCGCCTCATACCTCGATCTGATTTCCCGTTTGGTTGCGTGACGGATCTCGTATCGCAGTTGGTTCAGTATCGGCTTCTCTTCGGAGCATTCCCTTGAGCGTTGGAAACGACTGGAACTCTCAGCCCACGCACCAATATGCCACGGGCGATCGGTCTTCGATCGACGTCGTCGCAATCTGCCGCCATCGCAAGTGGACGATCGTCTTCTTCACGGCGATCGCGACCGGTCTGGGCTATCTGTACTTCACCAAAGCCGAGCCGATCTACGAAACTTCGGCGCAAGTGCTCATCATCAAGCGCCGCGGCGAGAGCAATTCGCCCATTTCCCTGTTGCAAGGGGAACTAGGTTACGAAGACAGCATGACGACCCACGCCCAAGTCATTAAGTCGCCCGAGATCGTGCGCGAAGCGGTGGCCGATCCGGACTTCAATCTTCCGGCACTCAAAAGCTTTGAGGGAATCCCGCGGGAGAGCATCCCCTCGGTGATCATTCAGGACCTGGTGACGGGCCGGGCCGGCGGGCGGGAAGCGCCCGACTCGCAGGTTTTGCAGGTGAACTATCGCTCGAAGATTCCGCTCGACGCGCAAATGGTCGTGAAGGCGGTCCTTAAGAGCTACGCGGACTTCTTGAGCAAAACGTATCAGGACATCAATAACGAAACGATCGAAGTCATTACGCAAGCCAAGGATGAACTGAAGAAGAAGCTCGAGGCCGAGAACGTCAGTATCGAAAAGTACGAGAAGAGCGTGCCTCCGGAAGTCACGATCTTCTTCAAAGACGGGCTGACGAAGCCGGAACTCGAACTCAAACAGGCCTACGACGATCTGAAGAAGATCGAGGCCGACAAGCTTTCCGTCGCGAGCCTGCTGGCGACGATCGAGTCGGCGCAAGCCCAAGGCACGTCCGCCGAGGTTTTGTTGCAGCTCGTCGAGAAGAATTCGTCGTGGAAAGACACGAGGTTTACCCGCGACAACGCCACGACGCAGAACGAGATGTTTCCGCTGCTGTTGGCCCACCAAGAAGCCGCGGCCAAGTACGGGCCGAAGCACCCGAAGGTGCTGGAAATCGAGATGAAAATCAAGGCGATTTCCGATCACATGGAAACGTTGCAGGCGTCGTCCGCGGAAGCAAATCTTCAGGCTCAGATGCAGCCGGACGTTCTGCTCAATAAAAACGTCGCCACGCTGCGGTTGGAACTCGAGAACGCCGACATGCGTAAGCAAGGCATGAGCGACGCCATCGAGGCCTTGAAGAAGGAGACGGAAAGCCTGCGCGGGTACGCCTCCGGACTGCGCAAGCTTTACGACGATCACGAGAAGACGAAGGACCTTTTCGACGCGGTCGTGCAGAAGTTCGACCAAATCAACCTCGTGCGTAACCGCGGCGGTTTCGACACCAAGACCATTTGGCCCGCCGACGACGTGTGGCAGGTCGAACCAAAGTTATTCAAGTGTCTTGCGGTGGGCGGATTGGCCGGCTTCCTCGTCGGCTTGGCGATCGCGGTGTTGGTGGATATGGCCGACAAGAGCTTCCGCAACGCCGAACAAGTGCGGCAGGAATTGGGTGCTCCGCTGTTAGGACACATCCCGGTCATTCCGGAACTCAAGCGGAAGCGCGGCCGGCAACCGCAGGAGGGCATTTCCGAATCGGTCATGGCGTTCCACAAGCCGCGCAGTACCATCTCCGAAGCTTATCGCGCGGTCCGCACCGGTCTAAACTTCGGTATCCGCGGAGAAGGGCACCGAGTCATTCAAATCACAAGCCCCGATCCGGGCGACGGCAAGAGTACCTTCACGGCGAATTTAGCCGTGAGTCTCGCCCAAACCGGCAAACGCGTATTGTTGGCCGACGCCGATTTCCGCCGTCCGCGCGTCGCGAAAATCTTCGGCGTCGACCCGTCCGTAGGCCTCTGCGGCGCCATTCAGGGCTTGGCCGACGTGCATGAAGCGATCACCCCGAGCGGCTGCCAAAACCTGTGGCTGCTACCGTCGGGGCCGCGTCCGGAAAACCCCTCGGAATTACTCGGCTCGCAACGCTTTCGCGACATGATCGATACGCTTCGTGAAGCTTATGATTACGTCTTGATCGACACGCCGCCGGTCTTGGCCGTTACGGACCCATGCGTCGTCGCTCCGCGCGTCGACGGGGTCGTGCTGCTCATTCGGATCACGAAGGACGTCCGTCCGCACGCTCGCCGCACTGTAGAGTCTTTGCACGAGCTCGGCGCGAACATCGTCGGCGTGGTGGTCAACGGCGTCGGCGGCGTACGCCCGGGAACCGGCCACGTGTTCGGTTCGCAGTATGGCCATCGCTATGCGTACGAGTCGGGCTACTACGACTCAAACGCCTACGACTACGGCGCGTACCACCACTATTACACCGACGAAGAAGAGGCCGAAGCGGGAAGGGTGGATCGTGCCGCGCGTAGTTAACCTCTCTTAATCCGTCGAAGCCCGTTCACCAAGGAGGCTTTGATAGGTCGAGAGCAATTTCGCGGTCGCCGTCGAAAGCTGGAAGCGATTCGTCACGGTTTCGCGCGCGGCGTTGCCCAATTGATCGCGGAGTGCGGCATTCTCTATCAGTCGAATGATCGCTTCCGCCAGCGCGTCGGGATTACCCAGTTCGTAAAGAAGTCCGTCTCGTTCGTGAGTAATGATTTCCGCCGGGCCTCCGGCGTTTGCGGCCACGACCGCTCGCCCGCACGCCATTGCCTCGGTGATCGTCAGACCGAACGGCTCTGGTGCCGTGGAGGCGTGCACACAAACATCCAACACGCGGTAGGCTTCCACCGGATCGGCCTGAAATGGAACCAGACCGACCACCCGGTTGAGCTTTAGTTCTTTGATGTATCCAACTAACTCAGCCGCCGTAACTTGAGACCGGCCCGCAGTGCGATAGATCGGTCCGCCGACAACGTATCCCCTGACGGCGCCGCTACCGAATCTCGCGACGATCCGGCTCATCGCGTCGAGAAACAGCCGATGACCTTTCCAGACGGCGTAAGTGGCTACTAGCCCGACGCGAACGACTGTTCCCGTCGCAGGCGCCAAGCCCGCGATGAAATCAAAATCGACTTGCGAACTTCCAGGACGAAAGTGCTCGCAGTCGGTAGGATTTGGCACGACCGCCACCGGCAAGCGGGGAAAACATTCCTGGACATCAACGCCGACCGACTCACTGCACGCGAACGCGAGATCGGCTCGACGGACCGCCAATTGAAGTAGCCTGCGACTCAGACGCCTAATGCTTAAATAGTCCTGCACGTGCCAGACCAGTTTGGCCCCGTCCGGTTTCGCCATCGCTCCGGTAAGATGCGCCTTGATACCGTGCGTATGCACAATCTCCGGAGATAAACCTCTCAGGGCAGTTCGCAGTTCTCGCACGTACCCGCCAAGTTTATAGCCCCGCCACAATAGCATCCTCGCCAGTTGCGCTGCCCCCGCTTGCTGTTCTCCAATCATTAGCCATTCGCAGGGCAGGGGAACAACCCTGACGGGAATACCAAGGCTAACGGCTAATTCGCACAGCGGCCCGTCAGCCATCACCAACAGCGACACCGTATGCTTTTGGCGTAACTGGCCGAGCAATCCCAACATCGCCCGTTCCGCGCCACCAACCACTCCGACCGGGGCTACAAAGGTGATCCTCACAGCGGCCTCCGAAAGAGTCGCAGTTGTTGAAGTGCCGTGCGAAAAAGTGCCGCTGCCGCGAGGGGCTCATAAGAAACATTCGGTGCGAACCCAAAATGATCGGTTCCGCACAGTTATCCGATGCCCATTTCCAGTTATAACTGCGATTAATTCGTTTGACTCCATGTTACGGCACTAGAATAATCGAAGATGGGTGACGATTGATCTTCGACCCTTTCTAGTAGCACAAGGGTCTCCCGTCGCCTTTCTCAAAACGTACCGAACGGTCGAAATGAGCGCAACCATACTCGTCGGAGTGTTTTTGGCGGCGGCCTTCGCTGCCATGGCGCTCACGCCCCTGGTGCGAACAGTTGCACACCGTGTCGACTTCGTAGATCGTCCGGATTCCCACCGCAAGATCCACAAAACGCCCACGGCGCTAGGCGGCGGACTTGCGGTGTTGATAGCGGCTTGCTGTGCGATGCTGGCAGTTGCGGCCCTGTCCGGCGCTGCCCGGGAGGCGCTCGCCCATTACGGCAAGCAATTCGCAGGAATTGGAGCAGGAGTTGCGTTCATTTGCGTCGTCGGTTTATTGGACGATGCTTTTCGAATCGCCGCCCGTTACAAGCTGCTTGGCCAAATTATCGCCGCAGGCATCGTCGCGCAGGCCGGGCTTGGCTTCGAACAGATTTCCGTTGCGGGTTACACGATCGAGCTCGGCATGTTCGCCGTTCCCATTACGATTTTTTGGCTCGTCGCTTGCGTAAACGCGGTCAACCTTCTTGACGGCTCCGACGGCCTCGCGGCGGTGGTCGGCATGGTGCTTAGCTTAACCGTCGTCGCCACGGCAGTCACAGTCGGCAACTGGGTAACCGCTCTGTGCGCAGGAGCGTTGGCCGGTTCGTTGCTCGGTTTCTTGCGCTACAACGCGCCCCCGGCGACGATCTTTCTCGGTGACGCCGGAAGCATGGCGATCGGCTTACTAGCCGGCTCTCTCACAATTCAAAGCAATTTGAAGGGGGCAGCGACCTACGCAATGCTGGCGCCGTTAGCGATGTGGGTCATTCCGCTCATGGATGTCGGCATGGCGGTCGTTCGCCGCAAGCTGACCGGACGCAGCCTCAGCGCCACCGATCGCAGTCATCTCCACCATTGCCTGCTCGACCGCGGTCTGACGCCGCGGCAGCTGGCCGTGTTCGTCGGCAGCTTGTGTTTTTTTTCTGGGATCGGCAGCTGGCTTACAGTTCGGTTTTCCAACAGTTGGTTCGCTATACTTTCCTCGTTGGCGGTCGTCGGGTTCTTGGTGGAGCGGCGTATTTTCGGTCACGTGGAGTTCCAGTTGGCGGGCCATCGACTGGCCCGACTGGGACGACAGCTATGGAGTCGCGGCACCACGGATACTACCGCGGCCTGGCAGTCGCAGGTACGGATGCAA
>JAFLCO010000072.1:17420-21485 GCA_017303535.1 Planctomycetota bacterium
GTCCGGCCGTGGGAGGAGTTGTGGGCCTTTCTGATCGATGCCGTACGCGAACTCCAAGTGTCGCATCTGACGCTTGACCTTAACCTGCCTTGGTTGCATGAAGGTTACCACGCCAGCTGGATGCGGCCCACTAAAACATCGAAGAACGCCGTGGTTCGCTTGACCTGGCCGCTTACAAGCGGCGGTCGGAATATGGGGACGCTGTCGATCGTGAGTGACTGCGACGGGGACCATATCGCGTGGCTCGAGAAAATGGCCGAGTTCTTGGCTGAGATTAACGGCCGATTGCCGGACATCGCGGTTCGCGAGAAGGATGCTGCGTCACAAGCTCCATTATCCGCCACACTGCGGATTGATCCGGCGAATGTGGCGCTGCGCGAGGGCGCCGAGGCTCGGTGTTGAACGGCTTCGTCAGATCGTGACCGCGAATTCTTCGGCGATGTCTCCTTAGCGACAGTCCTTTAGCTCGAAGAACGAGCTAGACAAAGCGTCGCATGCCGCACAGATGGTTGTTTAGTTGGAATTACGTCAGCTAGCGTTACGACCTTTTCGTGATGGCGATTCTTCGCCACCCAAGAGCACGGAGTGCGCGCCGAACGCCGCATTTCGACATTCAATACGACTCCATGCATGCACGTCTGTCATCTGACGAAGTACTATCCGCCGGTCGCCGGCGGAATTGAAACACACGTCCAAACCTTGGCCCGCCGGCAGGTCGAGTTGGGAGCGCGCGTTAGCGTTGTTTGCGTCGATCATCGAGAGTCTCCGGCCAAGGTCCGCGGCCAGACGTGGGAAGACGATCACGGCGTTCGCGTTTGTCGCGTCGCTCGAAAAATGTCGCTTGCCAAGTGGGACCTTTGTCCCGGGCTCTCCCCGCTGCTTCGCAAACTGCAACAGCCTTCCCACGGCATCGATGTTCTGCACTTGCATACCCCGAATCCGACCATGACTTTGGCCCTGCGAGCGGCCGGGATGCAAAAGCCTCTCTTTATCACGCACCACAGCGATGTCGTGAAGCAGCGATTCTTGGGCTCAGCTCTTGCATTGCTCGAGCGCCCTTTGATGCGACAATCCTCACGCGTTCTGACGACGAGTCCGTGTTATGCGCAAGGCTCTCGAGCGCTTGCTCCTTGGCTGCCGAAAGTCGAGACTTTGCCGCTCGGCATCGAATTGGAGCCGCTGCTTGCCCCCTCGTCCAACGCACTCAGATACCGCGACGAGTTTCGCGGTCGTTACGGTGTCCCACTTTGGCTTTGTGTCGGGCGGCTCGTGTACTACAAGGGGATCGACGTCGCCATCCGTGCTTTGCGAAAGATGCCGGGAACACTGGTGATCGTAGGTGAAGGCCCGCTACGCCGATCCTTGGAAAGGACGGCTCATAAAGAGGGCGTTGCCGATCGCGTGGTATGGCTTGGAAAACTTACTGACGATGCGCTCGTCGGAGCCTATCATGCCGCGACCGCGTTGCTGTTCCCCAGTAATGCTCGCAGCGAAGGATTCGGACTCGTGCAAGTCGAAGCGATGGCCTCAGGTTGCCCGGTCGTAAACACGGACATTCCTTTTTCCGGAGTGCCGTGGGTATGCCCCAACGACGACTGTGGCTTGACCGTACCGATGAATGATCCGTCTGCCTTAGCCGCGGCCGCCCTGAGGCTACTCGAGTCGGAGCAGCGGACACGCCTTATCGACTCCGCCCGCCGCCGTGCGATCGAACAATTTAGCGCACGGACGATGGCGGAACGAAGCCTTCGACATTATCGCGATATCGTTAGCGCGACCGCGCCCACGTGTGGCCCTTGAAGTTAGCCTCCAATAAATCGCCGGTAGTTATCGGTGCCTTGCGCATTTTATGGAAACGTCGGCCCCGCCATCAGAATTGTCAAGAATGAGCGGCGGCGAGAT
Organism: Planctomycetota bacterium; assembly: GCA_017303535.1. Taxonomy (GTDB): domain Bacteria; phylum Planctomycetota; class Planctomycetia; order Pirellulales; family PNKZ01; genus PNKZ01. The sequence continues at coordinate 19,323 of JAFLCO010000072.1, forward strand.
AGGCGGGCCGGAAATGCTGAAAGTGCTGCACTTTGTCGCAGGCAATCTGTATGGCGGCGTGGAGGCTTATTTGGCGACCGTTGCGAAGCTGGGGAGCCTAGTGCCCGAAGTGCGGCATGAGTTCGCCGTCTGTTACCAGGGGCGTCTGTTCGAAGAACTCAATTCCCATCAAGCCTTTGTGCACGAACTGGGCTCGGTGCGAATAAGCCGCCCCTGGACCGTGTGGAAGGCTCGCTCGGTGCTTGAACGGATCGTCGGTAGCAGAGGCATCGACGTCGTCGTGACACACGGCAGTTGGCCGCACCTGGTCGCCGGTAACGCCGCAAGGCGAGCAGGCGCGCGGCTTGTGTACTTTACGCACGACAATTTGGCTCGTGTGAGCTGGGGCGACCGTATCGCCGCAAGGGTTGCCCCCGATCTAATCCTCGCCAACAGTCAATTTACGCTTGACGCTGCATGTCGACTGTTCCCGAACTGCCCCGCGCTAGTTTGTTATCTTCCGGTTGAATCGTTCGATATTCCCCAAGACGGACGCAATACGGTACGCCGTGATTTCAAGGTCAGCAATGACTGCACGGTAATCATCCAAGTATCTCGGCTTGAGCGCTGGAAAGGACACGTAACCTTGCTCGAAGCGCTGGGGCGAATTTCGAACGTGAAGAATTGGGAGGCTTGGATTGTCGGCGGAGCACAACGACCGCGTGAAATCGAGTATTTTCAAGAGCTTCAAGCTCTCGCAGCACGTCTAGGCATTGCTCAGCGAATCCGATTTTTAGGTCAGCGTAACGACGTGCGCCGAATCCTGGCCGCGGCTGACGTCTTCTGCCAAGCCAATCTCCAACCGGAGCCGTTCGGAATTGCTTTCGTGGAAGCCCTGTATTCTGGCCTTCCGGTAGTTACCTCCGACTTCGGAGGAGGAAAGGAGATCGTCGGCGAAACATGCGGAATCCTCACCCCTCCGGGTGATACGGATGCCTTGGCCGAAACCCTATGCCACCTGATCCAGTCGACGGACGAACGTCGCCGGATTGCTGCCAAGGGACCGACGCGTGCCTGGGAACTCTGCGACCCTCGAGCGCATTTCAGGAGTTTCTGCCGCGCGATTTCGCACATTCCGCCCTATGCAGCATAGAATTGAACCTCCGTCACGTGAGAGCGATCTTTATTCTCGGTCATCTCAGGTGATTGACCGAAGCGCGACGAATTCCAAATGAGCCGATCGACGACGATTTCGTCTCCCGACCACGGCCGCGTTACTGCACGTCGTATCTTTACTGCTTTACGGACCCAGTCATCGGAGCGGTGGCTGTATTTGTTCTTGGCCGCGCAGTTTGTCTGTCAATGCGCCTTGATGGCCGAGCGAATGGGCGGACGATGGCGCATCTATTTCCGGGCGGCTACATTTCTCAGCAGCCTTGCCATGCTGCTCCTTCTGCCTGGACGCACAATCAAACCTCATCCTGCTTCACGCCTCGGCATCGCGGCAATTGCCGGCATAGGCCTCGGATTGCTGCATCCTTATACCAACACCCTTGCCGGTATCGCTCAATGGTGTCTAAACGCGGCGATCTGGGCACCGTTGTTTTGGATCGGGCGCATTAAACTTTCACCAAGAACGTTGTGGAATGCGGTGATTATGCTGTGGGCATTTCACACGATAAGTTCGGTAGTGGGCGTTCTCCAGGTGTACTACCCGGAACGATTCTCTCCGTCTGCCGAATTTGTTCGGACCTTGATGGGGCAATTTGCCGACGGGTTGCTGATCACTCTCGACGACGGCAAACAGGTCTGGCGCCCCTTCGGACTTTCGGACACGCCTGGTGGGGCAGCCACTTCCGGCTCGTTCGCCGTGATAGCCGGACTCGTACTTTTTTTAAGCAAGCCGCACTGGTGCGTTCGGTTTTTGTCCGTTTTCGGCGTCTTTACAGGCATCTTTTGTATTTACATCTGTGAAGTGCGCTCGATTATGGCCATCACGGTTTTGGGAACGTGCGTCATGATCTTGTTACAGGTGCTGCAAAAGAGAATCAGTCGAGCCGCCGCTTCACCTCTTTGCTCAACGTTGATAGCAGCCTCTTTCTGTGCCTTGATCACTGCTTTGCCCACTGTTTCTCGCAAAGCATCTCGCAACATGCGCAAAGCGATTCCGGATTTTTCAGCAGG
>JAFLCO010000073.1:0-16868 GCA_017303535.1 Planctomycetota bacterium
GCCGCAGTGATCGGCGGCGCGAGCCTTAACGGCGGTCGCGGCAGTATTCTCGGCACCCTGGCCGGCGCGGCGATGATGGTCGTCATCGAGTCCGGCTGCAACGCGCTGGGCATCTCGAACTCTTACACCAACATCGTCATCGGTGCGATCATCATCGCCGCCGCGGCGCTCGACCAGGTTCGCCAGCGCCGCTTGGCCGGTTAGTTGATTTTGGAACCGTTAGCACGCCCATGACTCCCCGCTACCAAGAACTTCTCGCAACGCTTCGCCGTCAGTTCCCGCAGCCGGTTTCCGACCCGGTGCATGACGCGTATTTCGTCTTCACGATCTTGCGGGCTCTCGACCAAGTCGACGCTCTGAAGTCGCAAATGCCGATGCTCGGCGGGCCGCATGAGCCGGACTATGCGCAGGCCGTCGCCGCGCGCATGTTGGCCTCGGGCCAAAGCCTTGAGGCGACGGTGCCGCAACTCGTCGCTCAGTTGCAAGGGATGTTTCTTTGGGGCCATCCGCAGAGCCAAGTTAACGTCATCACGCACCCTTCGATCGCCGGCATCATCGGCGTCCTCCTGGCTTCAACGTACAACCCAAACTTATGCAGCGACGAAAGCGGGCGTGGATTTTCGGAAGCGGAAGTCAAGGCGTCGTCGATGGCTGCGGCTTTGGTTGGTTACGATCCCTCTCGAGCCGGCGGAGTTTTCACGTTCGGCGGTACCGGCTGCTTGTTCTACGGCCTTAAGATCGGCTTGGAGAAAGCAGTTCCCGGCGCGATGCGGCGCGGCGTGCGAGAGCCGGTGGTCGTGCTGGCGTCGGAGCATTGTCATTACGCCGTGCTCAACGCGGCCGGCTGGCTCGGCATCGGTCAAGAATCAGTCGTGCGCGTGCCGACGCATCTCGACAACTCGCTCGACGTCGACGCCCTCGGCAAGGCCGCTCGCCAAGCGTTGGCCGAAGGAAAGCGGATCGCCGCGATCGTTGCCATGATGGGCTCGACCGATGCTTTCGGTCTCGACGATCTGCGGGCCGTCCGCGCTCTGCGCGATCTGCTCGTTAACGAATTTGAGTTGGACTACAACCCGCACATTCATGCCGACGCCGTTATCGGCTGGGCTTGGAGCGTCTTTAACGATTACGACTTCACCGCCAACCCACTCGGCTTCCGTGGTCGCACGGTGAGGGCGTTGGCGCGGGCCCACAACCGTTTGCAACATCTGCGGCTCGCGGATTCAATCGGCATCGATTTTCACAAGACCGGATACGCGCCGTACATCTCGTCGCTTTTCTTGGTGCAGAACGCCGTCGACTTCGGATTGATTGCTCGCGACCGCGAGGCGATGCCCTATCTCTATCAATCGGGCACGCATCATCCGGGCATGTACACGCTGGAAACCAGCCGTAGCGGCACCGGTCCGATGGCGGCGCTCGCGTCGATGATCATGCTTGGTCGAGAAGGTTTTCAGACGCTGCTGGGGCACATCGTCGAGATGGCCGAAGTCTTGCGTGAAGGGCTCGAAGCGCATCCGGACCTAACGGTGCTCAACGGCGATAACGTCGGACCGGTGACGCTCTTTCGCGTCTACCCGCCGGGCGTCGATACGTTCACCATTAAGGACCGTGAACGCACGGACGCCGGATTTCAGCGGAAGGTCGAAGAATACAATCGGCTGAATCGCCAAGTGTTCGAGCGCGTGCATGCCGAAGCGTTGGCAGGAGCCGGCGTCGTGATCTCGATGACCGATTGCTATCGCCACACCGACCACGGCGTGCCGATTGCGGCACTAAAATCGTATGTGTTATCGCCGTTTACGAGCGAAGAGCGAATGCGCTCGATCATCGAGCACGTGCTGACGGCCCGCGACGACGTGCTTGGCCGTAACGTCGATTAACGTCGGTCGCTACTGCGGAATAATCTCGAAGCATGCCAAGCGTCCTTCGCCCCGCACGTACATGAGCCCGTGCGAAATGATCGGCGCGGCCCACGCGGGATAGGAAAGCAACCGCGCGGGGCCAAGTCCGGTCGGATCGACGCCTCCCTCAGGCCGCACGGGCGTGAACCGCGACACGACGTCGAACTTCTCCGGGTTCACTTTGAGCAGCAGCAACTCGCCGTACTCCGTGAGGCAGACGAAGTGCCCATCGACGTACGTCAGTGATGATCGCGAAAGATCTGGCTCCGACCATTTCACTTCGCCGGTGGCCAGCGAGACGCAGCGCAGCTCGGCGTTGCTAGAGTGCCGGCCGCTGGAGCCGTAGACGAAGCCGTCGACTTCAATGGCCGTATTCCAGTGAGTTTGTAGGCGTTTGTCGCGGCGCGATTCGGCGTCGCTCCATACCACGTCGTAACCGCCGGGGCGAACTTTCAAGAGGGCGCTGCCGGGCCCGTACGTTTCCGAGAGCAGCACCAAGTCACCGGCGATGACCGGATTTGATGCATTGACGCTTTCCAAGATCGGAGCCCGCCACGGAAAGTAAAAGTCCTGCTTTCCGGACAACGGATCGAAAGCGACGAGCCCGTTGCGCGCGAACTGCAGGCCGAGCCGCCGTCCGGCAATGGTCGCAATGCGCGGGCCCGCGTACCCGGCCAGGTCGTTGCCGACCTTGTACTTTACCTGCCCGGTGCGTTTGTCGAAGGCTACGACGGCCGATCCGTTCGGCTTCACCATGTCGAGCTGCCCAGGCGGCACAAGCCGGCTTTCCGGCGGGCTGCCGCCCACGTGGACGATCAGCAGTTCGCCTTCCACGATGGGCGTGCTGCCGACGCCGAAGAAGTTTGCGATGACGCCGAAGTCGCGAGCGGTGTCCACCTTCCACAGCAGCGAGCCGTCGAGCACGCGGAGGCAATGCAGCATCCCCTCGGCGCCGAAGATATAGACGCGATCGGCGTCGACCACCGGCTGGCAACGCGGGCCGTTGTCGTAGCCGAACATGTCTTCGTAATCGGTCGGATACTCGAACCGCCATAGCTCGGACATTGTCGTGGCGTTGTGGCAAGTCAATCGGGCTGCGGCACCGTGGCGGTCGAATTGAAACAGCCGTCCGCGACTGATCGCCGGCATCCCGTAGCCGACGCCCGTGCGCTGCTGCCAAACCAGCCGCGGCCCGCCGGCCGGCCAAGGCACGATCAAGCCGCGTTCCGGCGATTTGCCGTCGCCGGTCGGGCCGAGAAATTGCTCCCAATCGGAACCTTTCGACCGCGTCGAAAGATCGGGCGGTAGTTCATTACCGAGCAGCGAACCAGGGCCGCCGATGAATGTCGCAAGAACGAGAAGAGCTACCAAGTTCCATCGTCGAAAGTTGTCGCACTGCACCGGCATTTCGCGAACCTCGGGTCGTTTCGCCTCGTCGTCCATTGATTGCCCGTATAATATACCGAACCAACGGACATACCGCGCCGCGCGTTTTTGGCCGGCCGCAAAGTGTGAGAAGGTTATGCTTGTCGTCGCTCCGCACATTCAGATACCGCCGGCCGAATTAGAGTTTACCTACGCGCGCAGTTCCGGCCCCGGCGGTCAGAACGTCAACAAGGTCAATTCGAAGGCCGTGCTGCGCTGGCAAGCGACGACGAGCCCGAGCCTGCCGGAGGCCGTGCGGACAAGGTTTTTGGCGAAGTACGGCTCGCGACTGACCGTTGACGGCGAACTGCTGATTACAAGCGAGCGCTATCGCGACCAGCCGCGCAACATTGACGACTGCCTGGAAAAACTGCGTGAGATGTTGCTCTCGGTCGCCGTCGCGCCGAAGAAGCGAAAGAAGACGAAGCCGAGTCGAGCGTCGAAGGAACGCCGGCTCGATAGCAAGAAACGCGACAGCACGAAGAAGCAAAACCGCCGCTGGAGCGAGTGATTCGCGCCGACCTCGGAACTGCGGTTACTCGCCGGAATTCGCCGCCGCGGCCAGGCGACCGAGCGACGTTTCGATACCTTCCACGGTTCCGAACACGGCCGATCCGGCCACGAGTACGTCGGCTCCCGCGGAAACACAATCGCGAGCCGTTTGAGCATCCACGCCGCCGTCGACTTCGAGTTCGCAGCCGATGTTCATTTCGTGGATCATCATCCGCAGCCGCTGGACTTTCGGCAGCGTCGATCGAATGAACTTCTGCCCGCCGAAGCCGGGATTGACCGTCATTAAGAGCACCAGGTCAACGTCGGGCAAGATCTCTTCGAGAACCGTCAGGGGCGTAGCGGGATTGAGGACGACGCCGGCCTTGACGCCGAGCGACTTGATCCGCTGCACCGTGCGATGCAGATGATGGGCCGCTTCGACATGCACGAGCAGACTGGTCGAGCCTGCGGCGACGAAGTCTTCCAGGTAGCGCTCGGGCGCCTCGATCATGAGGTGCGTTTCCAGCGGCAAGCGCGTCACCTTCGCGAGCGACTTGAGTACCGGAATGCCGAAGCTGATGTTGGGGACGAACATGCCGTCCATGACGTCGATGTGCAGGCGATCGACGCCGGCCGAGGGGGCGAACTTTTCGACTTCGGCGACATCGGCTCCGAGCCGGGTAAAGTCGGCGGCCAGAATCGAAGGGGCGATTTTTACTCGGTCGTCGCTCATTTAGGTTCTTAGTTCTGGTGAAGTGTCGTCGTCAGGTCGGCGGCGAATCGTTGCGGGTCAGCGGTCGTCAAATATACGTCACAGTTCCAGTTGGCTGGCCGCCGCACGATCGACGTACCACAGCAGTTCGCCGGTCGTCGGCCGGATCATTTGGCTGGGCAATCGCTTCGGCTCAGCCCGGCCGTGCAGAACTTCTCGTAAGACCTTGGCCTTGCCGACGCCGGTGACCAGGAACAACACGCACGCCGCCGCGTTGATGACCACGGCCGTCAGCGTGTAGCGGCGCGTGCTCAGTTGCGGAACGTCGTTGGCCGCCACCCATCGCTTGCGCACGTTCAACGCCGAGGTAAACGGGAACAGCGACGCCGTGTGACCGTCGCTTCCCATGCCTAGTAGCACAAGATCAAACGACGGCGGGTTCGCATCGCCGCCGCCGAACACGCGGGCCAATTCCTTTTGATAGTCGGCTGCCGCCGCTTCCGGGCGTTCGCTTTCGCCTTGAATCCGGTGCACCTTGTCTTCGTTCACGCCCAGCTTCGTGAAGAGCGATTCATTCGCCAGTCGATAGTTCGATTCCGGATCTTCCGGTCCAACGGGACGTTCGTCGCCGAAAAACCACTCGACCTTCGCCCACTCGACTTGGTTGCGAAAAGCATCCGAAGTCAGACGATCGTAAAGTCCGCGCGGAGTGGAACCGCCGCTCAGCGCCACGGTGAACCGACCCCGCGCCGCAATCGCCGACTTTGCCACGGCGACGAAGTTTTCCGCCGCGCCTTCAAAGAGAGCGGTTTCCGATTCGAAGACTTGGAGCGTTCCATTCATGCGGGCGTATCCTTCCGAACAGCGTACGTCGTGCGGCGAGGCTGCGATGTCAAGCTAAAGTCGTAGTAGATCAAAAACGCCGCGGGCGGCACAACTCTTGTGCGAGGCGGAACGTTTCATTGTCGCCGACGAGGACCGTATCGGCCATGCCGAGAAACAGTCCGGTATCTACGACTCCCGGGATTCCGCGGAGGTTCGCTTGCAGCAATCGCGCGTCGGCGGACGGGGCGAGCGTGACGTCGAGCACATAATTGCCGTTGTCGCTCTGAAAGCGGCTGCCGTCGACTTCCGCGTAGCGGCCGTCGAACCCGAGTCGCTTAACGTGATGCAATACGCTCTCGGCGGCAAAAGGCACGACTTCCAGCGGCAGCTTGCCGCGCGTGCCCAGTCGCGGCACCATCTTTTCGCGGCCGACGAGAATGACCAGCCGCTTCGAAACGCTCGCCACGACCTTCTCACGCACCAGTGCACGGCCGTAACCTTTGATAAGGTCCAGGCTCGGGTCGACTTCGTCCGCGCCGTCGACCGTGAGATCCAGCGGCATGGCCTCGCCCAGCGGCAGCGGAGTTAGGCCGACTCGTCGGGCCAAATCTTCGGTGGCTTGCGAAGTCGCGGTTGTGCGGACTCTTAACCCTTTTTGAACGCGCTCGCCGAGCAACTCGGTAAAACGATTGGCGGCGCGGCCTGAGCCCAGGCCGACGCTCATGCCGTCGGCGACGAACTCCAGCGCTCGTTCAAAAATCGTCGCCGCCACGCCGGTCCGCCTTTAACTTGAATCAATTCCAACAACCGCTTCGACGCTGCCCCCGGCGACTCGTCGGGGGCTAAGACAAGTCGCAAACTTATTTGACCGCCGCTTCGACCCACGCTCGCAGTTTCTTCAAGCCTGCAGCTATGTCGGGCCCGAGGTGCACGCGCAAGATTCGGCGATCGCGCTCGGCGAGCACTGCAAAATCGCCTTGAGCTTGGGCCGCCTTTAAAATGCCGAAAGTGTATTTCTGCCCGGGAATCGGTAGGTCTTCCGCATCGTCTGATGTGATCTGCAGGAACACGCCGTTGTTCGGGCCACCTTTGTGGAGTTGACCGGTCGAGTGCAGGAAGCGCGGTCCGTAGCCGACGGTCGTCGCCGACTTCTTCGCCGCGCGCACGGCATGCCGCATCGCTTGCAAGTGCTCATCGTAGGCCGGGATCATTTCGATGTACGCGTTGATTGCGAAGTAGTCCCCGGCACCGATGCGGGCCAAGTGCGCTTTGACGAGCGCGGCAACGTCGGCCTTGTCGCCGACCGCGGTTTGCAGGGCTTTGGCGTTCGCCGCATCGGTGTAAAGCTTGACGTCTCCTTCGCTCAGCATCGGCTCGTCGCTAGGCAAGCTGCCGGACTTTTCGTACGCCTCCATCAGCGAACGGGCCACGATCTTCGCGCTCTCGACGTCGGGTTGGTCGAACGGATTGATCCCCAGCACCGCGCCGGCGGCCGCGGTCGCCAGTTCCCAGCGGAAGAACTCTTGGCCGAGATGTAGCGTCGTCGGCACGTCGATCGTAATGACCGGATGGCCCGCGTCGCGCAGCTTCGCGACGGCCGCGTCTTGCGCCGCGTCAGGCGCCGTGGCCAGTCGCGAGTAAACGAACAGGCGGTCATTGCCGTAGGTCGCCGGTTCCGCAACTTTCTCGCCGTCGACCGGCACAATGCCCTTGCCGAGCTTGCCGGTGCTTTCGGCGATGAGTTGTTCGAGCCAAGCCCCGAGGCCGGAGATGCCCGGCGAGGTGATGAGCGTGAGTTTGTCACGTCCGGCTTTGGCGAGTTGTCCGAGGGTCAAGCCGAGCAACACGCCCGGATTGTCCTTCGCGGCGACATTCGCACCGCACGCGCGAACCATCACCTTAGCGCACTTCAGAAATCCGATCGCGTCGATGCCCGCCGAGGCGGCCGGGATCATGCCGAAGTTGGAGAGCGCGGAAAAGCGTCCGCCGATTTCCGGCAGGCCGTAATAGATGGCCCGAAACTTATCTCCCTCGGCGATCTTCTGCATCTTCGTGCCGGGATCGGTCACGGCGATGAAGTGCTTGCCTGCCCCTTCGAGTCCTTGCGATTGCGTCGAGCGGTCGAAGAAGTATTGCTTGAAGGAATTGGGCTCGATCGTGCCGCCCGATTTTGAAGCCACGACGAACGCCGTGCTTTTCATTTCGAGCCGCTTATCGAGGGCCCGCACTTGGGCCGGCACCGTCGAATCGAGCACCAGCAACTTCGGATGACCGCTCTTATCCCCGAAGGTCAACGCCATCACTTCCGGGCACAAGCTCGAGCCGCCCATGCCGAGCACGACGACGTGGGCAAACGGTTGCCCGCTGTTGCCGGTCGCCGCATCGGCCGTGGCCTTGGCCAAATGCGAGGTATCCTTGAGTTGCTCGTCGACGATATCGAGCCAAGCCATCCAACGGGCTTCGTCGGCCCCGGAGAAGAGCGAGGCATCGCGCTTCCACAGCCGTGCGACATTCCCTGACTCGTCCCAGGATTTCACGAGCGATAAAACATCGGCTTCGTACCTGCCGAGCGAAAGCGACTGCGATGCGAGCGGATATTCGGCCATGGCCGGCATTCTCGGGGGTAGGGTCAGTAGAAAACCGCGAAATCAGCGGTGGAAGCCGTCGATTTCACGGTGAAAGAGTTGAGCCGCCATCATAGGTTTTCGGGGTAGGGGTCACAAGCAGCCGAGCGACTTGCTACGTATAATCGAAGCTTGCCCCGGCTTCGCCGTCTGCCACTTTGAACGACATCATGTTCCCGACGCTCTACCAAGTTCATACCCGAGTGTTCCTCACGGAGTTGAGCAAGACGCTCAATCGGCCCGCCACGCTCGACGACGTCTCCGACGAACTTCTCGACGATTTTGCCCAACAGGGTTTCGACTGGTTGTGGCTGTTGGGAATTTGGCAAACGGGACCGGCGGGTCGTGAAGTTTCGCGCACGTCGGCCGATTGGCGCTCGGGGTTCGTGGAAGACCTGCCCGACGTTACCGACTTCGACGTCTGCGGCTCGCCGTTCGCGATTCAAAGTTACACGCCGCACACGGCGTTCGGCGGTGCCGAAGCGCTGGCCCGATTTCGTGAACGGCTCCGGGCTCGCGGCGCGCGCCTGATGCTCGACTTCGTGCCGAATCACATTGCGCTCGACCATCCGTGGGTCGACGAGCATCCGGAATTTATCGTCGCCGGAACAGAAGCCGAGTTGCGAGCCGAGCCGCATAACTACGTCCGCCTCGGCGATCGCATCTTCGCGTACGGCCGCGACCCGTACTTCCCCGGCTGGCGCGATACGTTGCAACTCAACTATCGTCATCCCGGCCTGCGCCGTGCGATGATCGAAACGCTCGCGCAGATCACCGGCTACTGCGACGGCGTTCGTTGCGATATGGCGATGCTGTTGTTGCCGAACGTCTTCAAGCGAACTTGGGGCGATCGTTCGTTGCCTCACGATGCGCAGCCGGTCGATACGCCGTTTTGGCCGGAAGCCATTGACGCGGCCCGCGCGAAGAACCCCGACTTCCTGTTTTTGTCGGAAGTCTACTGGGATCTCGAAGCGACATTGCAAGCTCAAGGGTTCGACTACACCTACGATAAGTCGCTCTACGATCGACTTTGCACGGGCGACGCCGAAGCGGTCCGCGATCACTTGCTGGCCGACGACGATTTTCAACGTCGCTGCGCTCGCTTTCTCGAGAACCACGACGAGCAACGGGCCGCGGCCGTGTTCGAGCCGGCGATGCACGAAGCGGCGGCCGTGCTGACGTACACCGTGCCGGGGATGCGGTTCTTCCACGAAGGGCAGTTCGACGGCCGACGGAAGCGGATGAACCTTCACTTGGCTCGCAAAGCCGAAGAGTTTCCGGCCCCGTTGGTGCGTGATTTCTATTTGCGGCTGCTCACCTGCCTGAGGCGCCATGAGTTTCACAAGGGACATTGGCGATTGCTCACCCAGCGCCCGGCTTGGAACGAAAACCCGACTTGGCGAAACTTTATTGCCTACGAATGGCGCGATGACGCGGGCCAGCGAACGTTGGTCGTCGTCAATTACGGCCGTACGCAGGGGCAGTGCTACGTGGATTTGGCCGACGAATCGCTCCGCGGCAATTCGATCTTGCTCCGGGATCAAATGAGCCGGGCCTGGTATCAACGCGACGGCTACGAACTTTGCGACCGCGGGCTCTACCTGGATTTGCCGGCTTGGGGCTATCACGTCTTCGACGTCTCGTTGACGTAAGTCACTTTGCGAAAAACTTTTTTTGGCCACACTTACGTCGACTCGTTTTTGGCCGCTGCGCACTTCTTCGCTCTCGATGTGCGCACCCTTAATTCCTAAGTATGTGGTGCGCACTTCCGAGCCTGCGCAGTGCGCAGGAGTGCGCACCGCGATCGACGTAAGTTGTTTCCATTTTTCCAAAATCTTCGAGCACTTACGTCGATTTGCCATGCCTGAGTTCTCCGTGTCTGAAGCCCTCCGCGCCACCCCGCAACTTAGCAAATCGAGGAATCCGTTCAAGGAAGTTTTTGGCCGGCGACCAAAATCAAGTAGGCTTCGCCAGAATGTAACAGGCACACGCCTTGTGCCGTCGGTCGCAAACGCAAAAACGCGTGTTGGAGATGGTTTGGACGGCGAAAGAAAATCAAAAGCGGCGATGTTGCTCCACGGGCGATGGCACACGACGTGTGCCTGTTACAGTGGCCAAAAATCGGCTTGATTCCGTCGCGCGGATCGGCGTGGCCAAAAAGTTGCTTGACTTCACTTCTGCGGCGGCTCGAAACTTGGCGGCATTGGTGCGGGTAAATTGCCTTGAGCCCGGTCGCCCGATCCGAGTCCCCGACTTTTTTCGAAATGAGTCTGCCGATATGCATCGTTTTCGCATTCGCTTCGTCATGCCGCCGGCCGTCGTCGCCGCGCTATTTGCGACCAATCCGTCTCCGGCCGCTGCCGCCGAAGCGCCGCAACCGGCGTCGGTCCAAACGCTCGGCCTCGTTCTCTTCGACGGCTTCGAGATTCTCGATGCTTGCGGACCGCTTGAGGTGTGGGGCAATCTCAAGACTCGCGTCAAAGTCGTTACCGTGGCCGCGACGGCCGGGCCGATCAAGTCGAGCCAAGGTGCGGCAATGATTGCCGATCACTCGTTCGCCGATTGCCCGCCGCTCGACATGCTGCTGATCCCCGGCGGCCTCGGTGCTTTTACGGCGTTGAAAGACGAGGCGACGCTGGAATTCCTCCGCAAGCGCTCGGCCGAGGCCAAGCTCACGATGTCCGTTTGCAACGGTGCGTCATTGCTGGCGGCCGCCGGATTGCTCGACGGCCGCAAGGCGACGACGAATAAAGCCTATTGGAAGCAATCGACGGCTCCCGGCCCGAAGGTCGATTGGATTCGTAAAGCCCGTTGGGTCGACGACGGCAATGTCGTCACGAGTTCCGGTGTCTCGGCGGGCATCGACATGACGTTTCATGTCGTCGAGCGCTGGTACGGCGCGGCGACCGCCGATCGCTTGGCCGATGAAATCGAATACGAGCGGCATCGCGACGCCGCGTGGGATCCGTTCGCCGAGAAGAACGCGCGGCCTGCGAAGAAGAAAAAGAACGAGCGAAGTTCTTAGGCGTCGGTCGCCAATCGCTTTTCTTCCGCGGCAGAGAGCCGACCGTAAAACGGCACGAGGTTCCAAACGTCGTCTCGCTCCCCGGCGGCCAAACGCTTCGCGGCCAGCCTGGCGACGTACCGAGCTTGCGGGCTGCGCAGTTCTTCCGCAGCCGCGATCACGCCGGATGGAAGGCGGCTCGCGAGCTTCGCCAGCACCGGCCCGGTGACGATATCACCGGGCGCGAGTTGCGCGAGCCAGGCATCGACGGTCGGCAACGAACATTCACGAGTCGCGTCTTCGCGTATCCAATCGCCGGCGGTATTCACGCGGTAGCTCGCGGCAAAGAGTTCGCTGCGGTGAGCATCCAGTAGCGCCCACAGCCTAGCGTCGCTCGGCGGAATCGCGGCGGCCAGCACGTCGAGCGAGTTGACGCCGACGATTGCCGCGCCAATCGCGTAGGCCAAGGTCTTCGCCGTCGTCACGCCGATCCGCAGGCCGGTGAACGACCCTGGCCCGACCGTTACGGCGACGGCCTCGAGTTCGCGGGGCGACCAACCTGTGGACTTCAGGGCGTCGTGAATCGCCGGCGCGAGCGCTTGAGCGCTACGTTGTCCGGCGGCCAACTCGCACGAGAATTCGAATCCGCGCTGGTCGTCGAGCAGAGCAACGCTGCCGCTGAGTCCGCTCGTTTCCAAAGCTAAGATGCGCATACGAGGGGAACGGGTGCGATGAGCGAGAAGTTAAGATGCGGTCAGCTTGCGGAAAACCGGCGTTCGACAACCGCGCGACGAGTTGGCGATCCTTGACCGTAGAGGAGTGCTAACCTAAACTGCGGCTTGCGTTTGCGACAATTTCCGTCGCTGCGTCCGCACCGGCGTTTCGCTTCGCCCCCTGGGGCGAATGGCCTCGCACAGTGTAGACTGACGAACTTGTAGACTAGCGATCTTTGCACGATGCCTAGCCTAGCCCGCGGTCGCTTGCCCGGGTAGTGGCCGCAGCTTTGGGATGTGAGCAACCAGTGAAACGGGCCCTGATCAGCGATATTCACAGCAACCTCGAAGGACTCGAGGCCGTGCTCAAGGATATCGAAAGCCAAGGCATCAGCGAAATCTTCTGCCTCGGCGACGTTATCGGCTACGGCCCGAACCCGCGCGAATGCATCGACCGCGTGATGCAGTTCGATCTTTGCATTCTGGGCAATCACGACCAAGGCGCGCTGTTCGATCCCGAAGGTTTTAACTCCGGGGCCGAACGCGCGATCTTCTGGACACGCGATCAGCTCGAACAACCGACGGGCGACCCGGAGCAGAACGCCAAGCGATGGGAATTTCTCGGCGAGCGGCCGCGGCTGCATCGCGACAACGGTTTCCTGTTCGTACATGGCTCGCCGCGCAACCCGCTCAACGAATACGTCTTCCCCGAGGACGTGCATCATCCGAAGAAGATGGAGAAGCTCTTCTCGCTCGTCGAGCGGTTTTGCTTCCAAGGTCACACGCACGTGCCGGGCGTCTTCACGCAAGACGGCCGGTTCGTACGTCCGGAGGAGATGGGATATCAGTTTAAGCTGGGCGACGCGAAGCTGATGGTGAACGTCGGCTCGGTGGGCCAGCCGCGCGACGGCGATCCGCGGTCGTGCTACGTCATTTTGGAAGACGATCGTATCGTCTATCGTCGCGTCGAGTATCCGCTCGATAAGACCGTCGAAAAAATCTACGCCGTGCCCGAGTTGGATAATTTCCTCGGCGATCGGCTACGCAAGGGGATGTAGCGCACAGCACTCCCCGCATTCGTTCGGCGCCGGTCGCGAGAAACGGAATCGACCGCAAACGGCGCCGGCATTCTTTGGAGCCTGTTGGTTTTTATGGACAAGCGTTTTGTAGCGTTCTGCGTGCTCTCGGCGGCCATTTTTATCGGCCACTCCTGGATCACGGCCAAATTTTTCCCGCCGCCGCCGAAGCCGCCGGCCGTTGCAAAAGCGACGGCGACGGGCACCGGCACGGCGACCGCGACCGGCACGAAGCCCGCGGCTACCGCGACTCCGACGGCTTCGGCGACGGGTACGGCCGGCGCTGCGCAAGCGGCGAATCCAAACGCCCAGGCGAACGCCGCGACGCAAACTTTTCCTGATCGCTGGACCACGCTCGGCTCGCTCGACGCGGCGAGCCCTTACCGGATGCTGGTGACGTTCAACGCCAAGGGGGGCGTCGTCGAGCGCGTCGAACTGAATAACCCGCGCTATCACGAGATCGACGATCTCAATCCGCTGGGCGGATATCTCGGCAGCCTCGCGCCGACGAACTACGCGGACGGCGGAAAGCCGGTCGGCGTGCGCGTGAACGTCGTAGGGCTCGGCACGCCTGCCGCAGCCGCGGGACTGAAAGCGGGCGACGTCATCACGACGCTCAACGATCAGCCGACGCCGACGGTCGATGCACTGACCACGGCTCTCCGCGCCACGAAGCACGGGCAGGACGCCAAAATCGGCTATCTCCGCGGAGCGGAGACCGGGAAAGTCGGCGACGCCAAACAGGCTCAGGCCGTGCTTGGCCGGACGCCGCTGCAATTGATTCGGCCGGAGTTCAGCGACCCGACCGACCCGACGAAAGCCGATCCGTTGTCGTTTCTTACGACGCTCCAAGACGCGGCCGGAGATGCGCTGCCGGTCGACCGTGCGGAGTTTGAAGGGGTTAATCTTTACAGTACGAATTGGGAATTGTTGCCGGCCGCGGCCGACCAGCCCGACAGCGTCGCCTTCCGTCGCGCGATTCCGTCGCGCAACGCCGAACTCGTGAAGCGTTACACTCTCGAGCGGCGCAACGTTGAGGCGAAGGCCGATACGCCGGAAGCGTACACGCTGCGGCTGCGCGTCGAACTGAAGAACACGAGCGACAAGCCGCAGTTCCTCGCGTATCGCTTGGGCGGGCCGACGGGATTGCCGGTCGAAGGCGCCTGGTACGCGCGCGATGCGAAGATCGGCCTCGGCAGCGGCATCGGCATGCGCGACGTCATCTACGGCCAGTTCGTCGGCGGCTATCAAACCAACGGCATTTTTAGTTGCACGCAGATCGTCGATAAGGAAGAGAAAGCGGCGCTCAGCCTGACGGAGCAGCCGGTGACCTACGTCGGCGTCGATGCGATGTATTTCACCGCCGCGCTGCGACCGGAGCTTAAGGATCCGGCCGAGCGTAAATTCTCGCGCGTCGTGCCGTTGGCCGTCGGCAAGCCGCCGAAGGACGCTTATCGCAAGAAAGAAACCGACGTCAGCTTTCAAATGCTCCGCGCGCCGGTCGAGACGGCCGCCGGTGAGTCGATCGTCGACGAATACAAAATGTTCCTCGGCCCCAAAGTGCCCGAGTTCATGGACTCGTTCGGCATGGGCGCCCAGATCGACTACGGCTGGTACGACTGGATCGCGATCCCGATGCTCGCGATTTTGCACTTCTTCTACGGCATCGTCCGCAACTACGGCATCGCCATTTTGATGCTCACTGTGCTGGTTCGCATGTGTTTGCATCCGCTCACGCGCAAGCAGGCGCTCGGGGCACAGAAGATGCAACTGCTACAGCCGGAGATCAAGAAGCTTGCCGAAAAGTACAAAGGCAAACGCGAAGAGCTGGCCCGCGCCCAGCAAGAACTTTTCCGCAAGCATAACTACAGCCCGCTGGCCGGTTGCTTGCCGATTTTCTTTCAGATTCCGGTTTTCGTCGGTCTCTACAACTCGCTGAAGGTCGACGTCGAACTGCGACAGGCCCCGCTGGTCTCGGAAAACATTCGTTGGGCCTCGGACCTTTCGGCCCCCGATATGCTGTGGGACTGGCGGCCGTTTATGCCCAGCTTCATTACGGAAGGTTCGGGCATCTTCGTGCTCGGACCGTTTTTCAACTTGTTGCCTTGCATCACGATCGCCCTGTTCCTTTTGCAGAACAAGATCATGATGCCGCCGGCCACCGACGAACAAACGGCCATGCAGCAGAAGATCATGAAGTACATGATGGTCTTCATGGGGCTGATGTTCTTTAAGGTGCCGGCGGGCCTCTGCGTGTACTTCATCGCGGGCAGCATCTGGAGCATCTGCGAACGACAACTCCTGCCGAAGCCGAAGCCCGGCGTGCCCGCCTCGGAAGCGGTGATCGACGTTTCGGCGGCGACGCCGGATGCGAAGAAGTCCGACGAAGCGCGTCGCCGCCAGAAGCGCCGTTAAAAGCAATCCGAATACTCCCTCGCCCCTTGCGGGAGAGGGGCCGGGGGTGAGGGGTACCCACTTCTACCATGCTCGACGCGCTCGACACGATCGCCGCCGTCGCCAGTGCGCCGGGCGGCGGTGTGCGGGAGATTGTTCGCGTGAGCGGGCCGAAAGCTCTAGCTTGCGTGATGCCGCTGGTGATCGACGTTGACCGACATGCGGCCGTGGGCGTCTTAAGAACGGCGACGTGCGTGCCGGCAACGTTAAGGTTGCCGGATTTCGCCGCGCCGGTGCCGTGCGATTTGTTCGTCTGGCCCGACGCGCGGAGCTACACGCGAGCGCCGACGGTCGAGCTTCATTTACCGGGCTCTCCGCCGATCGTCGAAGCCGCGGTCGCCGCCGTATGCGCGCACGGGGCTCGACCGGCGAAGCCCGGCGAGTTTACGTTGCGGGCATTTCTGGCCGGCCGGCTCGACCTCACACAGGCTGAGGCCGTGCTCGGGGTGATCGACGCCGCCGATCGCCGGCAACTCGATGCGGCGCTCGAGCAACTGGCCGGCGGCTTAGCGCGGCCGCTCGGTGCGCTGCGGGGCGACTTGCTCGACTTGCTGGCTGAATTAGAAGCCGGGCTCGACTTCGTCGAAGAAGATATCGAATTTATCGCCCGTAGTGAATTGATTCGGCGACTGCAAGCGGCCGAAGCCGCCGTGGCGGAACTGCAAACGAAGCTCGACCATCGCGCGGCGGCGGGCGTCTTGCCGCGCGTGGTTCTCGTCGGCTCGCCCAATGCCGGGAAGAGCAGCCTCTTCAATGCGCTGGTCGGCAAACACGCGGCCCTCGTATCCCCGATCGCCGGCACGACTCGCGATTATCTGACGGCCGAGCTTTCGCTGGGCGGCACGATGTTGCAACTCGTCGACACGGCCGGCTTGGCAACCGCGGCGATCGACGTTCTGGATGCGGTTGCGCAGCGCGCCGGAGTCGAGCAAACCCGCGGGGCGACGTTGACGGTGCTTTGTTGCGATTCAACCGTGATCGACCACGCTGCGGCACCGCCTCAAGATATAACGTCAAACTTGAACGGCGAACGGCTCGTCGTGTGGACGAAGAGCGACTTGTCGCCGGCCACGACGACCTCGGACGCCGCGGGCGACGAACGGCTGCATGTGAGCGCCGCCACCGGCGAGGGGCTCGATCGCCTCACGGCGGCGATTGCCGCACGGTTGCGAAGTTCGGCGGCCGGCGACGTCGTGGCGAGCACGGCCGTTCGCTGCCGCGATAGTTTGGCGCGGGCACGTCGCGCGCTGATTACGGCCCTTACCGTCGCCGAACAAAAACACGGCGAGGAACTCATTGCCGCCGAAGTTCGCTCGGCCCTCGATGAACTGGGCCAAATCCTCGGCGCCGTTTACACGGACGACATCCTCGATCGCATCTTCAGCCGGTTTTGCATCGGAAAATAGGGCAATTTTGTCCGGCCGCTAGCGATCAATGGGCGACTCAAATGGGGGCGGCGAGTGCCGGCGGCGCGGCGGGGCGTAGGCTATCATTAAAAATTCCCGCACCCTGACGTGCACCTGGAATCGGAACTCTCTGATGGCGTCCCGCTCGCTTGGCGTCGCTCCGCGCTTGCTGCTTGGAGCTTGTTCGCTCTTCATTCTCGTCTTGGCCGTTCCTGGGCACGGTGTCGAGCCCC
>JAFLCO010000073.1:16878-21438 GCA_017303535.1 Planctomycetota bacterium
GCTGCGCGACAACACGCCGCAGACCCACGCTTTGGTCGGCGCGAAGATTGTGACGGCCCCGGGCAAGATCATTGAAAAGGGGACCGTTGTCGTGCGCGACGGGCTCATCACGGCCGTCGGCGCGGAGGTGAACGTACCGCAATCGGCCGTCGTCTGGGATCTGGCCGGTCGCACGATTTACGCCGGCTTCATCGACGCCGGCGGTGAACAAGAACTCGACGTCAAGCGCTCGGCCGTCGGCGGCTGGAACGATGCCGTTCGCCCGTACGTGCGGCTCGACGAACATTACGCGCCGGTCGCCGACGTCAACAAGCGTTACCGTTCGCAAGGCGTGGCCGTGCGCATCGTCGCGCCGTCGCAAGGGATCATCAAGGGCACGAGTGCGGCCGTGGCCACGGGGGACGACTCGCCGACGTACTCCGTCGTCAGCCCGCAGACGGCTCTGCACATGGAGTTGGAACCCTCCAGCGGCAACGATGAAATCTACCCGAACTCGCCGATGGGCGCCGTGGCGATCGTGCGGCAAACGCTGCTCGACGGTGTGTGGTATGCCCGGGCATTAGAGGTCT
Organism: Planctomycetota bacterium; assembly: GCA_017303535.1. Taxonomy (GTDB): domain Bacteria; phylum Planctomycetota; class Planctomycetia; order Pirellulales; family PNKZ01; genus PNKZ01. Next base: position 17,448 of record JAFLCO010000073.1, read on the forward strand.
TCCGCACGAACCCGGCCGCACCGCGACCGGAAACCAACGACGGGCTCGTCGCGCTCAATGAAATACTGTCCCGCAAGTTGCCGATCGTCGTCTCGGCCCGTAACTGGCACTACTTCTTCCGGGCCGACGCGCTGGGGCGCGAATTCGATCTGCCGATCATCGTGCATGGCGCGGGCGACGAATATCAGCGGCTCGACGCGGTGCGCGCGAGCGGCCGGGCCGTGATCGTGCCGCTCAATTTCCCGGGAGCGCCGAATGTTGCGAACGCCGAAGCGGCGCTCACCGTGTCGCTCGAACAGCTCATGCATTGGGATACGGCCCCGGAAAATCCCGGCCGCCTGGCTGCGGCGGGCGTCCGCATCGCGCTGACGAGCCGTCGCCTGAAGCTGAGCGACTCGCTGCTCGGGCAGGTGCGCAAAGCCGTCGAGCGCGGGCTCACGGCCGACGACGCGCTCAAGGCGCTCACCGTCACGCCGGCGGAGCTGTTCGGGCTCGATAAGCGCTACGGCACGATCGAGGTCGGCAAGACGGCGTCGCTGGTCGTGGCCGACGGCGATTTGTTTACGAACCCGAAGGCGAAAGTTATCGATACCTGGGTCGAAGGACGCCGCTACGAGGTGCAACCGCGCTTGTTTGCGGATCTACGCGGCCGTTGGGATTTTACGATCCCCAAGCAAGGCGGCGGTACGGAAGAACTCTCGCTGACTCTGGAAGGCGAAGCGGAAAAGCTGACGGGGAAGCTCACGCGAAACAAGAAAGATGCGACGTTGAAAAACGTGGCCATGGACGGTGCTCAATGGAGCGCGGCACTGAAGGGGGACTCGCTGGAATGGAAAGGCGAGGTGCAAATCAGCGCCGCGGTGCTCACCGCTCGCGACGATGTCCGCGAAGACGCGCCTGGTCTGAAGCTCGACGGCTTCCTGCTCCTGCCGCACGGCGAGCGGGTGCCGTTTCAAGCCAAACACACGGTGCTGGAAACGAAGAAAAAGCCGACGCACGTGAAAGCCGACGACGATACGCGGGCCGCCTTGTATCCTGTGAATTATCCCTTCGGCGATTTCGGTCTGCCCGGCGTCCCTGCGCAGCCGAAGCTGCTGGCGTTTACGAATGCGACCGTGTGGACCTGCGGACCGGCCGGCAAACTCGAAGGGGCCACGGTGGTCGTCGCCGCCGGGAAGATTCAGGCCGTCGGTAAAAACGTCACGGTGCCGAAGGGGGCCGTCGTCGTCGATTGTAAGGGAAAGCATCTTTCGCCGGGCATCATCGATTGCCATTCGCACGTGGCGACCGACGGCGGGGTGAACGAGTCGACCCAATCGATCACCGCCGAAGTGCGTGTCGGCGATTTCATCGAAGCCGACGATATCAACATCTATCGGCAGATGGCCGGCGGCGTGACGTCGTCGAACATTCTGCACGGCTCGGCCAACACGATCGGCGGCCAGAATCAGGTCGTGAAGTTTCGCTGGGGGGCGTTGCCGGAAGAGATGAAATTCGCGGCGGCCCCGCCCGGCATCAAGTTCGCACTCGGTGAAAACGTCAAACGCAGCAACTGGGGCTCGTCGAGCCGATATCCGCAAACACGGATGGGCGTCGAACAACTCCTCCGCGACGCGTTCAAATCGGCCGAGGATTATCGCCGCCGCCGGCAAGAATATCGCAGTTTTAAACGCGGCCTGCCGCCGCGTAGCGATTTGGAACTCGAAGCGCTGGTCGAAGTGCTCGATGGGAAGCGGCTCATCCATTGCCATTCTTATCGGCAGGACGAGATTTTGGCGTTCCTTCGAGTATGCGAAGAGTTTCACGTCCGCGTGGCGACGCTCCAGCACATTCTCGAAGGTTACAAAGTGGCCGACGTGATGGCGAAGCACGGCGTCGGCGGTTCGAGCTTCTCCGATTGGTGGGCCTACAAATTCGAGGTCTACGACGCGATTCCGTACAACGGCGCGATCATGCATGATCGGGGAGTCGTCGTTTCGTTCAACTCCGACGATGCCGAACTCGCTCGCCGCTTGAACCTGGAAGCCGCGAAGGCCGTGAAGTACGGCGGCGTGTCGCCCGAGGAAGCCTTGAAGTTCGTCACGCTCAATCCGGCGAAGCAACTCGGCATCGATAAGTACGTGGGCTCGATCGAACCGGGCAAAGACGCCGACCTTGTCGTCTGGAATACATCGCCGCTGTCGACCATGTCGCGCTGTGAGCAAACCTGGATTGACGGCCGGAAGTACTTTGATCGGGCCGACGATCTTCGCCGCCGCGATGAAACCTTGGCCCGTCGCAACAACTTGATTCAACGCGTGCTCGCCTCCGGTGAGCCGATCGACACGTCGCCCGACGCTGAGAAGAAGCCGATGTGGGCTCGCGACGACATTTATTGCGGTTGCCGATCGCCGCACATTCGCCTCGGCCAAGCTCAACAACAACAGGGGAACTAGCTCATGAAGAACTTTCTCCTGGCATCGACGGTTCTCGTCGCCAACACCTTTCTCGCAAGTTTTGCCGCAGCAAACGATGCCGTGCCCGGTGCGCCTCAAGCCGGTCCGATCGCGCTCGTCGGGGCGACGATTCATCCCGTCGTCGGCGACGATGTCGCAAACGGCGTGCTCGTATTCGACGCCGGCAAGATCACATTTGTCGGCACAGACGAGAAGCAAATTCCGAAAAACGCCAAGCGAGTCGATCTGAAGGGCAAGCATCTCTATCCCGGCTTGTTCGACGCCGATACGGAAATCGGCCTCGTCGAAATTCAAGCGGTCCGGGCCACGGTCGACGATGCCGAGGTCGGCGAAGTGAACCCGAGCGCGCGGGCCGTTACGGCGTTTAACCCCGATAGCGAACTGATTCCGGTCACGCGCTCCAACGGCGTGCTCACGGCCGTCACCTGCCCGCGCGGCGGGCTGTTGTGCGGCTTGGCGTCCGTAATGCGCATGGACGGTTGGACATGGGAAGAAATGTCTGTGCGGACGGACGCGGCGATGATCGTCGAATGGCCGCTGCTCATCCCGACGCAAACCGCCCGGCTCGAGCAGTCGCGCGTCCGCGAGGAGAAGCGAGCCAAGGCGCTGGAGCAAATGACGAACCTGTTCGCGAGTGCCAGGGCCTATCAGAAGCTGAAGCAGTCGCGCCGCGAGCAAGGCGGACCACCGCCCGATTTCGATGCCCGCTGGGAAGCGATGCTGCCGGTCTTGGAAGGGAAGACGCCGCTGCACGTGCGAGCCGACGATATGCGGCAGATTCAATCGGCCGTGGCGTTGGCGCGCAAGGAGGGGGTACGGCTCGTGATCGTCGGCGGTTACCACGCGCCCGAATGTGCCGAGCTATTGCGAGCGGAGGACGTCAGCGTCGTCGTCAAAGGCACGCATCGGCTGCCTCGCTATCGCAACGATCCGTACGATACGCCGTTCACGGTACCGACTCGGCTCTACAAGGCCGGCATCAAGTTTTGCATCAGCGCTTCCGACCGGATGGCCAACGTGCGGAACCTGCCGTACCACGCGGCGACCGCCGTCGCACACGGCTTACCGGCCGATGAAGCCCTGAAGTCGATCACACTCTACCCGGCGCAGATCATGGGGGTCGATAAACAACTCGGCTCGCTCGAGGTCGGCAAAAATGCCACGTTGATGATCACGAGCGGCGATCCGCTGGAGATCGATTGCCAAGTGGAAGCGGCCTACATCGACGGCCGCGCGGTCGATCGGACCGATCGACACAAGCAGCTGCGTGACAAGTATCTACATAAGTACGAACAACAAGACGCCGCCCGCAAACCGGAGTAAGCGAGCGGCGTCTGTCGCGATGTTCTCAATTTCGTATCGGGTGCCACGGGCGGCTTGCCCACCAGTGTCTGCTCAGGGAGCGTACCCCTTGTATGTTGCCTTACAGGGGTGAGACGATGTCTATTAGATCAGGGCGTCCTTCGCGGAGTGAGCGTAGCGAACGAAGCGAAGGACGCCGCTCGGCCGCGAGCTCGCCCGGCCCTAGGTCCTCG